>JBDTNH010000011.1:0-38284 GCA_039933845.1 Gemmatimonadota bacterium
GGTTGCCGTGCGCCCTTCTCCCGGGCTATGCTCCCTGTAGCGCTCCATTCGAGCGGCTCAATCTCCAGCAGGAGGCACCCCATGCCCCACAGCCCCACAGCCCCACAGCCCCACAGCGCTCTCGCGCTCTCCGTGGCGGTCGCGCTCGCTGCCGTGAGTTGCACCCCACCGCGATCTGAGGCGCCGCCCGTCACCGGGCTGGAGGCTCGGGTCGAAGCACCGGTGGCCGAGGCGCGCATGATGCCGGGTGTCCGCTACGCGACGGTCTTCTACCGACCCAGGTCCGGTGCACCTGCCGAACGCCGGCAGTTGATTTCCGGTGCGGGCGCGGTCCATCAGTCCCGTCTTCATGGCGACCTCCCAGCCGCGATGACGATTCCGCTCGACCGCCTCAATGATTTGAAGGCGTTCGAGTGGATGCGGATTGTGGAGGTCGACAGCGGACCGATGGACTTCCCCCTCTCTACGAGATCCACGTTTTCCGCGGCGGCCTCCTCCAGGCGAGCGCAAACTGTGCCTTGGGGCCTTACCAATATTGCTGCCGACAGCGTTCATTCCGGGCTTGGTCTCCGCGGGGCTGGGATCAAGATCGCTGTACTTGATGAGGGGGCCCAAGCAACGCACCCGGATCTCGATGTAGTCGGCTGTTACGACACGTTCGGTGCAGGGAGTAGTTGTGTGCTCCAGGGCGCACACGGCACAAACGTAGCTGGGGTGGCTGCTGCCCTGGACAACTCCTATGGGTCGCTCGGCATCGCGCCAGAAGCCGACCTCTATTCGGTCCGAGTCTGCGACTTGGCGGGCTGCTTGGAATCAGCCGTTTACGAAGGACTCCTGTGGGCCGAGGCCAACGGCATGCAGGTGGTAAACATCAGCATTGGGAGTTGCGGTGGGAGCGTCGGGTCCTGGACTCAGGTGGTACTGACCAGGATGGCGGCTGCGGGAATCCTGGTCGTTGCGGGAACTGGAAACGGGCCACCCGCGTGCTCTTCGAGTGATGATGTCGGGAAATGGGCGAGCGCAGGCAACACGATCGCGGTTGCCGCCTATGGCGTGAACCTCGTCCACAAACCAAACTACCAGTACGGGCCGGAAGTCGACTTCGCGGCTCCTTCGGATGTCTTTTCGACCACGCCATATGGTACCTACGGCATCTTCGGCGGGACCTCGATATCAACTCCCCATGTCACGGGTGCGATCGCATTGATGTTGGATGCTGACTTCCCACCCTGGCTGGTTTACCAACGGCTCAAGGAGACGGCGTTCCAGCCAGGCACGCCGCCGAGGAACAATTTCTACGGCTGGGGACAGATTCGGGTCGGTGCGGCCATCGTTGCAAAGCCTCGCGCTGATTACATCTCCTGGTGTACTGGCAACGCCATCACGACGCCCGGCAATTGCCAGATCACCGCAGCGACGGCCAACGGGATCGCTCCGATCCAGGTCAAGTTCGAGGTGTCGCGGAGCGACCAGTCGGGCACAACCACTTACGGCTGGGGGAGTGCGAGCCGGACCATCTCGGTCGGGGCGGGCGACTACACGCTCACCATCAAGGCGACGCCGAGGGAGCAGTTCTACCAGCGGGTCGGCTACTACACCATCCAGGAGATTTCGGTCTGCACTTCAACGGGTGATGCGCTGATGGCCCCGACTGCTCCGCCCGGAACCGATGCGACCGGTGGTTGCGGTGGTGGAGGAGGAGAACAATGACCAGGCTCACGACGACTTTTGGCTCCCGCCTGCCTCGCGCCGCGTGGGTGCTCCTGGTGCTTCCACTACTTGGTCTCACATGTCCATTGTCGGAGCAAGTGGACTGTACCCTCGGTGATCCGAAGTTTGCCATCGAGGTGAGCTTCCATGATGATGTGACCCGGGTGCGGCTCACGGGGTCGACACCAGGCATGATCCAGGATGGAGCGTACCACGATTCGCTCAGGGCTTCTGCGGTTGATACCAATGGCTTGGTGGCGCAGATGGCCGCGGGTCGCGGGCGGAGGGGCACCTACCAATTGACGGCCAAGCGCGAGGGGTATCAAGCCTACTCGCAGTCAGGGATTCGGGTGAACTCCTATGATTGTGGGGTCGCACCAGTATTTCTTTTCGTGTACCTCACGCCGGAGTGATGGGCGAGGTGGGTTGGTTGGTGCAATCTCGTCCGCCGGGGAACCGTGTCCCCGGGGGCTGCGGAGGGGGGGGGAAGAACAATGAGATACTCCACGGCTCAGACCTCCCGCCTCCCTCGTGCTGCGTTGGCACTGCTCGCACTGCCGCTGCTTGGCATATCGTGTCCATCTTCCAGCCCGCTCTGCCCCCAACCTGAACCGCCGTTTGCGGTGCGGGCCCGGTTCTTCGACGGCCCAAGCAACGCACTGCTCACCGGTCCGACAGCTGGTGAATTGCAGGAGGGTGCCTATCGGGATTCCCTCCGCGTCGACGGCTACAATGGCGATGGCCTTGTCACGACGATGGCGGCAGGACAGGGGCGGACAGGCACCTACCGGCTGACCGCTAAACGAGCCGGGTACCGCGAGTACACGCAGTCCGGTCTCAAAGTCCAATCGGAGGGCTGTCTCTTCGGAACCATCAGTCTGGAGGTGCAACTTCAGCCGGAGTAGGTCGGGCTGTACGGATTCTTGGCGCGGCACTATCACTGTGCCTTGCCGCACGACCTGACCCTTCGGCGTTGCTCAGGGCAGGCTCTCGCGCCTAACTGACCCCGAGCTTCGCCAACAACTTCCGGTGCGCCACACTCACTTCCATACAACTCAACCGGCTCTGGCGTACCAACGCCAACTCCGTGAGCCCAGGCACTGCCTTGATCGCCGCGAGCGTCACCGGCTCGGCGAGCGGCTTCACCGCCTGCACGTCGATCACCACACGCTTCGGGTCGTCGAGCCTCGGGTCTGTGTAGGCCTGCTTCGCCACCTTGGCGATGCCGACGATGGCCTTCCCCTCGTTCGAGTGATAGATCAGCACTTCGTCGCCACGCTTCATCGCGCGGAGGACGATCAGTGCCTGCGCGTTGGCGACGCCGTCCCACACGGTGCGCTTGTCGCGCATCAGATCATCGAAGCCGTAGACCGACGGTTCGGTCTTGAGGAGGTAGGTGGTCATGGCGGGAAGATATGTATGTCCGAGAAGCGAGAAGCGAGAAGCGAGAAGCGAGAAGCGAGAAGCGAGAAGCGAGAAGCGATGTCATTCCGAGCGAAGCGGCCATCTGGCCGCGCAGTCGAGGAATCTGCACCTTCCGAGCGTCCGACGTGCAGATCCCTCGATTCCGGCGGCTCTGCCGCCTGCACTCGGGATGACTTCTCGCTGCTTCTCGAGTCGTCCCCCCGAACAGCCCCCGAAAACCCTGTTATCTTTACCAGATGCCACGCTTCGAGGTTCGCGCCCCGTTCCAGCCAGCCGGCGACCAGCCTCGAGCTATCGAGGAGCTGACGGCCGGCCTCTTTCGAGGCGATCGCTATCAGACCCTGCTCGGTGTGACTGGCAGCGGCAAGACCATGACCCTCGCGCATACCATCGCCAACTACGGCAAGCCGACGCTGGTGATGTCCCACAACAAGACCCTCGCCGCGCAGCTCTACGGTGAACTGAAGCAGTTCCTGCCGACCAACGCGGTCGAGTACTTCGTGTCGTACTACGACTACTACCAGCCCGAGGCCTACGTCCCCTCGACCGACGTCTACATCGAGAAGGATGCGTCGATCAACCAGGACATCGAGCGGCTGCGGCTCCGCGCGACCTCCTCGCTCATGGAGCGCGATGACGTGGTGATCGTGGCAACGGTCTCCGCGATCTACGGCCTCGGTGATCCCGCCGCATACCGTGCCCTGATGGTCGAATTGGCCAAGGGCGAGACGCGTGGGCGCGATGCCATCTTGCAGGACCTGGTCGGCATCCAGTACCAGCGCAACGATGTCGCGTTCGATCCGGGGACGTTTCGCGTTCGCGGCGACACCGTCGAGATTTTTCCGGCGTACGATGAGCAAGCGGTCCGGATCGAACTCTGGGGCGACGAAATCGAGCGCATCTCGCGCTTCGACCCGCTCACCGGCAACACCATCACGCAACTCGATCGCGCGGCGATCTATCCGGCCAAGCACTTCGTCACCGAGCGTGCCACGGTCGAGCGGGCCGTCGGACGGATCAAGGACGAGCTTGCGGAACGGTTGCGCGAGCTCCGGATGGCCGGGAAACTGCTCGAGGCACAGCGGCTCGAGTCGCGCACGACGTTTGACGTCGAGATGTTGCTCGAGGTCGGCACCTGTTCCGGGATCGAGAACTATTCGCGGCACCTGAGCAGCCGGGTCGAGGGTGAGCGGCCAGCCTGCCTGATCGACTACTTCCCGGCGGACTTCCTCGCGGTCGTCGACGAGTCGCACGTCTCACTGCCGCAGATCAACGGCATGTTCAACGGCGACCGCGCCCGCAAGACGACGCTGGTCGAGTACGGATTCCGCCTGCCAAGTGCGCTCGACAACCGGCCGCTCAAGTACGAGGAGTTCATGGAGCTCGCGCCGCAGTTGATCATGGTGTCTGCCACGCCAGGCGTGATCGAGCTGACGCTCTCCGAGGGCGCGGTGGTCGAGCAGATCATCCGGCCGACCGGACTGGTCGACCCCGAGGTCGAGATTCGGCCTGTCACGGGTCAGGTCGACGATCTCCTGGCCGAGATCCGCCTGCGCGCCGCCGCGAGCGAGCGCGTGCTGGTGACCACCCTGACCAAGCGGATGAGCGAGGATCTCACCGACTACCTGCAGCAGGCCGGTGTCCGGGTCCGCTACCTGCACAGTGACATTGACGCGATCGAGCGGGTCGAAATCCTCCGCAGCCTTCGACTGGGCGAGTTCGACGTGCTGGTCGGCATCAA
Source organism: Gemmatimonadota bacterium (assembly GCA_039933845.1). Lineage (GTDB taxonomy): Bacteria > Gemmatimonadota > Gemmatimonadetes > Gemmatimonadales > GWC2-71-9 > Palsa-1233. The sequence goes on from JBDTNH010000011.1 coordinate 4,877, forward strand.
CTTGCTGCGCGAGGGACTCGACCTGCCCGAGGTGTCGCTCGTCGCCATTCTCGATGCCGACCAGGAGGGGTTCCTTCGGAGCGATCGCTCGCTGATCCAGACCAGCGGTCGTGCCGCGCGGAACGTGCACGGCAAGGTCATCATGTACGCCGACCGGATGACGGGCTCGATGGAGCGGGCGCTCTCGGAGATGGATCGTCGTCGGATCATCCAGCGGGCACACAACATCGAGCATGGGATCACGCCGATGAGCATCGTCAAGTCACTCGATGAGGTGCGCCTCTCGACGCACGTCGCCGACCAGCGGACCGAGCGTCCCGATCGCCGGAAAAAGACCGACACACCGGCGGCGCCGATCAATCTCAAGGATCCGGCCCAGCGTGCGGCCGCGATGGCGGCGATCGAGCAGCAGATGCGGGAGGCCGCGGCCAATCTCGAGTTCGAAGTCGCCGCCCTGCTGCGTGATCAGCTCAACGAGTTGCGCGCCGTCGGCGCGCCCAATGTCCGCCGCGGGATGGCCCGACGATGAGCGGGAGCATCCTCGACGAGCGCGGCGTATCGGCGCTTGCCGAACAGCTCGCCGCCGAGCTGCCCACCGGGAGCGTGCTCTGGCTCGAAGGGGAGCTCGGGGCGGGGAAGACCACCTTCGCACGCGCCTTCATTCGGGCCCGCACCGGATCAGGGGGGGGGACATCACCCACCTACGGGCTGGTGCATCGGCATGCGGGGCCGCGGGGCGACACGTTGCACCTCGATTGCTACCGGCTGCGGGCGCCCGAGGATGCGGCCGACCTGGATTGGGAAGGCGCCGCGGAGGCCGACATCCTGCTGATCGAGTGGCCGGACCGGGCCGGCAGCTGGGCACCACCGCCTGACCGTCGTGTCCAGCTGCATCATCAGGGCGAAGACACCCGACGGATCGAGGTGCTGTCATGATCACACTCGCGATCGATACGGCAACCGCGCGCTGCACCGTGGCGGTCACCGATGTGACGACCAGACTCGAGGCGCACGTCGACGGCGCGCGCCGCCACACCCGCGAGGCCCTCGGGCTGGTCGACCGGTTGATACGAGACATCGGGGCCGAGCCCGGTGACATCGGCGTGGTGCTGAGCGGTGACGGGCCAGGATCGTTCACGGGGCTCCGAGTTGCGACCTCGATCGCCAAGGCCTTGGTCTGGGGTCGACCCGCGGTGGCCTGGCGCGTGGCTCCCTCGCTGCTGATCCAGGGGCTGCCCCACCTCCCGACCGCCGGTGGTCGCCTGCTCGCACTCTCCGATGCCTTGCGTGGTGACGTGTATGCTGGCTGCTGGGATATCGGACCCGACGGGATTGTTCCGGTCGGCGGCCCCCCCCGGAGCATGTCACCCACCGACCTTGCTGTTTTCGGCTCGCCATCGGCAATCGTGGGGGACATCTCGGAACAATTGGCGGACGCGGTGCAGGCAGCGACTGCGGTCGCACCAGTCACCGGCACTGAGGCACTCCCCGATGCCCGGACCCTGCTGTTACTTGCCGACATTCCGGGTGGCAGCGAACCCGTCGCCGATCCAGGTCGGTGGACGCCAACCTATGGTCGACCCGTCGAGGCACAGGCGGTCTGGGAGAGGAAGCATGGTCGAGCCCTTCCGGATCAGACCTACCGCCCCGGCTGACCTCGGCGCGCTCACCCTCCTCGAGCAGGCGGCGTTCAGCGATCCGTGGTCGTCAGAGATGTTGACCGAGGCGATGACGACCTCGGGCGCCATCTCGCTCGCGGCGATCGATGCCGCTGGGGTGATCATCGGGTCGGTGCTCGGCCGTGTGGCTGCTGACGAAGGCGAAATCCTCAGCATCGCCGTGGCACCCGAGGCACGTGGAATGGGACTCGGGCGAACGCTACTCATGCAGGCTCTCGACGCGCTGGTGGCAGGCGGTGCGGCGTCTGTCTGGCTCGAGGTCCGGATGGGCAATGAGGCAGCCAAGGCGATGTATCGGGCCGTCGGATTCCTCGCCGCGGGGGTTCGCCGGGGCTACTACCGTCGCCCCCACGAGGACGCCTTGGTACTTTCATGGCGACCGCCTGCGCCAACCGGTGCCCCACCGCAGTGAGGGGTGACCGATCGCCACATCGCTGCCGCCGATCTTCCCGACAGGTCCACGGCAGTTCCTTCGCACACAGACGACGCTGGAGCACAACATGAGCAAGTCCCTCAACAAGGTCATCCTCATCGGCAACCTCGGCGCGGACCCGGAAGTCCGGACCGCCGGCGCGACCGGCAATCGCGTTGCCACCCTCTCGCTTGCGACCTCACGCCAGTGGACCGGCAAGGACGGCAACCGGCAGGAGAAGACGCAGTGGCATCGCATCATCTGCTGGAATGCCAACAAGGGGCAGCAGCTCGCGGACATCGCCGAGAAGTACTGCAAGAAGGGCGAGAAGGTCTACATCGAGGGCGAGATCGAGTACCGCACCTGGGACGACAAGGACGGGCAGAAGCGGTACAGCACCGAGATCAATTGCCGGGAACTGATCTTGCTCGGGGGCAAGGGCGACGACGACAGCGGCGGCGGCTCGTGGAGCGGCTCGCGTGGCGGCTCGAAGCGTGCTGGCAGCTCGAGTGGCGACGAGGGCAGCGGAACGGACAAGAAGAGCGAATCCTTCAACGATTTCCCCGACGCGCTCGACGCCGAGGATGATGACCTGCCATTCTAGGAACCGGTCTGGGGTCGGAGGTCAAGAGGCTGGCTTCCGACTCCCGAGACCCCAGCCGATACTCCCACAGTCGGTTACGATTCCGGTGTAGCGAGTTCCATTGGCTGGGACTGAGTGGCACCTGACGCCCCTTTTGGAGGCCTGATGCGCACTACTTCGATGCTCCTGATCCTGGCGACCCTCGGTGGCGCCATGCCCCTCCTCGCTCAGGACCAGGCGAACGACCAGGGCAACGTCCCGTTCTTCATGCGGAAGGCCCCAACCGTCGAGGACGCCCTCAGGTCCTACCGTGAGAAGCCCTATCGCCCCGTGCGTGTCGGTGAGCAGCGCAGCGCGCCATTCCTCTCCGAGGGTGCCGAAATGCCCTACGGGAAGGCGCTGGGTCCCACGACCCCACCACGGAACATCTATGGCGGCTCGGCGGCCGTGGTCGCCCTCGGATCACAGTTCGCGGTGACCCCGCCCGACGGCGGCAGCTACCGTCCCGGCGACACGCTGACCATCGCGACGCGGGCCCCGTCACCGAAGGGTGCGTGGGGAACGATCATCACGCCGACCGGCCTGGTGGTGGTCGAGTCGGTGGGGGAGCATCAGACGCTCACCCATGTGGCCGCCGTGTTCGGTCCCGTTCGTGGCGAGCAGGTGGTGCTGCCGACCGCGGCGACGATCGACCCCGGTCAGGTCGAGCCGATTAGGGCCGACGGCCCGGTGGGGACGCTTCTCGGCCCTCACACTGTGCGCGCACTGTTGATGTCGAGCTCCGTCATGTTCACCGACTTGGGCGCTGACGACGGGATGCGCATCGGAGACTTCGTGAGCATCCGGCGCGACCCCACACCGCGCATCAACGCTGCCGGCACCATCGACGAAGAGATCGGCTCGGCCCAGGTCATCCACGTGGGACCCACCACAAGCACCATTCGCCTGATCCAGGTCAGCTCTGGCTCCCTGCCGGACGGCTCACGGGTGGTGCGGACCATGACGCTGCCCCACTGAGGCAATTGGCCTGAAGCGGGGTCGACGGCCCCGCTATCTTCCCTCCCGACATCCTTCCTTCCCCCTGCACGACGGGCACCCATGGTGCCCGTCGCGGAGGCGTTTCATGGGCGGCTCAGTTCTCGTGACCGGCGGCGCCGGTTTCATCGGATCGCACATCGCCGAGGCGTACCTCGCCGCCGGCTGGTCGGTCACCTGTCTCGACAATCTTTCTCGCGGCAAACGGGAGCAGGTACCCGACGGTGCCGTGTTCGTTCAGGCCGATATTCGCTCTGGCGAGGCGGCCGAACTGTTGATCGACGGCGGGTTCGACGTGCTCAACCATCAGGCGGCGCAGATCGATGTGCGCGTCTCGGTCGAGGATCCTGCCGCCGATGCGTCCACCAACCTCGTGGGCTTCGCGAACCTCCTCGCTGCCGCTGGTCGCGGCAAGGTCAAGCGAGTGATCTTCGCGTCGAGTGGTGGTGTGGTCTACGGCGACCCCTCGATCATCCCGACACCCGAGCCGACCGCCAACCTGCCGATTTCACCCTATGGGGTGAGCAAGCTTGCGAGCGAGCACTACCTCCGGGTGATGGGGATGCTCAGCGGCTTTGAGGGCGTGGCGCTCCGGTACTCGAACGTCTACGGCCCGCGCCAGGACCCCAAATCCGAGGCCGGCGTGGTCTCGATCTTTGTCTCACGCGTCCTCGGGAGCACGCCGATCACGATCTTCGGGACCGGCGAGCAGACCCGGGATTATGTCTTCGTGAAGGATGTGGCCCGGGCGAGCGTGCTGGCATCGAGCGTGGCGCACGTGCAGTGGGGGGACCGTTTGGACGTCCCCGCCTTCAATGTGGCGACCAGCACCGAGACAACCGTCAACCAACTGGCGCGCCACGTGATGTCGGCCCTCGGACACGAGGTGCCGGTCGAACATGTCGCCGAACGGCCGGGTGAGCTCTTTCGCTCGTGCCTCGACACCGCGAAGGCTGCCCGGGAGCTGGGCTGGACGCCCGAGGTCGCATTCAGTGAAGGACTCACCGCACTCGCCACCTGGTTTGAAGGGACGGTCGGCTGATGGAACCAGGCACCACGAATGCTTCGATGGACCTCCTCGGGCTGCTGACGTCGGCCTCGATGGAGACGCTGGTGGTGTTGGTGATCTGCGCCGTGTTTTCGCTCGTGTCCTGGTATGTGATCTTCTCGAAATCGGTCGAATTCCGACGGCTCAAGACGCTCCGGGCGAATTTCGATCATGCGATCGCCGGTCGCACCTCGCTCGAGGCGCGTGAGCAGGTGGTCGCTGGCCTCGGTCGTTCGCCGTTCGCCGATATCGTCCGGACGGTCGCGGGATTCCTTGCCGACCTGCGCGGCGCCAACGAGCGCGAGGGCGTTTCCCGGAGTGGCTTGTCGCTGACACAACTCGAGGCGCTCACGCTGGCGCTGGATACGCAGGTGCGCGCGGAAGCCGAGCGCGCATCGCGCCGGATTCCATGGCTCGCGACCATCGCGTCGACCTCGCCGTTGCTTGGCCTCTTCGGCACGGTGCTCGGCATCATGCAGTCGTTCACGGGCATCGCGAGCGGCAGTGGATCGAGTAACATCGCGGCCGTGGCTCCCGGGATCGCCGACGCCTTGCTCGCGACCGCGGCGGGACTGGCCGCCGCGATTCCGGCGGTGATTGCGTACAATCTCTTCACCTCGCGCATCGAGCGATACGAAGGCGAACTCGAGCGGACCGCGCAGGGCGAGATTGCCGCGCTCGGACGCGAGGGACGGCTCTAGGATGGCGCTCCGCGGAATCGGGACCGGACGCCGCAAGCGTCACCTGAATGCCGACGTCAACATCATCAATCTCGTCGACGTGGTGCTGGTGCTGCTGATCATCTTCATGCTCACCGCCCCGATGCTGCAGGCCGGACTCGATGTTGAACTCCCGAAGGCCGCCCTGCGACCGCTCGACGCCCAGGAGGGCCTCACCATTTCCGTCACGCGCGATGGCAAGATCGCGATGGACGATGCGACGGTGTCGATGGCCGAATTCAAGGCAAACCTCCCGACCGTGCTCAAGCTCAAGAATGTCGAGCAGGTGTACGTCCGGGGAGATGCACGCGTGAACCTCGGCGTCATCATGGAGCTGATGGGGGTGGTACAGTCGGCGGGCATCACCAAGATCGGACTCGTCGCCGAGCCTGAGACGCGGCGATGATGGCCGCCCTGGACCCGCGTGAGCACCGCGCCGGCCTGGTCGGGACGATCGTGGTGCATCTGGTGTTGATGGTCGGCCTGGTGGCGCTGGCGTTCACCGTCGAGCCGCCGTCGTCGGTGGTCTACCAGGTCAATCTGGTCGCCGCACCGGCCCCGCGTCAGGCACCACGCCGTGCCGCCGAAGCCGCGACGCCAACCGCCAAGGTCCCCGAAGCGCCACCCGAAAAGGCGCCGGCCAAGGTTCCCGAGAAGCCGCCCGAGCCGGTCAAGACGCCAGACAAGGTGGTCCGAAACGATCCCACGCTGCAGACCCGGAGCGATGTCACACCGCTGCCGGGTGTGACGCCGAGCACCGGCAACGATGAGCTGACCTTCACCCAGGCGGGAATCCGGTTTTCGGATCAGGCCTATCTCGACAACATCGTCACCGAGATCAAGCGTCGTTGGACAAACCCGGCGTCGAGTGGGCTTCGGCTGCGGGTGGACGTCACCTTCACCATTCAGCGCGATGGCAGCGTCACCGATGTGAAGATTGACCGGCCGTCGACCAATTTCACCTTCAATACCAGCGCGCGCGGTGCCATCGAACGAGCCGCGAGTGAAAAGGCCTTCGGACCCTTGCCAGCCAGCTACAACGGTGAATCACTCCCGATCTCGTTCGCCTTCACACCGGAGAAGCAGTGAAGCGTCTGTCCCCATGGTTGCTCGCCTTCAGTCTCTTGCCGTTCGGCCCGCTCGTCTCGGTGGCCGCCGCGCAGCAGGACGTGATCCGGCTCGGCATCACCTACCGGGCGGGTGCCCGCGCCGGCGTGATCGTCCTCGCCCAGCCCGGACTCGATTCCGTGCGGAAGATTGTCGAACGCGATCTCGACTTTTCGGATCGGTTCGAGATGGCGTTCGTTCCCGACAGCGCCGCGCCCCAACAGGGCGATCTCAATTTGGGTATTTGGCGCCAGTATGGCCTGGCGTGGGCAGTCGAGCTTCGCCCGGTCGCCGGAGGGGTCGAGGCTCGGCTGCACAACCTCCTGGCCGATTCGCTCCGACTCCGGGTTCAACGCGGCATCGATCCGGCGGGCACGGGAGCCCAGCGTCTCGGCATCCACCGATTGAGCGATGAGCTGATCCTGGCGATGACCGGTTCGCCGGGGATTGCGGCGACCAAGATGCTTTTCCAGCGGGCGGACGACATCTGGACGCTCGACGCGGATGGTGCCAATCTGGGCAAGCTGAGCCGGGGGACCGGGATTGCGATGTCGCCGGCCTGGGCCCCAGACGGCCAGCGGATCGCCTTCATGGAGCTCCGCGACAATGCCGCCCCGGTGATCATCCAGAATCTCATCTCCGGCAGCCGCCAGACCGTTCCTGGCACCAATGGCCTCGGGAATTTCCTCACCCCCACCTTCTCGCCCGACGGCCGGGAGATGCTCTTCGCGGCCAGTACCGAAGATGGCACCGATATCATGAGGGTCGATATCCAGCGGATGTGCTGCGTCACCCGGCTCACCGTGGGGCGGAAACTGGCGGATAACATGTCGCCAGCCTATTCTCCTGATGGTAGGCGAGTTGCGTTCCTGTCGGATCGCTCGGGTCGACCCCAGATTTATGTGATGGACGCCGATGGGTCGAATCAGCGGGCCCTCGTGCCCGCGGACGGCTCCGGCACGGGGTCATCGTTCGTCCCCGATTGGTCGCCAGACGGGCAGCGGATCGCCTTCAGTCGTGACATTGCCGGTGGGCGCCAGATTCTGGTGTACGACTTCGGGAGCGGACGGGCAACTGCCGTGACCTCGGTCGGCCGCAACGAGGACGCCAGTTGGGCGCCCGACTCACGCCATCTGGTGTTCAAGTCCGACCGCGGTGGCCCGGCGCAATTGTGGGTGCTCGACCTCGAATCCTCACGGCTTCGACAACTGACCAACCTGAGTAGTGCCGCGCGAATGCCCGCGTGGTCACCGCGCCTGACCGGTCCCGTATCCTGACTCTGGAGAGTCTCTATGTTCCGTCGCTTCGCCATGGTGTCCGCCCTGATCCTCGTAGCAGCGTGCGGCAAGAAAGAGCAGCCCGCCATGATCCCGACGCCAGTCGAGACCGGTGGCCAGGTAGCCGGCAACAGTGGCGCCGATCAGGCCCGTGCCGATTCAATCGCCGCCGCCAAGGCCGCAGCCGAGGCTGAGGCACGCCGGATGGAAGCGCTCCGGGCCGAGCTGGTGAATGAGCTCGCGGCGACGGTGCACTTCGATTACGACCAGTATTCGATCCGGCTGGTCGATGAGGCCCTCCTCAATCGGAAGGCCGCCATCATGCGCGCCAATCCGAATCTCCGAATCCGAGTGGTCGGTCACGCCGACGAGCGTGGTTCTGACGAGTACAATCTGGCACTCGGCATGCGGCGCGCTGTTGCGGCGAAGGACTTCCTGACGCGAGTTGGGGTCGAGGCTGGTCGAATCGAGACCGCGTCACTCGGTGAAGAAGTGCCGGTCGAGGTCGGGTCGAACGAATCCGCGTGGGCGGCGAATCGTCGGGCCGAGTTCGATGTCGTGGCCGGCGGCCAGATGCTCGTCGCGCCGAGGAACTGAGTCATGGCGATCCGGGCCCGGCACACGCTGCTCCTCCTCGTGGGGCTCTCTGCGTGCGCGACTTCGGGTGCGATCAAGCGGCTGGAGACCCAGATCGCCATGAACCAACGGGAGCAGGAGCGTCGTGATTCCACGCATCTCGCGTCGCTCCGCGACATCGCCGTGATCCAGCAGTCGATCATGGATTCGCTCAAGCAGACCGAGCGGGCCATCTCGCTCGCCAAGGGCGAGAGCTCGGCCGATCTCCTCGAGATTCGTCGTTCGATGGGCCAGCTGCAGGAGCGGATCGATCAGAGCAGCCGTCGGGTGTCGGAGTTCTATTCGGAACTGGACGCGCGCCAGGCGGCGCTCAACGCCCAGCAGGATACGACGGGCACGGCAGCGGTTGGCGTCCCGACGGCCCAGCAGATGCTCCAGGCTGGCAACGCCCAACTCAATCAGGGCGCCTTCGGTACGGCACGAGATGTCTTCCAGCAGTTGCTGGTGACCCATCCCCTTTCCTCGCTCGCACCGGACGCCCTCTTCGGGATCGCCGAGTCGTACGTCACCACCCTGCCCGACACGGCCGAAGCCTATTACCGGGAAGTCGCGACGAAGTTCCCGGAATCGATGAAGGCCGCCTCGGCGTTGTACAAGCTCGGTGACCGGGCCCAGAAGGCGGGCGATCGCGTCGCCGCACGGCGCTGGTTCGAGAAGGTGGCGACCGCCCAGTACCGCGGCACCGACGAGTACGATCTGGCCGTCGTGCGGCTGCGCGACCTCCGCTAACATCCGGCGGCATGTCTCCCGTCCCCGGTGAGATGCCATTCCTCGACCACCTCGAGGAGCTCAGGTCGCGGCTGTTCAAGGTGATCGGCGCGGTGATCGTCGGCGTCGGAATCGGCCTCTGGTCCGTCTTCAACATGGACCTGATCACCCACTTCAAGGCCCCGATCGCGCCGTACCTGCCCGGTGGCAAGTTCACGGTGCTGCAGATCACCGAACCCTTCTTCATCACGCTCAAGATCGGCGCGATCATCGGCATCGTGCTCGCGTCGCCCGCGATCATCTACCAGATCTGGGCGTTCCTCTCCCCCGCACTTTACGAACGCGAGCGGAAGGCCGTGATCCCGGCGCTGGGCATCGGCCTGGTTCTCTTCCTGATCGGGGGAGCGGCGGGATGGATTTTCGTGCTGCCGCGGGGATTGAGCGTCCTGCTCGGTTACTTCCCCGACGTCTTCAACACCCTGATCACCTACGACGCCTACTTCTCCTTCAGCTCAGCGATCGTGATCGGCCTCGGCCTCTCCTTCGAGTTGCCCTTGGTCATGGTCATGCTGGGATTTCTCGGCGTGATGAGCGCGAAGCGCTATAGCCAGTTTCGCCGATTCGCGATTCTGCTCTCGTCCATCGCCGCCGCGCTCCTCTCGCCGGGTGGCGATGTCGTGCTGATGATGGTCTTCATGATCCCGCTTCTGGTCCTCTATGAACTCGGGGTCATGGGGACGTGGCTGATCGATCGGAAGCGCCGCCGCCAAGTCGCCGCCGGACTTGTCCTGCTGGTGGGGGTGTTTGGCCTGCCGAGCCGCGCCGCGGCGCAGGTACCGGTGCGGCGCGATAGCGTCGTCCGGCAGGGCAGGGGTCAGACACGGGACACGCTGCCACAGGGCCGAGGCGCTGCGCGCGAGCTCGACACGGCGACGGCCAGGCGCCTTGGCCTGCCGACGGCTCCAGAGCGGACATTCCCCGCCCCCGACTCGGTGATGCAGTCGCTACTCACGCGACCGGGCTTTGCGGTCACCCGATACCTGGGCGATTCTGCGCGCCTCGTCGCCGACTCCGAGACCGTCGTGCTCGGCGGCCGCGCCGCGACGAGTCGCGACGGCACGATCATGGAGGCCGAACGAATAGTCTACGACAATCCCGGCTGCCTCCTCGTGGCGAGCGGGGAGCCCCGACTCTTCGAGGAATCGAAGATCGCGGTGGGACGGACGCTCCGGTTCGACACCTGTGTGAACCGGGGCGTTTTTGATGAGGCGTTCACCACCTTCGATGAACTCGGGGCGAGCTGGTTCGTGCGCGGCAACCTCGCCGTGGATTCGGCGTCGTCGCGGCTCTTTGCCGCGAACGGTGAGTTCACTTCCTGTGACCTGCCCGAGGCCCACTATCACTTCCAGGCCGGCGAAGTGAAATGGGTCACCAACTCGTACATGGTCGCGCGGCCGGCGGTGCTTTTCATCCGCGATGTGCCGGTGATCTGGCTGCCGTTCCTCTTCCAGGACACCAAGCCCGGCCGGCGGTCCGGCATCCTGATTCCGCAGTTCGGTTTCAATGACATCGTGCGGCCGACGCGTGGCTATCGACGACAAGTGACCAATGTCGGCTACTACTGGGCGCCCAACGATTACCTCGACGCCACGGTGCGGTTCGACTGGTTCGCGTCGCGCTACATCCAGTACGGGGCGGCGATCAACTACAACTGGCGCAACCGGTTCATCAATGGTGGGCTCGCGGTCAATCGGCAATCGGAAATCGGTGGCTCGAGTTCGACCCAGATCCAGTGGAGCCATCGGCAGGCGTTCAGCGCCCGGTCACAGCTCAACCTGCAGCTCGACTATATCACCGATTCGCGGATCCAGGCGGGCAACGCCGTCGATCCGCTCCTGTCAACCCGACAGATCACCTCGGCCGCGAGCTTCAACCGCAAGCAGTCCTGGGGGGACATCACGCTCGGCGCGACGCGTCGCCAGAATGTCAGTGACGGGAGCGGCCAGATGACGCTGCCGTCGCTGACCGTCACGCCGTCGGCGTTTGCCTTCGGGAGCCTCGTGACGTGGGCCCCGACCTTCAGCGCCACCAACGACCTCACCTTCAAGACACCCCAGGGGCCACTCCAGGTGGTGTCGGGTGGTGCGATCGACACCCTGCTGTCCACGGGGTCATCCCGGATCAGCACGATTCGGCTCAATACCCCGTTCACCTTCGGGTCGTTCACCTGGAACAACGATGTCACCTACGCCGATCGGCAGGAGACAGGCCGTCGCGTGACCAGCACGCGGATCCCCGATCTGAGCACGCCCGAGGAGGGCGACTCGATCACGGTCTCGCAGGTCAGGGGGGGGGACTTCCAGACGGTGCTCAATTGGGAGACCGGCGTGAACCTGCCCGGACTGTTCAAGAGCTCCTGGAATGTCATCCCGAGCATCTCGGTCAGGAATGCCCTGCCGAGCCAGGCGTTTCGGATCCGGAATGCCGCGACCAACGGTGAGTGGGTCCAGCAGAACAAGCGGGTGCAGCTCGGGTTGCAAGCGACACCAAGCTTCTATGGCTTCCTCTCGACGGGCGTGGGGCCCTACGCTCGTCTCCGCCACAAATTCGCGCCGCGGCTGACGTTCGACTATTCGCCCGAGGCGACGCTGCCCGATGCATTTGCGGCCGCCATTCCCGGTCAGACCACGGTCGCCCCGTCGCGGATGATGGTGACGATCCAGCTCTCGAACACCTTCGAGGCCAAGCCGCGGGCTGCGGCCGGTGACACCACCGACCAACGAAGCGTCCGGCCAACGACGTTGCTGGCGTTGACCACGTCGGCCTTTGGATATGACTTCGAGCAGGCGAAGTTGCCTGGTCGCACGGGTTTCACCACACAATCACTCACCAATCAGGTGAGCAGCGACCTGATCCAGGGATTGTCACTTTCGTTGACGCATGACCTCTGGAAGGGAAGGGTCGGCACCGACACCGCGACGTTCGCGCCGTTCCTCTCGAGTGTCCAGGCGAGCTTCACGCTCACCGGGGCAACCTTCCGATCGATCGGGAGCCTCTTCGGACTGGGCAGGGGTGGGGTGGAGCGGGAGCGGCCCGATACGCTGCCACCGGACTTCACTGCCGCGTCGGACCGCCGCCTCCGGCCCGGCAGCTTTGCGATGGGGAATCCTGCGATGGCGGGACTCCAGCGCGGTGGGTTCCGTGCCGGTGTGTCCTACTCGCTCAGCCGTCAGCGACCTGGCGCGTTCGGGTCGTCGGCGCCGGTCCCGATCAACCCGGGTGGCACCCCAGGGAGTGATCCGTTTGACATCATCGGCTCCAGCTTCCAGACCACTCCCGAGGCACGGAGCAGCGTCAACCTCAACCTGAGCTTTTCGCCGACGACATTCTGGAACGTGCGCTGGAGCACCCAGTACAACATCACCGATGCGCGCTTCGAGTCGCAACAGGTCCAGCTCCAACGGGACCTCCACGATTGGCGCGCCGAGTTCAATTTCTCCCGGAGCGCCAACGGGAACTTCGCTCTGTTCTTCAACGTCTACCTCCTGTCGCTGCCCGACATCAAGTTCGACTACAACCAGACCACGCTCGCGCAATAGTGTCGGGACTGCTGTCGACGGTGTCCGGCATTTCGACACTTTGAGGACGTGGTCCACCCACGAAGCCCGTCTTTGCTGGGTTTGCGGTCCGGCACGGAGCATGCGAGGTGGTGGACTGTCCTCAACTGGAGTGTGCGGTGCGCAATGCAATGATCGGAGTATTCCTGCTGGCGGTCGCAGGGTGTTCGACCGATGGGGTCCTCGGACCGGGAGGCACTGGGTTGCGGGCACCTGCCTCGCTCACGAGCACGACCCTCGACAATGCCATCGAGCTGATGTGGTCGGACGATTCCTACCAGTCCAACCCCGTCAACTTTCGGCAGTACACGGTCTGGAGCGCCGGGTACGACCTCGATGCCGGTCTTTGCCTCGAGCCATGGTCAGTCGAGGGCACCACGGTAGCCCCCCGTTTCGTCGTTTCGGCCCTCGCCAACTCGGTACCGCGCTGCTTCCGGGTGAACGGTGAGTCGGTCGATGGTGGTGTCTCGGCTTATTCGCCGATCCGTTTCGACACCCCGCGGTATGGGTCGGAGGTGCTTGAGCTGCGCGCGGCCCAGGTCGCTCCGTTGTTCGCCGGCTTCACCTTCTGGCGCGATCTCGATGCCGACCAGCGTGCCACCCGCAACGAGCTGGGTTGGGTGGGAGGCGAATCCGATCCGACCATCGACCTGGCGCTCGACCTGGTCGGCGGTGAGCTGTTGCTCACGCCCGTCCGTGCAGGAGTGCGGATTCTGGCGTGGCCGACCCTGGTGTCGACCCTCGCGGACATCGACCTGGCACCCGCGACGGGGTATGCCCGCAATTCGGTGACGGTCACCGCTGGGAGCGGGTATGTCATCGAAATGGACGGCCCTGATGGCTTCCGCCGCTACGGAGCGATTCGGGTCATCGGGCAGGGCGCGAATTTCATCTATTTCGAGTTCGCGTTTCAGGGTGATCCCGGGAACCCGGAACTGCTTCGGGCCGAGTGCTACGCCGATACTCAGTGCTGATCGGACGAGCACCCCGGGAGGGTGGCCGGACGATGGCCCCCATCGTGCGGTGGCTGGTGGGACGACGCGATCGCGCCGGGGGGGGTCATTCCCCGGGCTGGAACTTGTGCCCACCCCTGCCGGGGCCTAATCTTCAAAGCTCAAGTCCTGATTCAACTTGGGTCTCCTTCAGCCCGGTCCGCCATGTCGCTTGACAAGCTCAAAGTCGCCGCACGCCAGCACGAGCAACGCGACGAGTGGCGCTCTGCCATTGATCTCTACCGTCAGGCCATCCACAAGGCCGAATCGGGGGAGCACGGCGCCGATCCGTCGCTCTACAACCGTATTGGCGACCTCGAGCAGCGAGAGGGGAACGACCAGGCGGCCTGCGAGGCGTGGGAGCAGGCGGCGGCCCGCTACGGCGAACAGGGCTTCTTCAACAACGCCATCGCGCTCTGCGGCAAGATCCTTCGCCTCGATCCCAGTCGGGTCCGTAGCTACCTCGAGCTTGCGCGCTTTCAGGCCCGCAAGAAGGTCATCTACGAGGTTCGTCAGAATCTCGAGCAGTATCAAGCTCAGATGCAGCATCGGGGAGAGAGCGATCAGGCAGCGCTCGACCTCGAGCGCCTCGCCGCAGACTTCCCCGGTTGGCGCGAACTCGGCAGGACCGTGAACGCGCTGTTGGGGCGTGAGGTTGAACCTGATGATGTGGATCAGGGCGGCGCAGGTGATCGCGCCAGCGGGCTGGTGTTTCTCGACACCGATAGACAACGCGGGGCGCATGCAACCTCGATCGCCATGGGGGGCACGGCCGAAACGAGCGGGGAGTTGGTGTTCGATCCCACGTCGGTCGCGCCCGGCGACCTCGAAGCCGATCCGACGGCGATCGAAGGGCTGGAGCGGGCCAGCGAAGAGTTTGTCGACCTTCCCGATGCCGCAACCAGCGCGGAGCACGATGGACACGTGGCAGGTCTCACCGGGTTCGAGGTCACCGCCGAGGCGGTCGGCTCGACGGTGCGGATGGCTGGCCTCGAGGGTCCGGCGATGGACAGCGAAACGTCTCATGCGGCCGCGGATGCAACGATCACCCTCGATGGACTCCAGTCGACCAGCCCGGGCACGTCGGCACCGAGCCCAGGCGAGATTCCCGATGTCGGGTTGGAGCCGGTTGGCTCGCCGGCGGTCGACGGGATCGTTTTCCTCGATACCGAACCGGTGTCGGCGCCGGCGGACGCGTCGGCCGGCGCCGCGAGTGCAGGGGGGGGAACGTCCCAGCCTCTGGCCGCCAGCGAAGATCAGACCCCACTCGCTGTCCGTGCCGACGCCCATGTCCGGCTCGATCAGGGCGACCGACAGGGCGCGGTCGAGGCGCTCGAACGTTCGATGGCGGGCTACCTCGAGGCCGAGCAGTTCGATCGAGCGTTCCAGGTCGCCACCGAACTGATCGAGGCGCAGCCGGCGGCCGTCGATCGACATCAGGCGCGCGTGGAGATTGCGGCCAGGATGCGCGACCCCGCGCGGCTCTGTACGGCCTACATGGACCTTGCTGGGGCACTCGGACGTCTCGAGGCACATGAGAAGGCCATCGCGGTGTATCGCCGCGTCCTCGAGATCGACGACACCCACGCCGGTGCCAAGGCGGCCCTGCGCAAGATGGTGCCTGATGCGGCACCCGAAGAGACGGCCGACGGCTTCATCGACTTCGGCGCGATGGTCAACGACGATGTCGGACCGCGCTCCTCCCGGATGCGCACCGAGACGACGACGATCTCTGCCGATGAGGACGAAACCTTTCGCGAGGCACTCGCGGAATTCAAGCGCGCCCTCGATCAGAATATCGCGGTCGAGGATCATCAGGCACACTATGATCTCGGCATTGCGTTCAAGGAGATGGGGCTGCTCGACGAGGCGATTGGCGAGCTCCAGAAGGCGCTCCGCTCGAACGAGGGACGTCTCCGCACCAGCGAGGCCCTCGGACAGTGTTTCTTCGAGCAGGGGCGTCCCGCGGTCGCGGAGGCGGTGCTCCGGAGCGTCGACAAGGACGAGGCGAGCGACGCGGAGAAGATCGGTGTGCTCTACTGGCTGGGTCGCGCCCTCGAAGCGCAGGGCAAGACCAAGAACGCACGCAACTGCTATGAGCGCGTCCTCGCGATCGATATTGGCTTCCACGATGTGGCGGACCGCATCACTGCACTCAACGACGGCACGGGATGACCCTGCCACAGCTCGATCCCGTCACCCTCCTGGATCTGCAGGAACCGGTACGCGACCGGCTGGTCCGTGTCGAACACGAAATGCGCCGGATGATCGAGGCAGATTTCCCGCTCATTTCCGAAGTCAACCATCACCTCCTCCGCATGCGCGGAAAGATGTTCCGGCCCACGCTGGCCCTCCTCGCCGACGAAGCGACCGGCAGCACCGGGGCGCGCGGGGAAACGTTCGCCGCGATCATTGAGCTGATCCACCTCGCCACGCTGGTGCACGACGACGCGGTCGACCATTCCGCGCTGCGACGTGGCATGCCGACGATCAATGCCCTGTTCTCGCACCAGATCAGCGTCATCATGGGTGACTTCCTCTACTCGCGGGCAGTGGTCGAGCTGGTGCAGATGGCCGACCTCGAGGCGCTCGGCGTGCTCGGCCGCGTGACGAACGAGATGACGGTCGGCGAGATGCGCCAACTGCTGGCGCATGATCCGCTCACTTTCACCGAGGAGCAGTACGATCTCCTGATCCGAGCGAAGACGGCGTCGTTGATTTCCGGGGCGTGCGAGGTGGGTGGTCTCGGAGCGCCCCCAGCCGCCCGGCAGGCGTTGGCACAATTCGGAGCGCATCTTGGGACGGCGTTCCAGATTGTGGACGACCTGCTCGACTACACCGCTCTCGCCGAGGTGACCGGCAAGCCATCCGGGCTCGACCTGCGTGAGCACAAGGTGACGCTCCCCCTCATTCATGCGCTGCCAAGCTTCACCACCGAGCAGCGGCGCCAGGTCGATGCACTCATGGCCACGGCGGAGCCCAGCGAAGCCCAGATCGCATCCGTGATCCAGGCGGTCACCACCCATGGCGGGTTGACCTACGCCCGGGAGCGGGCCAGTCGGATCATGGCGGAGGCGGATCAGGCACTCCAGGCGCTGCCCCCGTCGCCGGCCCGCGAGGTCCTGCGCGCCTCACTCGGTTTCGTGCTCGAACGGAGGCGATGATGGCTGGACCGCGTCGGACCCGGTTCTACCTCGGGGTGCTCACCGTCGGCTTCCTCGCTGGCGCGCTCGTGACGGCGCTCCTCGAGCGCTTCCTGCCGGAGAGTGCCACCAAGGCGTTCTTCACCTTTGCGGTGACCCCGACGTTTGGCCCTGTCTCGCTCGATCTCCTCGTGGTATCCTTTACGCTCGGGCCGGTGGCCCTCCACGTATCGATCCTGAGCCTGGTCGGCGTGGTTGCGGCCTACTACGCGGCCAGATCGCTGTTCTAACCGGAGTCACTCCATGCCGAATCTCGGCTTCACGGAAATCCTCGTTATCGGCCTCATCGTCCTGCTCGTGTTTGGGGCCAAGCGCTTGCCCGAGATCGGGCAGTCGATGGGGAAGGGCATTCGCGAGTTCAAGAAGTCGTTGACCGAAACCCAGGACGCTGTCATGCGCGATGACGGCCGCGACCGTCCGATGCTCGATCATGATCGAAGCGGCCTCGGTGATGAGGCACCATCCGAAAAGACGGGCGAACCGAAGCGTCTCTCGCAATAACGCACACGACGCAGCTCGCCACTCGCAAACGGGCGCCCCGGAGATCATCCAGGGCGCCCGCTGCGTTGTGGTGGGAGACGGAACCCGCGAGCCTACTTGAGCAGCGCGCTCGACCCGGCCTCGGCCTGCGCCGATGTCTTGAAGAGCTTGGCGCGATCATCCTTCACCTTCGCACGCTCGTTCAGCGCCTGCAGGAAGAAGCGCACTCGCTCATCACGCGCTGCCCGAACCTCGCGCGACTGCATCTGGTCGAGATCGCGACGAAACGCCGCCGAGTCGGCCGGTGTGTGCGCGAGGACGCGGATGACGTAAATGCCTTCCTTGGTGACAATCGGCTCACTTAATGCGCCAACCGGTAGGCCGAAGGCCGTCCCGATCAGCTTCGGGTTGGGCAGCGGCGGCTGGATCCGGGCGAACGCAGGGAACTCACGGTTCTCGAGTCCCATCGCGCGCGACGCCTCGACCATCGTTTCACCCGCCTTGACTCGGCTCACGAACTGGTTGGCCTTGTCGAGTGCGAGGGCGTCCTTCTTCGATTCGGTGACCGCATTCGCGACCGACGCACGGATGGCGGTGAGCGGTGGCACGCCGGACTGCTGGAGCGAGTCGAGGCGGAAGACATAATAGAATTCTGGGGTCTCGACGATCGGCGAGGTCTCACCGACCTTGCCCTGGAATGCCCAGACGCCAGCATCCCCGACCAGATATGGTCCGACGATCGCTCGGGTGCCCTGCTGCACCGGTGCACTCTGGCCGATCGGCAGCTTGAGCGCACGGGCAGCGGTGTCGAGTGCCGCCGGGTCGAGGCGATCGGCACCGAGCTGCTCAAGCGAATCGGCCTGCGCGTCCACCAGATCGCGGTGCGCCCCGGCGAGCTCGACCGGAATCAGGACATGACGCGCCGTCGCGGAATCGGCGGTGCGCGACAGCACCTCGATGAGGTGATAGCCGTTCTCGCTCAGGACCGGGTCGGAGATCGTGCCGATGGGCATCGAGAACACGGCCGCGTCGAACGACGAGACCATCGCCCCGCGCGCAAAGGTGCCGAGGTTGCCACCCAGGGCTGCGCTGCCGGCATCAGCCGATTCCCGACGTGCGACGTCGGCCCACGCGGTGTCCTTCACCAGCTCGGCCCGAACCTCGCGCGCGTGCTCGAGCGCCGCGGCCGAATCGGAGGCATCGAGTGAGCGAGGGACGCCGATGTACGACAGGAACGCCGTGGCGGGGCGATCAAACTCATCCGGATGGGATCGGTAGTACGCGGCGATCTCATCGTCGCTCACCACCACTGCCGAATCGGGAATCACCCGGTTGGGGACCAGAGGCGTCAGGGTGATCGAGACCGTCTCGTTCTGGTCACGGTAGCGCTCCCAGAGGGCGGCTTCGCTCAGGAAAATGTCAGCCGTGACGTTGCGGAGCAGTTTGGCTCGGAGGATTTCGTCGCGATATTGCGCCTCGAGCGCTGGGACGTACTGCTGACCGACGGCCGACTGGAGCCAGCGCTGGTACTTCGAGGGGTCAAACTGGCCGTTGGTCTGGAAATCCGGTGCCTGCTGCAATTGCGGCGGCGGCACGGCCATGATGAGGGAGGCAACCTCGTCCGGCGTCACGGTGATGTGCCGGCGCGCGATCTCGTCGCGCATGACCGTTGACTGGACGAAGGACTGCCACACTTCATCGCGCAGCGCCTGCGTCTCCTCGAGGGAGAGCGAGCGCCCGGACTGCTGCTGGCGCTGCGTCGTCGCATCCTGGACGGCCTGCTCGTAGGAGCGGGTGTCGATGCTCTGGCCGTTGACCGACCCGACAGAGGTGCGCGAGAACATGCCGGCGGAGCCGGAGATCCCGCTGAGGTCGACCAGCATCCAGATCATGAAGGTGATCGTGATCAGGTAGACGACCGGCTTGGCGGCGTTGCGGAAGGCCTGCATCATAGAAGTCGAACCCGTTCGGTGAAGTCGTGAGACATAGCCCTGAAACCTAGGTCCCGAGGGGACCATTCTCAAGCGACCCGCGGAATCGGGTCGAGTTGACACCCATCACCTGCGCGGGATAGTGTTGCCTGATCCCTCCCCGTCACCCGAACCTGTGAGCCGGATGTCCCTCGGATCCGTGATCGATCAGCTGATGGCCCGCTGGCGTGAGGCGCCATCGCCTACCCGTACCGCCGCGTTGGCCGATGCGCTGCGCAAGCGCGGCGATGTCCCCGACGCCCGGCGGGTGCTCCTGGATGGACTCAATCGCTTCCCGACCTTCGTTCCCCTCCTGGTGGTTCGGGCCAGGTTGGCGCTCGACATTGGCGACCGGGCCGGACTTGAGGAAGCCCTTCGGACGGGAATGGACCTCGAGCCCGATCACCCAGCCATCCGAGAACTGCTTGAGGTCCATTGGCCAGACCAAGTCGCGCAAGCGCCTCGGGAGCGGCTGGCCTTCGCCGCCGAGATGATGGTGGAGGAGGTCGGACCGGGTGAGGTCGCCGCTGGTGCGGCCTTGGTGACGGAATCGCTCGCCGATCTGTATCGCCGACAGGGACATCTCGAGGAGGCGCGCCGTGCCTACGCCGAATTGGTGGCCCGTGAGCCTGAGAATCATTCCTTGATCGCCCGACATGCCGCGGTCCAGGACGAGCTGACGGCCAGTCGGCCGATCCCACTCGATTCCCGGGAGTCTGGCGGCACACCGGTCCGGAGCTGGCTCCAGGGTCTCGCCGCACAGCGGCCGGCATCCCGCAGGGTGGGCACGGCCATGGCGTCGTTCGACGCGTTCTTCGAGGCGCCGCCGGCACCGCCAGGGGCGACTACCGATTTTGATGCCTTTCAACGCTGGCTGAAGGAGCTGGAATGAGCTGGAGGATCCTGGTCCTCAACGGGCCGAACCTCAACCTGCTCGGGACCCGCGAGCCCTCACTCTACGGGCATGCGACACTCGCCGAGGTCGAGCTGCGCCTCGCCGAGCGGAGTCGTGACCTTGGCGTCCAGCTGTTGATGGCGCAATCGAATCATGAAGGTGAGCTCGTTGAACTCGTCCAGGGTGCCCCTGCTCGGGCGGACGGCATGATCGTCAACCTCGGCGCGTACACGCACACCTCACTCGCCATTCGGGACGCGTGCCTCGCCGCACCGCTCCCGTTCGTCGAGGTGCACATCAGCAACCTGTTCCAGCGAGAAGCGGCGCGACACCACTCAATGGTCGCCGACCTCGCGATCGGAATGATCACGGGCCTTGGGGTGCGAGGTTACGAACTCGCCCTCGAGGGGCTGGTTGCTTCCCTCGCCGATGTCTGATCGCTATCGCGCTCGACAAGGTGCAGTTCGGAACCAACTCGCGGAGGTCCAGGTCGAGGCGTTCGTCGTCACCACCCTGTCGAATATTCGCTGGTTGACTGGCTTCACGGGCTCGGCGGGCATGATGCTCCTGACCCGGGACCGATGCCGCCTGATCACCGACTTCCGCTATGCCGTACAGGCGCCCAGCGAGGTGGGTGAGGCCGCCGACGTCCTGGTCGAGCGAACCTCGGTCTGGGGTCGGCTGACGGAACTGCTGGAGACGGGAGGCTGGGGTCGAGTGGGCTATGAGCCGCACACCCTGCCCGCCCGCGATGCCGGGCGGCTCAAGCGAGCGGTCGGCGGCGCGCTGGTCGACGGCGCCGAAGTGGTTGAGCGTCTTCGCGAGGTGAAGGACGACGGCGAAATCGCGCTGATTCGGGCCGCCGGGGCCTTGGCCATCGATGCACTGGACGAGGTGGTCGCCACCGTCCGCCCCGGGGATCGGGAGCTGGATGTCGCCGCCCGCCTTGAATCGGCACTTCGGAGTCGGGGAAGCGAATGGCATCCGTTCGAGACCATTGTTGCGACCGGTGATCGCTCGGCCCTGCCGCACGCCCGGACGAGCACCAAGCTCCTCAAGGGCGGGGACCTGCTCCTGATCGACTTCGGGGCGAAGGTCGAGGGGTATTGCTCAGACATCACCCGGACGTTCGTACTCGGTCCAGCCGACGACCGCCAGCGGACGATTCATGCCTTGGTCGCTCGGGCCCAACGGGTCGCCCGAGAGGAGATTCGGGCCGGAATGTCGGGTCGGACGGCCGATGCCCTCGCCCGAGATATCATTGTCCAAGGTGGCCATGGCGATGCCTTTGGGCATTCCCTGGGGCATGGCATCGGTCTCGAGGTCCATGAAGGCCCGCGCCTGGCCGCGACCGTCGATCGGCCGATTCCGGCCGGGGCGGTGGTCACGGTGGAGCCGGGAATCTATCTTCCGGGATGGGGCGGGGTGCGCCTCGAGGATGACGTCTGGCTCTCGGGCGAGGGGCCGGTGTTGCTCACTGATGGTCAGACCGATCTGATTGAACTCGACTTCTAGCGGCGGGAGCAGGCTTGGCCACCACGGCAGACATTCGCAACGGGCTGGTGATATCGCTCGATGGGCGACTCATGCAGATCATCTACTTTCAGCATGTCAAGCCTGGCAAGGGGCCCGCTTTCGTCCGGACCAAGCTTCGGGACGTCAAGATGGGTGCCGTCCTGGAGCGCACCTTTCCCTCCGGGGAGCGGCTCGAGGTGATCGACCTCATGCATCGCCAGATGACGTTTTCGTATCGTGATGGTGATTTCTATCACTTCATGGATCTGGAGACGTTTGACGACATCATGCTGACCGCGGCGCTGATCGGCGACGATCAGCTCAAGTACCTCAAGGAGGGAATGGAATGCACGGTGCTCATGCGGGATGAGAACGCGTTGACCCTCGAGTTGCCCAACTTCGTGGAACTCACGATCGTCGAGACCGACCCCGGGATCCGGGGCGACACGGCCACTGGCGGGACGAAGCCCGCCACACTCGAGACGGGCGCCGTGGTGCAGGTGCCGCTGTTCGTCGAACCAGGCACGGTGATCCGGGTGGATCGTCGCGACGACAAGTACCTGACCCGCGTATGACACCCGATGACATGCAGGATCTCGCCCGCGCCCTCGAGAAGGTTCCTGGCCTCAAGGGCATCGACATGCGCGACGTGAGTCGCCTCGCCAAGCTGATCCATGATCACCCCGAGCTCGGCGCGATCGAGCTCAAGGGATTCTTTGGAACGGGTGTGACGATCACCCGTGCCAACCATGGTGTCCCCATGGTGGCGCATCCGGGGGCAGCCCCCGCCGCTCTGGCCGCCGCCGCGCCCGCGGCCGCGACGCCGGCGGCTGAGCCAGCGGTCTCGGTGCCCGCCACGCAGCTCAAGGAAATCAAATCGCCGATGGTCGGTACCTACTACATGCAGCCGGAGCCGGGGAGCGATCCCTACGTGCGAGTGGGTGCACGAGTGAGTCCGGGACAGACGGTCTGCATCATCGAGGCAATGAAGATCATGAATGAGATCGAGGCCGAGGTCTCTGGTGTCGTGCGCGAAGTGTGCGTCGACGACGCGTCGCCCGTCGAGTATGGTCAGGTGCTGTATCGAGTGGATCCCAATGGTTGATGAACTGGAGGGAACCGACCTGCCCGAAGATCCGCCCGCCGCCGCGGGCTTCCAGTTCCGCGCGGCCATCATCGAGATGGTGCGACGCGGCGCCTCGGACCTCCTGCTCAAGGCCGGGCGACCACCGACCGTCCGGATCAACGGGCAGTTGGTCGTCCTCGAGCAGCCGCCGCTCAAGCCCGAGGAGCTCAAGCTGCTCGCCGAATCGCTGATGACGCCGCGACAGATCCGTGAATTCACCGAAACGAAGGAAGCCGACTTCGGGATCGGGGTGCCAGGCATCGGGCGGTTCCGGACGAACGTCTATCAGCAGCGTGGCACCGTCGCGTTTGCCCTCCGCGGTATTCCCTACGAGGTGCGGACGATCGAGGAGCTGCAATTGCCGCGCGTGCTCGAGGATGTCGCGATGCGGCCGCGTGGGCTCATCCTGGTCACGGGCATCACGGGGAGCGGCAAGTCGACCACCCTCGCGGCGATGATCGAGCACATCAACCGGCACCGCCGGGTGAACATCATCACGGTCGAGGATCCGATCGAGTTCCTGCATCGCGACCAGCACGCCAACGTCTCGCAGCGTGAAGTGGGCAACGACACGCTGTCGTTCGCGCACGCGCTTCGGCATGTCCTCCGCCAGGATCCCGATGTCATCCTGATCGGCGAGATCCGGGACCAGGACACGATGGACACGGCCCTCAAGGCCGCGGACACCGGTCACCTGGTCCTCTCGACCATTCACACCACCGATGCCACCCAGACGATCTCGCGGATCCTCTCGTTCTATCCGCCGCACCAGCACAGTGAAATTCGGATGCTGCTGTCCACGGCACTCGCGGCGATCATCTCGCTCCGCCTCGTGCCACAGGCCGATGGCAAGGGTCGGGTCCCGGCTGCAGAAATCCTGATCAACACCGCCGCCGTGGCCGACAACATGCGCGACACCCAGAAGGCCCTCTCGATCCCGGACCTGATCGCCGAGGGCGGGGCCACGTACGGCATGCAGTCATTCGATCAGGCGCTGATGCGCTGGTACACCGAGGGGGCCATCTCCTACGAGGATGCCGTGTTCCACGCGACCCTGCCCAACGAGTTCGCGCTCCGCGTCTCCGGGATCAGCGCCGCCAGCGACCGGACGTTCGACGACCTCGGTACCCAGGGACGGCGTTGATGTTCCGAAAGGTCCTGGTGGCCAATCGGGGGGAGATTGCGTTGCGGGTGATCCGCGCCTGTCGCGAACTCGGTGTCGAGACAGTGGCCGTCTACAGCGAGGCCGATCGGGAATCGCTGCATGTGCGGTTTGCCGATGATGACGTCTGCATCGGCCCGCCGCAGTCGCGACTGTCCTATCTGCGGATCCCCAACCTGATTGCCGCCGCCGAAGTCACCGGTGCCGATGCCATCCACCCCGGGTACGGCTTCCTCGCGGAGAACGCCGAATTCGCGGACACCTGCGTCGCGTCGGAGATCGCCTTCATCGGGCCCACCGGGGACCAGATCCGGCAGATGGGGGACAAGGCCTCCGCCCGTCGCCTCGCCCAGGCGGCCAACGTGCCAACCGTGCCTGGTTCCCCGGGCGTGCTCGAGGATGTCGACGAGGCGCTCGTGGTCGCGAGTGAGATCGGCTTCCCGGTGATCATCAAGGCCACCGCTGGCGGGGGGGGGAAGGGCATGCGCATCGCGCGTGATGCAGAGGAGTTCGGTCAACTCTTTTCGCTGGCGCAGAACGAGGCGCTGTCGGCCTTCGGGAACGGCGATGTGTATGTCGAGAAGTACCTGGCCCGGCCGCGCCACGTCGAGATCCAGGTGCTCGGTGACATGCACGGTCGGGTCATCCATCTTGGCGAGCGCGACTGTTCGGTGCAGCGGCGTCACCAGAAGTTGATCGAGGAGTCGCCCTCGCCGGCGCTCACCCCCGAGCTGCGTCAGCAAATGGGCGATGCCGCGGTGCAGCTCGCGTCGGCGATCGACTACGTGGGCGCCGGCACCGTCGAGTTCCTGCTCGACGAGGATGGCTCGTTCTATTTCATGGAGATGAACACCCGGATCCAGGTCGAGCATCCCGTCACCGAAATGGTGACCGGCTGGGACCTCGTCAAGGAACAGATCCGTGTCGCGGCCGGCGAGCCACTGCCGAGCTACCCGGTGGAACTCTCGGGCCACAGCATCGAAGTGCGCATCAACGCCGAGGATCCGTACCGCAATTTCCAGCCGAGTCCGGGGCTGATCACCGCGTACCATCCGCCGGGTGGCCCAGGCGTCCGGGTGGATACCCATGTCTACGCGGGCTACACGGTCCCCCCGTATTACGACTCGCTCCTCGCGAAGCTGATCGTGCACGGCCGCGACCGCGCGGAGGCCTTGGTCCGCCTCGGGCAGGCACTCGATTCGTTCATCCTCGAGGGCGTCACCACCACCATCCCGTTCCTCGCCCGGGTGATCCGACATCCCGACTTCGTGCGCGGAGTGATCGACACCAAGTTCCTCGAGCGCGAACCCCAACTCCTCAAGCCCGAGCCGAGCCCCGCCGAATGATCGATGTGGCCTTCGCGCCGAACGACGTCGCGGCGGCCGACGTCGCCGGCCGGGCCGTGGTGGTGATCGATGTGCTGCGTGCCACCACGACGATCTGCACGGCGCTGGCCAATGGGGCGAAGGCGGTGATCCCGGTGGCCGACACCGAGGCCGCCTCGCGACTGCTGCACTCGCTTGAACGCACCGACGTGATCCTGGCGGGCGAGCGCCACCTCGACGCGATCCCGGGGTTCCAGGCGGGCAACTCGCCTCGCGAGATGACTCGAGACCGCGTCGCGGGCAAGACCATCATCCTCAAGACGACCAACGGCACCGGTGCCCTGCTTGCCACGCACGGCGCGCGAGCGGTGATCGTGGCGGCCGCGGTCAACCTGACGGCGGCCGGCGCGCGCGCCCGCGGCTTGCTCGAGGAACACGGGCGACTGCTGATTTTGTGTGCCGGACGCGAGACCGGCTTTGGACTCGACGATGCCTACATCGCAGGGCGACTGGTTCGCGCCGCGCTGGGTGGGCGACGCACACGGAAGGGCCTGAACGACAGCGCGATTGCGGCCGTTGACTTGGTGCGTTCGTACGGCAATCGGATCGGGCGGGTCTTCGCCTTGTCGCAAGCCGGTCGAGCACTCCGGACCCGCGAGCTGGGGGCGGATGTCGAGTTCGCCGCCCGGGTCGACCTCCTCGGCGACCTGGTGCCCATCTTCCACGATCACCGAGTCACGCTGCCGAATCATGGGGGGGGGAGCACATGACCATGCCGGATCGCCGCCGCCTGGGGGCCACGTTGGCCCTCGCGGTGGGGCTCTTCTTCCTGCTCACCCTCTTGCCGTTGCCGCTCACCGGCCCCGTCGGGGCCACCATCGGGCCGCTACTCTGGCGTGGGCTGGGACTGGGCGCCGTGGGTGTGCCGCTGTTCTTTCTGGCGATCGGTCTCGCGGGATTCGGCCGACTGTGGGCCCTCGACCAGAAGCGCGCCGCGATCCTGATCGGCGCGAACGGCTTGCTCATCCCCTACCTGATCGGCGTCCTCGCCAATGTGACGCAGGCGGACTTCCTGCTGCCACTCGCAGAATGGCACGTGGTCGCGCGGGCCGTGGGCTGGTTCCCAGGGCTCTTTGCGCGCGGGGCGCTCGATTCGATCGGCGTGGCAGGAGGGATGATCGCGGGCTTCGTGGCGATGACGGCCGCCACACTCGCCACGGTCGCTTGGCATCCGCTCAAGCGTCTCGAGGATGGGCCGAAACCTCAGAACGCCGTGTCTCCTGCCGAACCCGTCATCCGGAACACGGATCGGGTGTCGGACGAGGACGAGGCCTCGACCGGGCTGCTCGCGAAGGTCACGGGCACCGCGAAGCGCGCCACGGCGCGGGCGGTCGAATTGCTCGAGGCCGGCGAGTCGCCACCGGCGCGACCGAAGGTGTCGAACGATGACGCCTTGCCACCCGTCGACCTGTTGGCACTGCCGCCAAACTCCGATGTGTCCGCCGACGAGGCCGAGCTGCGGCGCCTCGGTGAGTTGCTGCTCCACACCCTTGAGACCTTCAAGGTCAAGGGCACCCTCGCCGGGATCACGAGTGGACCGACCGTGAGTCAGTTCGAGGTTGTGCCGGCGGCCGGCGTGAAGGCGGGTCGGATCGTGGCGCTCGCCGATGACCTCGCGATCACGATGCGGGCGCACTCGCTCCGGGTGGCCCCGATTCCCGGACGCGGCGCCGTCGGAGTCGAGATCCCGAACCCGAGTCCCCGGATGGTGACCCTCCGCGAACTGCTCGTGAGCGACGCATGGCAACGATCCCATGCGATCCTGCCCGTGGCCCTCGGGCGCGATGTCGAGGGAAAGCCGGTCATCGCCGATCTCGCGCAGATGCCCCACCTGCTGGTGGCAGGGGCCACCGGAAGCGGCAAGTCGGTTGCGATCAACACGATCATCACCTCGCTCATCTATCGCTATACGCCGCGCGAACTGCGGCTCCTGATGATCGACCCGAAGATGGTCGAGCTCTCGATGTACAACGAGTTGCCCCATCTCAAGCACAAGGTCGTGACGGACAATCACGATGCCGCCGCGGTGCTCAAATGGGCGGTGTACGAGATGAACCGCCGGTACGAACTCCTGCATGCCAACGGTGCACGCCAGCTCGGCGATTTCAATGCCAAGGTACGTGACGGTCGGCCGATGCGGAATCCGGAATCCGCCCGGCCGACCCTGACGACCATTGCCAGGGAATCCGACGGCACGCCGCCTCAAGGTGAAGCCGACTGGAGTGCCGAGTATCAGGACGGCGAGCTGCCGATGATCGTGGTCATCGTGGACGAACTGGCGGACCTGATGATGACGGTGCAGGGTGAGGTCGAGACGCCGCTCGCGATGCTGGCCCAGAAGGCACGGGCCATCGGGATCCACCTGATTCTGGCCACCCAACGCCCGAGCGTGAATGTGCTCACCGGCCTCATCAAGGCGAACTTTCCGAGTCGGATGGCGTTCCGGGTGGCGAGCAAGGTCGACAGCCGGACGATTCTCGACCAGAACGGCGCCGAGGCGCTGCTCGGCAACGGCGACATGCTCTTCACGCCGCCGGGTCGCAACGATCCTATCCGGATCCAGGGCGCCTATATCAGCACCGACGAGACCGAGCGCGTGATGGCATGGTACGAGGCCCGACGCGAGGGACTCATCCCCCCGGGTCAGGAGGCCGAGCCCGATATCCTCGACCTGGTCCGCGCAATGGCCAACGACGGCGAGGCCGGCGGGGGGGGGCAGGGAGACGAGAGTCGCGATGCGCTGTTCCGCCAGGCCGCCGAGACCTGCATCCAGCACCAGGGCGGCAGCACGTCGCTGCTGCAGCGGCGACTCGGCGTCGGCTACGGTCGTGCCGCCCGGATCATCGACCAGCTCCACGACGCCGGCATCCTTGGGCCGCCCAATGGGAGCAAGCCGCGGGATGTCAACATCGGCCTGCATCAGCTGGACGAGTACACGTGATCTGTTAGGCGCGACCGTCAGGTCGCGCGGCACGACCAATGATCCGACGCTTAGAATCGACCGTCAGGTCGCGCGGCACGACCAATGACCCGACGCTTAGGATCGACCGTCAGGTCGATCGGCACGTCGAGCGAATCGATGCGTCAGCTTTAAGGCAACGCAAGAACTTGGCGGCCCCCCGTTTTCGTGTGCCGACCTGCCGTCCTTTGATACCTCCCCTCCGACACGCTCGTGCGATCCTTTCGCATGCGATCTCACCACCACCTCCGCGCCTGGCCGCACGACCTGACGGTCGCGCCTAAAACTGGTCTCGTCTACCATGCCCATTGACCCGGCGGACTGGACCGATGCGCGGCACCGCATGGGGCTGGAGGCCGAAGAGGCCGCGGGCCGCTGGCTCGTCGAGCGGGGCTGGCGCGTCGAGGCGCACCGCTGGACCATGGGGCGTCACGACCTCGACCTCATCGCGCGGCGGGCCGGCATCGTCGCCTTCATCGAGGTCAAGCTCCGGCGCTCCAATACCTGCGGGACCGGGGTCGAGGCCGTCGGGCGGCGGAAGCGCTACATCATCGAACGCACCGCCTGGAGCTGGATCCTGCTCCACGGCCGGAGCGGAGACCGGTACCGCTTCGATGTGATGACCCTCGCACGCCCGGATGGGCTGGGCAAGGTCGAGCACCTCGAGGACGCTTGGAGGCCGGGCTGGCGCTAGAATGTCTCGCGCTGGAGTAAAACGCGCCATAATCGGGGCTTGCTTCGGGTTAATTTCGGTGCTACTTTGGTGCGTGTTCGGGCGGCGGCTGCCTCTCGCTTCTCGCCTCTCGCTTCTCGCCTCTCGCTTCTCGTTTCTCGTTTCTCGCATTGCCGCACGACCTGACGGTCGCGCCTAAACTCTCTCTTTCCGAGGCTCCCATGGCAACCGACGACAACCGCAAGAAGGCTCTCAACCTCGCCATCTCCCAGATCGAGAAGCAGCTCGGCAAGGGCACCATCATGCGGATGGGGAGCGATGGTCCGCGGGTGAAAATCGGGGCGATCTCGACGGGTGCCCTCAACCTCGACGCCGCCGCCGGCATCGGCGGTATCCCTCGTGGCCGGATCACGGAAATTTACGGCCCCGAGAGCTCGGGCAAGACGACCCTCTGTCTCCATCTCGTCGCCAACGTCCAGAGGGGGGGCGGCGTCGCGGCCTACGTCGACGCGGAACATGCGCTGGATATCGAGTACGCCCGGAAGCTGGGTGTCGATGTCGATAACCTGTTGGTCTCGCAGCCCGATACCGGTGAGCAGGCGCTCGAGATTGTCGAGATCCTGGTGCGCTCGGGGGCCGTCGAGCTGGTGGTGATCGACTCGGTCGCGGCGCTGGTGCCGCGCGCGGAGATCGAGGGCGAGATGGGCGACAGCCACATGGGCCTGCAGGCGCGCCTGATGAGTCAGGCACTCCGGAAGCTCGCGGGCGCGATCAACCGCACCCAGTGCGCCGTGGTCTTCATCAACCAGCTGCGCGAGAAGATCGGTGTCATGTTTGGCAATCCCGAGACCACCACCGGCGGCAAGGCGCTCAAGTTCTACGCCTCGATGCGCCTCGACATTCGTCGGATTGGCCCGGTCAAGGAGCGCGACGCGATCATCGGCTCGCACGTCCGCGTCAAGGTGGTCAAGAACAAGGTGGCACCACCGTTCAAGCAGGCCGAATTCGACATCATGTTCGACGAGGGGATCTCCCATGTCGGCCTGTTGGTCGATCTCGCCAGCGACAACGGGATCATCCAGAAGTCGGGCGCCTGGTACTCCTACGGCGATCAACGGATCGGTCAGGGGCGTGAGAATGCCAAGCTCTTCTTGAAGGACAACCCGGCGCTGGCGGACGAGGTCGAGGCGAAGGTGAAAGACATCCTCGGCATTGGTGCGGTGGGCGCTGCGGGGGCCGATGGGTCGGACGGAGCCGATGAGGTGACTGCGGTGTCTGAGGATGACGACGAATGATCGTCGATCGTCTCGAAGCCGATCCAAGGCGGCGAGAAAGCACTCGGGTGATCATCGACGGTCGGCCGGCCTGGACCGTGCCGGCCGACGTGATTCGACAGTTGGGCCTCACCGAGGGTGGCGTCATCCCGTCCGGCGGGGTGGCGCTTCTCGATGCGGCGGCGGAGGAGGAGGGCGCGGTACGCGCCGGACTGCGATTGGTGGAACGACGGGCGCATTCGCGATTCGAAATCCGGCGCAAATTGGTGCACAAGGGGCACTCGGACGACGCGGTGACGGCCGCCATGGCCCGACTCGAGCGTCTTCGCTTGCTCGATGACGAGTCATTTGCCGAGCAATATGTGGTGGCCCGGGCCGGTCGTGGGCGCGGCGCGTCCCGGCTCACGCGCGATCTGGCCTCCCTCGGCGTCGACCGATCGATCGTCGATCGGACCGTCGTGGCGCTCCTCTCCGATCCCGCCAACGACCCCTGGCCTCGCACCCTCAAGATGGCCGAACGACGGGCATCCGCGATGGCCGGCCTCCCCCGGGCCGCGCGCCAGCGTCGACTGGCGGCGTTCTTCATGCGCCGCGGGTTTGTCGATACGCGTGCCCGTGAGGCGGTCGACCGACTCGTCACCACCTGAGCCGCCGCCGGCATCGGGGCGGATGGGCCGGTGTCCCGGTTAGTTTTCCGGGCTATGAGTGCTGCCGAGATTCGCCGCCAGTTTGTTGAGTTTTTCGCCACCCGCGGGCACGCCCGAGTGGCGTCGTCATCGCTGGTTCCTGCCGACGACCCCACCCTCCTCTTCACCAATGCCGGGATGGTGCAGTTCAAGCGCACCTTTCTGGGTCAGGAGCCTCGGCCGTACGTTCGAGCGGTGACCTGCCAGAAGTGTGTCCGCGCGGGAGGGAAACACAACGATCTTGAGCAGGTCGGCATCACGCGCCGACATCACACCTTCTTCGAGATGCTGGGCAACTTTTCGTTCGGCGACTACTTCAAGCGCGACGCCATCGCGTTTGCGTGGGAGTTTGTCACCTCGCCGGAATGGTTGGGACTGCCCGCGGATCGGCTCCGCGTCACGGTGCACCACACCGACGATGAGGCGCGCGCACTGTGGCAGGAGATCACGGGACTCCCCAGCGATCGAATCTATGGTCTCGGGGATGCCGACAATTTTTGGCAGATGGGCGACACCGGCCCGTGCGGACCATGTTCGGAGATCTTTGTCGATCTGGAGTGGGTCCCCGGCGCCGCACTCGCCTCGCTTGACCAGGCCGAATTCGAGCGACAAGCGGAGGCCGGGCGGTTCCTCGAGATCTGGAACCTTGTCTTCATGCAGTTCGATCGGTCGGCCGACGGCACCATGACGCCGTTGCCGAGACCGAGTGTCGACACCGGTGCCGGTCTCGAGCGGATCGCCGCGGTGCTGCAGGGCGAGACCGACAATTTCCACACCGACCTCTTTCGGCCGCTCATCGCCGTCGTCGAGCAATTGGTCGGTGCGCCATATCCCGGTGGTCCCGAGGGGACCGGCGTGTCCTATCGCGTGCTGGCCGACCACGCTCGTGCGGTGAGCTTCCTGCTCCTCGACGGCGTCTACCCGAGCAACGAAGGGCGCGGGTTTGTGCTGCGCCGGATCCTCCGCCGTGCGGTGCGCCATGCCTGGCTGCTCGGCCGGCGCGAGCCGACACTGGTCGAGCTGGTACCGACCGTGGTGTCGCTGATGTCCGATGCCTACCCCGGGCTCCTCGAACGGCAGGCCGAGATCACCGACTGGATCCGGAAGGAAGAGATCTCGTTCCTCCGAACCATCGAGGCGGGCCTGACCCGGTTGGATGAGCTGTTTGCGAGTGGCGTGACCACAATTCCCGGCGACGACGCCTTTCTGCTCTACGATACGTTTGGCTTCCCGATCGACCTCACCGAGCTCATTGCGGGCGACCGAGGTGTGGGCGTCGACCTCCCCGGCTTCGAGCAGGCGCTCACCGCCCAGCGGGAGCGGAGTCGAGCCGCTCGGCTCGGCACAGGTGATGGGGGGGGGAACGACAGCGCCCTGACGATCGTGGTGCCGTCCGCGTCCGGGGGATCCGGCCGATTCGTCGGGTACAGCGAGACCGCCACCGACACCACCGTCCTCGCCCATGGATCAGCTGGGGACGAGTACGTGATGGTGCTGGCCGAATCGCCCTTCTACGCCATGTCGGGTGGGCAGGTCGCCGATGCCGGCACCGTCCAGGGAGATGGCTGGCGGTTCGTCGTGGCCGACGTGCAGAAGGACGCTGAACATGGGCAGCGCCTCGTCGGGGCGCTCGAGGGACGGTTCGCGCCGGGGCCGGTCACCGCGCTGGTCGATCTCGATCGTCGTCGGGCGATCCAGCGGAACCATTCGGCCACCCACCTCGCCCACATGGCATTGCGCCAGGCGCTCGGTGAACACGTGCGCCAGCAAGGGTCGCTGGTCGAACCGGGACGACTGCGGTTCGACTTTTCGCATCATGGTCCGATCGACGCGAGCCAGCTCGAGGAGATCGAGTCGGCGGTCAACGAACTGGTCCTCGACAACGCGCCGACCGATATCCGGGAGCAGACACTCCCCGAGGCGCTTGCCCGGGGCGCGATGGCCTTCTTCGCCGACAAGTATGGGGATCGGGTCCGCGTCGTCACGATCGGCGACTCGATCGAACTCTGCGGTGGTACGCATGTCACTTCGGCCGGAGAGATCGGCCTCTTTCGATTCACCAGTCAGGGCGGGGTAGCCGCCGGCGTGCGCCGGGTCGAGGCCGTCACGGGTCGAGGCGCCTATGAGGCGGTCCGGGCGATGGACGCCCGGATCACCCAGCTCGCCACGTCGCTCAAGGCCCAGCCGGACCAGCTCGAGCGGAAGCTCGAGTCGCTGCTGGCCGAGCGGCAGAAGCTGGAATCCCGACTCACCGAGGCGCTCAAATC
>JBDTNH010000012.1:0-35375 GCA_039933845.1 Gemmatimonadota bacterium
ACCTCGCCGGTGTGCAGCCCCGAAGGGATCGTGACCTCGGCGCGCTGCACCGGATGCAGGGGATCCGTTCGATCGAAGACGTACAACCCCGGCGTGCTGCCGCCCTCGCCGGTCGCGATCAACTGCGTGCCATCCGGACTGATCGCGATGTCGCTCACGGTGGTGATCCCGGGCAGCTCGACCGATCCGGCCAAGGTGGGTGCCCCGCTCGCACCCAACGTGAAGATGTTGATCACGTTGCCACGCTGCCCGCTGCGTGTTCCCCACGTACCCGTGTAGGCGACGCTTCCCCGCACTGCCAGGTCCGACGTGAATCGATCGGTGATCGTTGGGCTCGCTTGCTTGGATGCAAGCGTCACCTTGTCGAACGCCCAGAGGCCATTGAGCATGTCCGAGGCATAGAGCGTGTTACCGCCCAGCGCGACACCCCAGGTGAACGCCGCCCCGGCCCCACCCGGCGAGCCGCGGGCGATGATCCGATTCGTGAGCGACCCGCCGAGTTGTCCGCTCACATCGATCGCCACGACACCAGCATTGTAGAACGCCGCATAGAGCACCTGCCTGGGCTCATCCATCCAGAAGTTGTGGACGCCCGCCCCGTCGATCCGGAGCGAGGCCACCTCGACCGGGTGGGTCAGGTCCGAGATATCGACGACGTGCAGGTCACCCGAGGCGGAGAGCCCGATCGTGGCTGGGCCTTCCTGTCCGATGAAGAGGTAGCGCTTCTCGCCCGTGACCGGATTGTGAAACCACCAGGCGTTGTGCACCTGCGCACCACCCGCGACACCGTTGCTCGAGGTGGAGAACTGGGTCACCAGTACCGGCAGGGTTGGCGAACCTCCCCGGATACCGTTACCCACGTCATAGATGTACATCCCGCTGTTCCACGCCGAGACGAACGCCAAACCGTCGCGGACGAAGGTGTCGTGATGGCCGTAGTTGGCGGGGATGGGGACCGTCGCGACCACGAGCACGGTGGGTGGGGTGAGCGTCGCAGTCGCGGTGAAGCGCACTTCTCCCGGAATCTCCGATCCCGTCGCGACGACTTCATTGAGACCCACCCCGGGACCGAGCTGGAGCGTGGCCGATGCCACGCCGTCGGCGCCTGTGGAAGTCACTCGGACGGCAACCCCGCCGTCTCCGCGCGTCACCGTCCAGGTGATCGCCACACCGGCCAATGGCGCACCCCCGTCTTCGACTCGGACCTGCAGGGACTGGGGGAGTGCGGTGCTGGGTAGTCCCAGCTGCCCATCCCCCGAGACGAGAGTGATCCGCGGTCCGTGCGGCTCGGGATTCGTGGTGCCTCCGCTGCACGCGCCCAGCAACCCGAGTACCAGCAGCGTCGTGAGGCGTCCCACCCACGCGTCAAGCATCAATGCATCATTCCTTCCATGTGGGAGTCCAGTACGCCGTATCGGCCCATGCGATGCCCACTGGCCCTCCATTCGATGGTCAGCCCCACCCGCAGGTGCTTGACCCGATCACTGCCATAGACATCCAGCGGGGTCACCGCGCCGCCGTCCTTCGATGCAGTGGTCCCGAACGCACCTTCAAGGAAGGGGACGACCCGGAGTCCCGAACGTGACACCACCAGTCGATGGTCTATCCGGATTGTGTGTAGCGACCAGACGAAGCGGCCGAGGATGGCATTGTCGAGGTGAGGACGGCGGGTGCGGTACGGGTCGGTCGGCCGTTCCTCCTCGGGGCGGTCGGTCCGTTCGAACCGATAGGCCACCCGCGAATTCCCCAGGTCAAGCGCGATCTCGCCGAGGAGGCTCCGGTATACGAACGCCTCCTCGAGCTCACTGGTCCGGGCGTCCTCGAGCAGGGTATAGAGCCGGTGATTTCCATCAGGTGACTGCCGAGTCCACCGGAGGGAGCCGGAGAACTTTTTCTGATCGCCTCCCGCACCCTGCCGTTGTTCCGGTGAGTGCACCTTGGCCGTCGAGAGTTGGATATCAAGATTGGGGACAGGCATGACGGTAAGGCGAGCGCTCCATGAGTCGCCGAAACGCCACCCCGACGACTGGTGCAGCAGGGGCCACTGCCACGGGGACTCCGGTTCGTCACCATCGAACAGGCCGGCTTCCAGGACCACGGGCCCCACGGCCACCTGGCCGATGAGCACAGCGCGTTCGAGGATCTGCGCAAGATGATGATTGACAGGATAGGTGCCAAACGGTCGGTTCATCGGATCGTCAGTCCCGAACGGGGCGAACCCCTTGCCGATTGCGAGGCCTACTTCCCCCCCCCGATTGGCCGCGCCGATGCGGTGGCGCGTCTCGAGCATCAGCTCGTGCACGAACGTGTGCGGATGTCGCCGATCGACGAACCCCTCGCCGTACGCGCCCGCGCTCAATTCGCCATCGGGAAGCGTGACACCTTCGAGATTGAGCGTCGTGCGGAGCGTCAGCATGTGACCCGCCCCAACCCGGAGCATGAGGACCGGCTGGGTGAGTCGGACTTCGGTGAGCGGGGCACCGTAGGGCGCCGGATCGGCGCGGATCAAGACGCCGGTGACTCGGGCAGCCGCGTCCGCCTGCCACTGGGCGCCGAGCGCCAGTGGTCCGCTCAGCAGGGCGAGGAGCCCGAGGACCGCGGCGCGGTGTGGGTCGGTCATGGGATGCTACATGACACCCGATGTTCGGGGTGCTCCGCTCGCTTCGCGCAATGTGGCACCGATGAGTTCTCGATTGAGTTGGGCGATATTGGCGAGCGAAATCTTCTTCGGGCAGGCCGCTTCGCACTCCCCGAAATTGGTGCAGCCACCGAACCCTTCGGCGTCCATCTGGTCGACCATCGCCTGCACACGCCTCGCTCGCTCGGCCTGTCCCTGGGGCAAGTGGGCCAGGTGCGTCACCTTTGCGCCGGTGAACAGCATGGCCGACGCGTTGGGGCAAGCCGCCACACAGGCGCCGCATCCAATGCAGGCCGCCGAATCCATCGCGATCTCGGCCTCGTCCTTGGCCACCGGGATCGCGTTGCCGTCGGGTGCGCTGCCGGTGGGTGCGGTGATGTAGCCCCCGGCCGCGATGATCCGGTCAAAGGCCGAGCGGTCGACCACCAGGTCCCTGAGGACCGGGAAGGCACGCGCGCGCCATGGCTCGACCACGATGGTGTCGCCGTCCCGGAACTCGCGCATGTGCAACTGACAGGTGGTGGTGGCCGCCCGAGGACCGTGCGCCTGCCCGTTGATCATGAGCGAGCATGAACCGCAGATCCCCTCACGGCAGTCATGATCAAACGCGATGGGCTCGGCGCCCTTCGCAATGAGCCGCTCGTTGACCTCGTCAAGCATCTCGAGGAACGACATGTGCCCGTTCGCCTCGGTGGCATACTCCTCGATGCGGCCTGGCTGATCGGGGCCCGCCTGACGCCAGACTTTCAACGTGAGTTTCACTTGTAGGACCTCGTGGCCAGCTCGACGAACTCGAAGGTGAGTTGCTCCGTGTGTCGGACGGGAGGGCGATCCTCACCGACGTATTCCCAGACCGCCGCGTGGGCAAAGGCCTCATCATTCCGGAGTGCCTCACCATCCGCTGTCTGGTACTCGCTGCGGAAATGTCCACCGCACGACTCCTCGCGCAACAGGGCATCGCGGCACATCAGCTCGGCGAATTCCATGAAATCCGCAACGCGGCCAGCCTTCTCGAGTGACTGATTGAGGTTTTCCCCGGAACCGAGCACGCGCACATCCCGCCAGAACTCGCGCCGCAGCTCGGGGATCCGGATCAGTGCCTCCTCCAGTCCGGCGCGGTCGCGTTCCATGCCGCACTTCTCCCACAGCAGGTGTCCCAGTTCGCGGTGAAACGAGTCGACGCTGCGGGTGCCATTGATGGATAGCAACTGTCGAACGCGTTCGTGCGCCGCGGTTTCCGCGGCGCGGAACGCGTCGTGCGTGGTGTCGAGCGGGGTGAGGCCACCACGTGCGAGGTAGTCACCGATCGTGTAGGGAATCACGAAGTACCCATCGGCCAACCCCTGCATCAACGCGGAGGCCCCGAGACGGTTTGCTCCATGATCCGAGAAGTTCGCCTCGCCGAGGACATGCAGTCCGGGCAAGGTACTCATCAGGTTGTAGTCGACCCAGAGCCCGCCCATGGTGTAGTGCACGGCCGGATAGATGCGCATGGGCACCAGGTAGGGATTTTCGCCGGTGATGCGCTCGTACATCTCGAACAGGTTGCCGTAGCGTTCGCGGATGACGTTCTCGCCCAGGCGTGCGATGGCTGACCGGAAATCGAGGTAGACACCACGGCCTCCCGGCCCCACGCCGCGCCCATCGTCACAGACTTCCTTCGCCGCACGCGACGCGATGTCACGTGGGGCGAGGTTCCCGAATGATGGATACTTGCGCTCGAGATAGTAGTCACGCTCGGCATCGGGAATCTCGCCGGGTACCCGCTGATCTCCGTGAGCAAGTGGCACCCAGCAGCGACCGTCATTCCGGAGCGACTCCGACATCAGGGTCAGTTTGCTCTGATAGTCGCCACTCTGGGGAATGCAGGTCGGGTGAATCTGCGTGAAGCACGGATTGGCGAACCCGGCGCCCTTTTTCCACGCCCGGAAGGCCGCGGTGACGTTGCAGCCCTTCGCGTTGGTGGAGAGGTAGAAGGCATTGCCGTAACCACCCGTGGCGAGCACCACCGCATGCGCCGCATGGGATTCCATGGCTCCCGTGATCAGGTCCCGGGTGACGATGCCGCGCGCGCGACCGTCGACGACCACGAGCTCGAGCATCTCGTGCCGCGTGTGCATCCGGACTCGTCCGAGACCGATCATCCGCTCGAGCGCCTGATACGCACCGATCAGGAGCTGTTGACCCGTCTGTCCGCGTGCATAGAAGGTCCGTGAGACCTGGGCACCGCCGAATGATCGATTGGCCAGGACGCCACCGTACTCGCGCGCAAACGGGACGCCCTGCGCGACACATTGGTCGATGATGTTGACCGACACCTCGGACAGTCGATACACATTCGACTCGCGCGAGCGAAAGTCCCCGCCCTTCACCGTGTCGTAGAACAGCCGCCAGACGGAGTCACCATCGTTCTGGTAGTTCTTGGCCGCGTTGATGCCACCTTGTGCCGCGATCGAATGCGCCCGACGGGGTGAGTCCTGGAAGCAGAAACAGGAGACGTTGTAGCCGAGCTCCGCCAGCGATGCCGCGGCCGACGCGCCGGCGAGACCGGAACCGACCACGATGATGTCGAACTTCCGCTTGTTGGCGGGCGAGACCAGCTTGAGGCCCATCTGGTGACGGCTCCAGCGGGTCTCGATCGGTCCATCCGGCGACTTGGCGATGAATTCCATGTGGTCTCCCCCTAGCGCAAGACGCCGAAGAGCGCGGCGAGAGGAATCGCCAGGAACCCGCCCGCGATCAGGACGGCGAGCGTGATGCTGATGACCATGCGAGACCGATTCCAGGCCGGATGGTTGAGGCCGAGGGTCTGGAAGACCGACCAGACGCCGTGGGCGAAATGCAGGCCGAGCGCGACCATCGCGAGTGCGTAGAAGATGGCGACCGGCTTCACGGCGAGTCCCGTGATCAGGTTCCGACCGACCTCGCCCTCATGAAAGTCGGGGTGAAACTGTCCCCAGGTCAGATGCAGGATGTGGAAGATGATGAACACGAGCAGGAGGAGCCCCCCCCAGCGCATCGTCCGTGCCGCGTAGGTGGCCACCTGCCGTTCGTGTCGGGTGTAGTCCGCCGGTCGTGCCGCCTGTGACCTGCGCGTCAGCTGGACCGCGGCCACGACATGGAGCAGGACGGCGGCGAGCAGCCCAAATCGAGCGAGCCAGAGGGCGGGGCCGAGCGAGCGGAGGAACGCACCCCATTCATCGAGGTGATGCGGCTCGGTGAACACCAGCAGGTTCGAGATCACGTGCGAGATCAGGAAGAGCAGCCCGATCAGGCCGGTCAGCGCCATGACGACCTTCTTGCCGATCGTCGTCTGCCAGACTGCCACGAGTCGATTCATCGCGGCCTCAGACGATGGCCTGAACCGAGCGGACCGCCTCGGCCGATGCATGCAGCGCGGTGCGCTCGGCGTCGGTCAGGGTGATCTCGACAATGCGCTCGAGGCCGCCACGCCCGATCAGGCATGGGACGCCGCAGTACACCTCATTGAGGCCGTATTGCCCCGTGAGCCACGCGGACGCGGGGAGCAACCGCTTCCGATCGAGCACGATGGCCTCGACCATCTGGACCGCCGCCGCACTCGGCGCGTAATAGGCCGAACCGGTCTTGAGGTGCGCAACGATCTCCGCGCCACCGCTCCGCGCGCGCGCCACGATGGCATCGATGGCATCCTTGCTGAGGAGCTGTTCGACGGGAATGCCCGAGACCGTGGTGTAGGAGACGAGCGGCACCATCGTGTCGCCGTGTCCCCCAAGGACCATCGCCTGGATATCGGCCACGGAGATTCCCATCGCCTCGGAGAGGAACATCCGGTAGCGAGCGGTGTCGAGCACACCGGCCATGCCGATCACGCGCTCCGCCGGGAATCCGGTGGCGCGGCGCATCACGAAACACATCACATCCAGCGGGTTGGATACCACGATCACGATGGCATTGGGAGCGACCTTTCGGATCTCCTCACCCACCGATTGCACGATCCCGGCGTTGGTCTTCACGAGGTCGTCACGACTCATGCCGGGCTTGCGCGCGATGCCAGCGGTCACCACGAACAGTTCGGAATCGCGCGCGGCCTCATAGTCGTTGCTGCCGATCACACGGGCATCGAATCCCTCGACCGGACCTGACTGCCACTGATCGAGTGCCTTCCCCTGCGGCACCCCTTCGGCGATGTCAACCATGACGACGGTGCGTGCAAGGTGCTTCTCCGCGATACGCTGCGCTGCCGTGGCACCGACATTCCCAGCACCAACCACTGTGATCTTCTCGAACATCGTGTGCGTCGCTCCTGATGGTGCGGGCGCCCGCAGGCGCCCGAATGGGCCGTGACGGTCTACCCGTAACGTAATGGGAGCCGTGAGCCCTCCCAAGCGTCAGCGGCGAGCACGCCCCCGTCCATAGCGCAACGGCTTGGCCATGGGGTCGATCAAGACCGGGAGATCGCTCGCTCGCGCCGCGACACGCTCGGCCGCAACCTGCAGGAGCAGCTCGACCGAGTGGCCAAGATCCACTTTCCGGCGCCGCGGCGGCATCGGCAACTTGAAGATCCGCGTTGGATACTTCTCGAGGATTCGATCCGGGAGTGTGCCGTCCTCCGTCCCGACCACGAGCACACTGTTGGCGCGGAACGGCGCCTCGGCGGTGTCACGTTCGGCCCCGACAGCGAAATAGATGCAGCGCTCCCGTGACATGGCATCCCGGAAGTCACGCCACCCGGGATGTACCCACCAATCCAGCGTGTCCCAATCGTCCGGACCCGCACTGAGCAAGGCGGGATCGGTTCGGGCCACGGGGAGTGTCCCGACCACGTGCAGCGATGCGTCGGCATCGGCACATCGGCTCGCAACGGCACCAAGCACCGATACACTGGGCGGCTCAAGCAGGGCAACATGCAGCGGCATGCGGTGGTCTCCTCGGAATGGTCAGGATGCGATCGCCTTCAATGGATACGTCAAGCGGCCGCCCAACGCGAACTTTTGCGTTGGGCGACCGCTCGCTGGCCTGTGGAGCTGCGGGCCTACTGCCGGCAGCTGCCGAACGGGTCCGGACGTTCCTTGTCGACCACGAGACGATGATCGAGATTGGCCATCGTCTTCCCGAGATCGAACAGGTAGTTGCCGATCGCAGCCATATGACGGTACTGGATGTACTCCGGCTCGTCGGTCACCTGGTGATAGTCGGCGTGCCCACCGGTGGTGAAGAACACAACCGGGATCGAGTACCGCGCATACTCGTAGTGATCGCTCCGACAATAGATATTCTGCGGATGGCCATCGGCATCGAGCGCGTAGTCGATCTTGAAGCCGTGGTTGCCCCGCGTGTTGACGGCCTCGGAGAGATCTCCGAGCTCGGTGGAAAGGCGACGGGCTCCGACCGACTGGATGTAGCCCTGACCGCCATGGATCAGGTCGCCGGCGGACGTGGTGCCGGTGACGTCGGTGGCCGCGCCCCGGCCCACCATGTCGATATTGATCGCGCCCACGATCGAGTCACGCGACACCGAGGGATGGTCGCTGAAGTACTTGGAGCCCCAGAGCCCTGCCTCCTCGCCCGCGTGCCACACGAAGAGCATCGAGCGCTTCGGTTGGGTCGGGGCCTTGGCAAAGGCCTCGGCCAGTTCGAGTAGCGTCACGGAACCGGAGCCATCGTCATCGGCGCCATTGGAGATCGAGTCGATCCGCATCGGGTGGATCTTCCGCATCGAGTCGATCTTGCCGTTGATCTCGGCCCACTGCGCCTCGGAGGGGGTCCCGTTCCCGCGGGAATCCGCACCCTGTTGCCGGAAGACCATGTTGAACGCCTTCACCGAGTCATGCGGCAACCCACCCTGACGAAAGCCGATGTGGTCGTTGTGCGCGCCGATCAGGATGTATTCGCCCTTGAGCTTCGGGTCGCTGCCGCGAAGGATCGCGACGACATTGCGGCCCGGCAACGGCGACTGGGTGAAACGGAGGTCCATCGAGACGCTCTTCCCGGAGGCGCCAAGCGTCATGGTCGCGGGCGAAGCGCCGAGCAGGGCAGTCCCGACCGCGGTGGTGACGCTCACGCGCGGACCGGCGGCGGAGGTGGCGGCCGGTTCCGGAGACTCGGGATCGATGTACGATCCGCGGCCACCAAAACCGCGACGCGCCGGCAGCTCGTCCCCGACGATGGTAATGACGGCCGCGGCACCGGCCTGCGAGTCCAGGTAGGCCCGAAGCCCCGGTGTCAGGCTCCGGAATCGCGGTGCCTGTGCGCCAGTCACGAGGACCAGCACCTTTCCGGCCACTGCATCGTTCGGAAGGATATGGGTCGTATCCAGCGCGGTCCCACCGAACACCACCGGGAGGCCGTTCAGGCTCGCCGATGTGCCGCTGATCGTCGCCGTGAAGTCCGTGCCGCCCTTGAAGGTCTGACCATCGACCGTGAGGGTCGACGTCGGGTCGAACTCCCGCTCGAAGACGGGAACTTTCTGGAAGTACCCACCATCCTGACCACCGGGAACCAAGCCGAGGCGCCGCACTTCATGCTCGATATAATCGGTGCCCATGTCGTTGTACTTCGTGCCGACCTGGCGGCCCATCATCGAATCGTCGGCGAAGATGTAGAGCCGCGTCATGAGGTCGCATGGGGTGATCGCGGCGGCTGTCGCGCCGCCGACGTATTTGAGCGGCATCGGCGCGCCGGTGGTGGCCGCGCACTTCTGCGCGGATTGGGCCGCAAGGGACAGGGCCGGGATCGCGCAGGTCAGTGCGGCGAGGCCGAGAACTCTCTGGAAGATGGCTGAACGGATCATGTCTCGCTTTGGGAAAGGGGTCAGTGGTTGGGGGACCGCTCTCTCATACGAGGCACGTGCTTGATTGGTTGCGCTCAGCCGCCGCGGACGTGCATCTCCAGGTGGGGATCCTCCCGAAGTCGCCCAAGTGTGACCAAGGCACCTCGACCTGGGGCGGCGAGCCGCTCTTCGGCCCCCCGATCCTGTCGGCGCTCCCAACGATCACGAATCAGTGCCACCAAGTCGGCGGTCGACGCCCCGGACCGAATCACGTGGCGCAGCTCGACCCCCGTTGGCGCATACAGGCAGGTGAACCAGGTACCGTCGGCCGTGAGCCGAGCCCTATCGCAATCGCGGCAGAACGGCATCGTGGTGCTTGCCACCACGCCGACGATCATGCCGTTCCCGAGGCGCCAACGGGTGGCAGGAGCATGGGGATCGAGACGGTCCGTGGCTGGTATGGCACCCCCGAATGCAGCAGCGAGGGTCGCCACGATTTCATCCGACGAGACGACAAGCTCATCGCGCCACTCAGTCGCGCCGCCCACGTCCATGTACTCGATGAACCGGGGCTCGACCTTGCGCGCGCGCGCGAACCGCACCAGTTCGACCAGGAGGTGGGCGTTCACGCCGCGCATCACAACGGTATTGAGCTTGGTGCCCGTGAATCCCGCTGCCGCCGCAGCATCGAGTCCAGC
Source organism: Gemmatimonadota bacterium (assembly GCA_039933845.1). Lineage (GTDB taxonomy): Bacteria > Gemmatimonadota > Gemmatimonadetes > Gemmatimonadales > GWC2-71-9 > Palsa-1233. The sequence continues at coordinate 10,088 of JBDTNH010000012.1, forward strand.
GAACACGTCGTCCAGGCGGCCGTGCCTGGTGAGCGCGCGCATGCCTTCAGGGAGAAGCGTGTCCAGGCTGACGGTGAGTCGGTGGAGGCCCGCGCGCCGAAGGTCATCAGCCATGGGCGCGAGTCGTGTGCCGTTGGTCGTGAGCGCGAGATCGTCGATCCCGGGAATCGATGCCAGCCTGCTGACCAACGCTGGGAGATCTGGCCGGAGCAACGGTTCCCCGCCGGTCAGCCGCAGCTTTCGGACACCGAGTTCCGCGAAGGCACGGGCCACGCGCTCGATCTCGTCGAACGCGAGCAACGACTCCGTGGGCAACCAGCGGTAACTGGCGGCCGGCATGCAGTACCGGCAGCGCAGGTTGCATCGGTCCGTGACCGAGATCCTGAGGGCACCGAGCGGACGCCCCAATCTGTCCCTGATGCTCACCCGCCCTCCTCGGCCGTCGGATCAACCCAGGTCGAGCTTCCATCAGCGTGGTGCTCGTGCTTCCAGATCGGGACCCGTCGCTTCACGGCATCAATCACGGCGCGACACGCATCGAACGCGGCGTCACGGTGTGGTGCGGCGGCGACCACGACCACCGCAACATCGCCCACGGCCAGATCGCCGATTCGGTGTTGGAGCGCAATGCGAGCACCGAGCCGTGCCTCAGTCTCCTGCACGATCTCTCCGCACTCTCGTTCGGCCATGTCGAGATAGGCGGAGTAGCTGAGGCCCACAACGGCGCGACCGTCATGATGGTCGCGCACGACCCCCACGAAGCTCACGACGGCGCCCTGGCCGGGTGAGACGGCCGCACGGAGCACCGCGTCCTGCGAGATGGGCAACGCCGTCGTATAGGGGCCGACCATCAACCACCGGCCAGCGGCGGGAGAATGGCAACCTCTTCAGTGCCGATGATCATTCGATCCGGTTGCGCAAGCCGTTGATCAATGGCAATGAGGAGCTTGGCCGGGAGCAGGTCACCGCGGGGCAAACGCTTGAGCGCGGCGTGGAGGCTGGGCAGGGAGATGGGGAGCTGGACATCGAGCTCGATCGGATCGCCGAGCAGCTCGGCGTAGCGGGCGAAGGTGCGGACGCGGAGGAGTGCCATCGTCAGGAATCGACGGCAGACCCCGGATCGGTTTCGTCTTCAGCCACGAGGGTACGGAGCTCCTTGCTCGGCTTGAACACCGGCACAGGTCGCGCCGCGACCTCAACCGGGTCGCCGGTCCTTGGATTTCGCGCCATACGGGTCTTGCGCCGCCGGATCTTGAAGGTACCAAAGCCACGAACCTCGATATTCTGCTGATCCTTGAGTGCGTCCTTGATGGCATCAAGGAACGCATCAACGACGCGGGCGCAGTCCTTCTTCGAGATCATTGGCCCGGACGTCCGGGCGATGGCTGCTGTGACGTTTTCGACGAGATCTGCCTTGGTCATCGACCCCCCAGGGAGACGACTCGGGACCCGGAACGGCCCCGTCTTCGGGCCGATATGTACGACCGTTAACCGTTGTCTGTCAAGAGGTTGCGTCGTTTCTGGCCCGGATCGCGTCGAGGAACTCGCCGAAGTGCGGGAAGGCGTCGTGCGGTCCCGGCGCCGCCTCCGGATGGTACTGGACGGCAAAGACCGGATATTCGCGGTGCCGGACCCCTTCCACGGTGCCATCATTGAGGTTGACGTGCGTCACCTCAAGTGATTCCGCACCTGGGACGCCATCGGGGCCGCCCTGAACCGCGAAGCCATGATTCTGAGTCGTGATCAGGACCTTGCCGGAGCGCAGCTCCTTCACCGGATGGTTGCCGCCCCGGTGACCATAGCCAAGCTTGATGGTCTGGCCCCCGAACGCGAGTGAGATCAGTTGATGACCGAGACAGATCCCAAAGATCGGTGTGCCACTCGCGGCGAGTGCACGGATGGTGGCCGGCGCATAGTCAACCGCGGCGGGATCCCCTGGGCCATTGGACAGAAAGATGCCCGCCGGCTGTTTCGCCAGGATCGCTGCCGCGGATGTCCTGGCAGGCACCACCTCCACGCGCAGTCCGGTGGCTTCAAGCATCCGGATGATGTTCCGCTTCATCCCGTAGTCCACCGCGATCACCAGCGGACCCTCGCCACCGCTATGAGCGTTCGCCGATCCGGCCATCGACGCGAGATCGAGTCCGGTCATCGATGGCGAAACCGCGAGCTGCGCGGTGAGCGCTTCGCTGGGAGCCGTTCCGGGGGCGATCACGCCACGCATCGCGCCGCGTTCACGCAGGTGCCGCGTCAGCCGGCGGGTGTCGACCCCCGTCAGGATCGGGACGTCTGCGGCGCCCAGCCAATCGCGGAGACTGCCGGTGCCACGCCAGCTCGACCATTCCCTTGAGAGCTCACGAACCACGACGCCAGCGACCTGCGGTCCATCCGATTCGTTGTCCAAATCACTGACACCATAATTGCCGATCATCGGCGACGTCATCACGACGATCTGACCCCGGTAGCTCGGATCCGTGAAGGTCTCCTGGTAGCCGGTCATGTTGGTGGTGAAGACCACCTCGCCGAAGCTGGTCGGCGAGCTGGACGGCATCTCACCGATGTACCACGTGCCATCCTCGAGCAAAACAAAGGCGGGACACGTTGTCCCGCCTTCCGGTCCCAACTGATTCACTTCGGCGTCCCCTCAGACGGCGGCGGCGTGCCGCCCTCGCTGACGGGGGGTGGCGCGGTGGTCGGCTCGATCGGGGCGGACGGGAGTTCCGTCGGCGCCTGTTGTTGCTGCTGCTGGAGGGTGCGCTGTACGTCGGTCATACCGGTCCGATTGCCACTTGAGACCACCCCGAGGATCAGGGAGATCGCCATGAAGAGGCCGCCGGTCCACCAGGTGGTCTTGGTGAGGAGGTTGGAGGCCTGTCGGCCACCGAGCACCGAGGCCGTCGTGCCACCACCCAGCGAGGCAAGCCCACCGCCCTGGCCGGCCTGAAGCAGGACCACGGTCGAGAGGATCAGGGCATCGATAATGAGCAGCGTGAGCAGAAAGGTGAACATCCCACATCCTTGAGGTTCGGGCGTTTACGAACTAGCCCCAAAGGTAGTGCAGAGCCCGGCAGGCTTCAACATCCCACCGCGCAGATCGCGGCCCACGAATCCGGGTCGAGCGAGGCCCCACCGACCAACACGCCGTCGATCTCCGGCTGGCCGACCAGCGCCTGGGCATTGTCTGGCTTGACCGAGCCGCCGTAGAGGATCCGGGTGGCCGTTGGGAGGCCCAAGCTGGCGAGAACGGTCCGAATGGTGGCGTGGACCGCGTTGGCGTCCTCGGGAGTGGCGTTGCGGCCGGTGCCGATTGCCCAGACCGGCTCGTAGGCCACGACCAGATCCGCCGTGGCCTCGACCCCCTCAAGCGCCGCCCGAAGCTGCCGACCCACCACCGACTCGGTCTGCCCCGCCTCGCGCTGGTCAAGCGTCTCACCGACACATAGCATGGCGAGGAGGCCACCGTCCAGCACCGCACGAACCTTGAGGCGGGTCTCGTCATCCGATTCGCCGAAGACGTGCCGCCGCTCGGAGTGCCCGACCAGGGCCGCCCCCGCCCCGGCGCCCCGGGCGAGTGCCACCGACGTGGCCCCGGTGAACGCGCCCTTCGGCTCCCAGTGGACATCCTGCACGCCGACACCGAGATGATCGTGGTCGACGAGCGCACTGGCGACGGCTTCGATCGCGACTGCCGAGGGGAAGAACAGCACACTTCGTCCCGGATGTGGCTGATCGAGTACAAGAAACCGCTCGAGGAACGTTCGGGCCTCGCCCGGTGTGGTGTGCATCTTCCAGTTGGCAGCGAACAGCATCAGCCCTCCGGGCGTGGATCGAGTGCCCGCACACCGGGGAGCGGCTTGCCCTCGAGGAATTCCAGGGAGGCGCCGCCGCCGGTGCTGACATGCGTCACGGCATCATCGAGACCCGCCGCGGTGACGGCGGCGGCACTGTCCCCCCCCCCGACAATGGTGGTCGCCCCAGCGCGCGTCGCTGCAGCGAGTGCCTGGGCCACACCGAGGGTACCGCGATCGAACGGCGGTGTCTCGAAGACGCCCATCGGCCCGTTCCAGATCACGGTGCGCGCCGCGGTGATGATCGCTGTGAACTGCGCGATGCTCGTGGCATCGATGTCGAACATCGCCATGTCGGCCGGGATCGCATCGCGAGCGACCTCTCGGGTCGTGGCGTCGGCGGCCAGCCGGTCGCCCACCATCGCCCCGACCGGCAGCACGAGCTTGTCACCGGCGGTGGCGATCAGGTCACGCGCCATGTCGAGTCGGTCGTTCTCGACCAGCGAACGGCCGACCTCGAGTCCCATCGCCTTGAAGAACGTGCAGGCCATCGCGCCACCAATGAGGATCCGGTCGACCTTGGGCAGCAGCGCCTCCACGAGGTCGATCTTGCCCGAGATCTTGGCACCACCGAGGATTGCGACGAACGGGCGTGCGGGGTGGTCGACGGCCTCACCGAGGAACCGCAATTCCTTTTCGAGCAGGAAGCCCGAGACGGCCGGCTTGAGGCGGTGCGCGATCGCCTCGGTCGAGGCATGCGCCCGGTGGGCGGTGCCGAAGGCATCGTTGACGAACATGTCGCCAAGCGCCGCAAACCGATCAGCCAGTGCGGGATCGTTCTGCTCCTCGCCCGGATAGAAGCGAGTGTTTTCCGCGAGGGCGACCCCGCCCCGCGGCATGTGGCGCACAGCGCGGACGGCTTCGGGGCTGGTCGGATCCTCGAGAAAGAGCACGGGCGCGCCGAGCTCACGCTCGAGCACGCGCGCCACAGGCCGAAGCGTGAACGCCGGATCCGGCTTCCCCTTCGGGCGACCGAGATGCGAAAGCAGGACGACGCGCGCGCCATGCTCCCGCAGGTAGCGGATCGTCGGCAGTGACGCCCGGATGCGGGTGTCATCCGCCACCTCGCCATCATGCAGCGGCACATTGAGGTCGGCCCGGACGACCACGCGCTGGCCATCCAGGTCGCGCGCCTCGAGATCGGCGAGGCGCATCCGACTCACAACGACTTGCCCATGTGGCGGATCAGGTCGACGCAGCGCGCGGAGTAGCCCATCTCGTTGTCGTACCATGACGAGACGTGCACCATCGTGCCATCGAGGACCTGCGTCGAGAGCGCATCGACGGTGCTCGACATCTGGTTGCCGATGTAGTCGACCGAGACAAGCGGCTCGTCGCTCACGGCGATGACACCGGCGAGTGCCCCGGACGCCGCGGCACGAAAGGCCGCGTTGACCTCCTCGGCGGTGGTGGCCCGATCGACAAGGCAGGTGAGGTCGACCAGCGAGACATCGGCGGTCGGTACCCGGAGCGCCATGCCGTCGATCTTCCCCTTCAGCTCCGGGATCACGAGCGCGGTCGCCTTGGCGGCACCGGTGGAGGTCGGGATGATCGACATCGCGGCGGCGCGCGCACGGCGGAGGTCCGAGTGCGGCTGATCGAGGATCGCCTGATCGTTGGTGTAGCTGTGCACGGTGGTCATGTAACCGCGCTGGAAGCCGAAGGTGTCGCGAATCACCTTGACCACCGGCACGAGGCAGTTGGTCGTGCATGACGCGTTCGACACCACGTGATGCTTTGCGGGATCGTACTCGAGGTGATTCACCCCGTACACGAACGTCTTGTCCTCGCCCTTGCCCGGTGCGGAGATCACCACCTTCTTCGCGCCACCGGTGAGGTGCTTTGCCGCATCATCACGCTTCGTGAAACGACCGGTCGATTCGAGCACGATATCGACACCCAGCTCGCCCCAAGGCAGCTTGGCGGGATCCCGCTCGGAGAGCACCCGGATCACATCGCCACCGACGTCGAGGCTGCCTTCGCTGGCGGTGACCTTCTCCGGGAAGCGACCATGGATGGAGTCGTAGGTGAGCAGGTGCGCGAGGGTCGCGGTGTCGGTCAGGTCGTTGACCGCGACGAAATCGATGTCGTCGAGCCCAGCCGCCTTCGCGGCACGAACCACATTGCGGCCGATCCGACCAAATCCGTTGATGCCGACGCGAATCTTGCTCATCAGAACCTCTCGCTCCCGAAGAATGTGTGATCCCGCCCCTGGTGTGCCGCCGCCGCGAGCGGCGGCTCGGCCCGGGCGAAGGTGAGCCCTCCAATCTGGGCAACGCCCGCGCCCCTGAGGACTCCTGCCGCCGAGAGTAAAGTAGCCCCGGTCGTGAAGACATCATCGACGAGCACCACCTCCCGCGGCAGCCTCCCGGCACGGAACACCCCGGCGAGATTGGCCAGCCGCTGCTCGGGCGTCAACCGGACCTGCGATCCCGCACGGCGCGACCGATGGAGCCCGTTCATGAGCACCTGACGGCCGGTCAGATTCCCCAACGCAACCGTGAGCACTGCGGCCTGATCGTAGCCGCGCCGCCAGGTGCGCTGCGGATCAGTCGGCACCGGCACGAGCGGCCCCGATCCAACCTCCGCAAGCGACCGCTCCATCACGGCGGCGAAGGATTCCGCCAGGCGACGCCAGCCGTGGTACTTGAAGGCGTGCATCATATGACGGACCGGATCGTCCAGCCACACGGCGCTCCTGACCGGCCCGAATTCTGCGGGCCATCCGGCACAGAGGCGACACGCAACGCCGCCAAGTGTCGGATGCTGGCACCGCCCGCAGTGCGGATGTGACACGGGACGCCAGCGGGCCCGACACAGCGCGCACACAAGCGGTGGACTCTCGCCCGGAATCAGGCGCTGACACTCGAGGCACTCAACGGGAAGGAGCCACTCTCGGAATCGTCCCCATTGATTACGTGGAGGGGCTCCTAAGGGCGTCACGCATCACCTCGACTGGTGGCTCCAGCCCGGGGAACCACCACGCCCAGGAGGCGACTCCCTGCACCAACAACATCTTGAGGCCATCCCCGGCCTCCAGACCGCGCGCCCTCGCGGCTGCGATCAACGGCGTCGTCCCCGGGTGTCGATACGGGAGGTCGAGTACTGCGGTGAGACCCGGCCACTCGGCCAGATCGACGATCGGTGGATCGTCCGCATGCAATCCGATCGGTGTGGCATTGACCAGCAATTCGCATTCGGTGCGCTCCGTGATCAGGCAGCCGATCTGACGACACCACTGCTCGAAGGTCGCGGCGCGCTCGGGGCTCCTCGAGACCGACGCCACGGCAGCGCCGCGTTCGAGTGCCGCCGCGGCAACCGCACGCGCACTGCCTCCGGTGCCGAGTATCGCCCATCGGGATGGCGCCGTGCCGAGGCCATCCAGCAACGCCAGGACACCATCCACGTCACTGTTGCCGAGTGATACGCTGCCGTCGTCCGTGCCGACGAAGACATTGGCGATCCCGAGCCGTTCGACCCGGGCATCCCCGCGACCAAAGGCCGTCGCGGCGAGCTTGTGCGGTACCGTGATATTGCCCCCGCCCCCGGACGCCGCGATGGTCCGCATCTCGCGACCCAGGTCCTCGATTCCGCAGCGCGTCGCCACATAGAGGGCGTCGAGTCCCATCGACCGGAACCCGGCATTGTGCATCCGTGGTGAAAGCGAGTGGGCGACGGGATCACCGAGCAAGGCGATCATCCGCGGAGCCGTGCCCGATTGCCTCACCCTGACTGACTCCGGAGTCGGGCCCAGGTCGCCACAATCATCGGCTCCAGCTCGTCGAGAGTGGCGCGGTAGTTCTCCAGCGCACCGCCAAACGGGTCGCGCACATCGGGGCCGAGCTCGGTACCGGCCGCATACGCAGCCAGCGTGTGGACCCGCTCCGCGCCACCGAGCTCGCGCGCACGCATCGCCTGCGCCGCCGTCATCGTCAGCACCAGATCGGCGGACCGCACGATCTCGGCCGTGAGCACTTGCGCGCGGTGGGTGCCGAGATCCATGCCGCGCTCGAGTGCCACGAGGTAGGACCCTTCGGAGGCAGGTGCGCCGTCCCACGCAGATGTCCCGGCGGAACGCACGTGCAACGTCTCGTCCCCTGCACCGCGTGCCAACGCCGCAAGCAACGCCGCCGCGAGCGGCGAGCGGCAGGTGTTACCAGAACAGACAAACACGACGTGGCGGGTCGTCGTCATGGGGCCGCTCGGCCGACTCGTCGGCGCAGCTCGGCGCGCGAGATCGCGCCCTCGCGGACGAGTCGCGGGATTCGGGTGGTACAATCGACCAACGTGGAGGGCGGGACGTTGCCGAGCACGCCGCCGTCAAGAACCAAGAGCTCACCGGCGGAGACGGCATCAGCGAAGAGCGTGGCGAGTCCAGGTGCGCCTGGAGCCGGTGCGGTGCCGGGCCGGTTGGCACTGGTCGACGTGATCGGTTGGTCGATCGCTTGGATCAACCGCCCCAAGGCTCGGTGCGAGGTCCAGCGAACGGCAATCCCACCCTCGGGGCCGCGCAGACGATCGGGGAGGCGCCCTTCGCCACCGGCGAGTGCCAAGGTGAGCGGACCGGGCCAGAACTCCTCGGTGAGGCGACGGGCCCCCGGGGTGAGCACCAGGCCAGTGCGCTCAAGCATGTCATGGCTCGCGACCAGGAGGAGGAACGGCTTGCTCGGGGGGCGACGCTTGAGTCGCGCAAGCGCGTCGAGACCTGCATCGGTCGCCACAGATCCGAGTCCGTACACGGTCTCGGTCGGATAGCCGATGACGCCCCCCCCCACAAGGTGGGCGATGACGCGTGGGGCGATGGTGGACGCGTCGTCCTCGGTCCGGAGAGGGAGGATCATGGCGCCGTCGCCAACCAGGTGGCGAAGACCAGATCCTCCGGTGTCGTCACCTTCAGGTTCCGGACCGTGCTCGGGATCAGCTCGACGCGGCCGCCATACAACTCGACCAACATGGCATCGTCAGTCGCCTCGAGTCCTTCGGGTTGGGTCTGCGCATGCGCGCGCTCCAGCACGCCGCGCGGGAACGCCTGCGGCGTCTGTACCCGCCATAGTCCCGTGCGCGGCACGGTGCCGAGAACGATGCCACACGAGTCGGCGCGCTTGAGGGTATCGGCAAGTGGAACGGCAGGAACGGCGGAATGTCCAGCGCGGGCAACGGCGATCCCGCCGTCGATGACACTCGCGGGCGGAAAGGGCCGGGCGCCGTCGTGCACGAGCACCACGCTGCACTCGAGCGGCAAGGCCGCCAGTCCCGCCGCTACCGATGCGCGGCGCGATGCGCCGCCGGCTGCGAGTTGCAATCGTGCCCCAGTGGCCTCGACCAGCCACCCGGGTGGCGTGTCCATGTCGGCCGGCGGCACCACGACCACAATGTGGCACACGTCGGGATGCGAGCTGAACGGCCGAATGGCCCTGAGCAAAAGCGGTACGCCTGCGATGACGCGATACTGTTTCGGGACGTCGCCACCCACGCGTGTCCCCTGACCCGCGGCCACCACGATCACCCCGACGTCACGCGGCAAGCGCGCGCACCAGTTCATCCACGTGTTCGAGTCCGTGGTGCCGCATCCCCGCGACGCTGATCTTTGCGCGGGAGGAACCGAAGGCCTGGTGGAATCCCATCCGGGACGCTTCGATCAGGCGCCGCTCGGCGCTCGCCAGCGGGCGCACCTCGCCGCCCAGGCCGAGCTCCCCCAGATAGAGCGCATCCGCCGGTGTCGGGTGATTGTTGATCGAGCTGATCAGGGCGGCCGCCACGGCGAGATCGGCACCGGGTTCGGTCAGCTTGACGCCGGCCGTGACCTGCACGAAGACATCGACCGTGGCGAACGACAGGCCGGCTCGGCGTTCCAGGATCGCCAGCAGCACGGCGAGCCGTTTCGGGTCGAGTCCGGTGGCCACGCGTTGGGGCGTCCCATAGCCGCTCGGTGCCGCGAGAGCCTGGACCTCGACCAGCACGGGCCGGCTCCCTTCCATCAGTGCGGTCACCGCACTCCCCGAGGTGCCGGTCGCACGCGCCGCAAGGAAGAGCGCCGAGGGATTCTCGACCGCCATGAGCCCAGTGCCCGTCATCTCAAACACCCCCAGTTCGTCGATCGAGCCGAACCGGTTCTTGGTCGCCCGGAGCAACCGGTAGTCGAGCGTCGCTTCGCCCTCGAAGTAGAGCACCGTGTCGACAATGTGCTCCAGTGTCTTGGGCCCCGCGATCCCGCCACCCTTGGTCACATGGCCCACGACAATCACCGCGGTGCCGCTTTCCTTGGCGTAGCGCATCAGCAGGCCGGCGCACTCGCGCACCTGGCCCACATTGCCTGGCGCACTCTCGAGCGCGTCGGTGTAGACGGTCTGGATCGAGTCGAGGATCAACACTTCCGCGCCCGTGCTCGCGGCTGCGTGGAGCACCGCCTCGAGGCGCGTTTCACCGAGGACATGTACCGCGCCGGTCTGGCCCCCGATCCGATCGGCGCGCATGCGGAGCTGCTCGGCGGATTCCTCCCCGCTGGCGTAGAGCACCGGACGCCCGGAGTCCTCCAGGGCCGCCGCCGCCTGCAGCAGGAGAGTCGACTTGCCGATGCCGGGCTCGCCCCCGATGAGCGTCATCGAGCCGGGGACAATCCCCCCCCCGAGAACGAAGTCAAACTCGGGGAGTCCGGTACCCCAGCGCACCAGACGCCCGGCCTCGACATCACGAAGCCGTCGGACCGGCATGGTCGGCGGCGCCACGGTCGCTCGCCGTCCGGCACCGGCAGCCACCACCGGCTCCTCGACCACCGTATTCCACGCGGCGCAGCTCTCGCACTTGCCGGCCCACCGTGGGTGGCCATGGCCACATTCGACGCAACGCCAGACTGACCGGGGCTTGGCCATCTCAGCCCTCGCGATTGGTGCGGTCGTCGAACCGCGTGAAGTTCTTGTGGAAGAAGAGGTCGATCATACCGGTCGGACCGTTGCGGTGTTTCGCCAGGATCACATCCGCACGACCCTCGATGGTCTCACCCGCCTGCTCGGCCTTGTCGCGCAGGTCCTTGTACATCTCGGGGCGATGGATGAAGAGTACCAGGTCGGCGTCCTGCTCGATGGCACCCGAGTCCCGGAGGTCGGAGAGCAAGGGCAACCGGTCCCCTCCCCGCTGTTCGGAGGCGCGCGAGAGCTGTGAGAGTGCGATGACCGGTACTTCGAGCTCCCGTGCCAGTGCCTTGAGCGACCGCGAAATATCGGAAATTTCCTGCACCCGGTTCTCCGAATATTCGGGACTCCGCATGAGCTGCAGATAGTCCACGATCACCAGCTTGACGTCGTTCTCAGCCCGCAGCCGCCGTGCCTTGGACCGCATCTCGAGCAGCGTGAGCGCCGGTGTGTCGTCGATCCAGACTGGACTGTTCTGCAGGATGCCGGCCGCACGGGCCAAGCGCGTGAAGTCGGTGTCCCGGAGCGTCCCCCGTCGGACAGACTGTGAATCGACGCGTGCCTCAGCGCAGAGCATCCGCTGCACCAGCGCGTCCTTGGACATTTCCAGGGAGAACACCGCGACACCGTAGCCCTCGATCGCGGCATGGGTGGCCAGATTCAGACAGAACGCCGTCTTGCCCATCGATGGACGGGCCGCGACGATCACCAGTTCGGAGGCCTGGAAGCCGGTGGTGAGCTCGTCGAGATCGGCAAATCCGCTCGGTACACCGGTCAGGACGTTATCACGGCCCTGGAGTAGCTCGATCTTTTCCATCGTCGGCCACAGCATCTCCTTGATCCGGGTGAAGCCGTCGTCCCGACGCGTCTCCGCGATCTTGAAGATCCGTGCCTCAGCCAAATCCAGCAGTTCGTTGGCCGCGCGCTTCTGCTCGTACGTTTCAGTGATGATCTGCGTCGCCGCCTCGATCAGGCGCCGCTGGATCGCCTTGTCCCGCAGGATCCGCGCGTGGTACTCGAGGTTGGCCGCGGTCGGGACCGCATTGACGAGCTCGTCGAGGTACTCGATGCCACCGGCGGCGGCCAAGTCGCCTCGACGCTCCAGTTCCTCGCGGATCGTGATGTGGTCGACCACCATGCGCTGCTCGATGAGCGCACGCAGTGCACGCCAGAGCCGTCGATGCGACTCACGATAGAACATCGTGTCGTCGACGAGCTCGGCGGCCCGGAGTGCTGCCTCGGGATCGAGGAGCATCGCGCCGAGGACCGCCTGTTCTGCCTCGGCGCTCCACGGGACGGCCCGACCCCGGAACGGATCAGCGACGGGCGTCGACGAGTTGTCTGGCGATTCGGAGGTCATCCCACGCCGGCCGTTTCCAATTCGGGTTCCTGAGGAGTGCCGCGGGATGGTAGGTCACCACCAGCGGCGTCGAGTCCAACGTATGCACCTTCAAGCGGAGCGAACCCAGCGTCTGCTTCACCCCGAGCAGCGCCTCGGCGGCCGTCCCACCGAGTGCGAGAATGACCCGCGGCTGGACGAGGGCGATCTGCCGTTGAAGATACGGCAGGCAGGCCTGCCGCTCATCGGGGAGTGGAGCTCGATTCCGCGGTGGCCGGCACTTGACCACATTCGCAATAAATACCTGGGCGCGAGGGATCTCGATGCTGTCGAGCATCTTGTCGAGCAGGCTGCCGGCTCGACCGACGAACGGTCGACCGGAGAGATCCTCCTGCTCGCCCGGACCCTCGCCAACCACCATGAGATCGGCATGCGGATTGCCCTCGCCGGGCACGGTATGGGTCCGTCCCTCGCACAGCGGACATGCGGTGCACGAGGCAATGGACTTGGCCACGTCGTCGAGTGTCGCCCACGACGCCGCGGCAGCAGTACGCACCGGCAGGACCACGTCGATCCCGGGTCCGGGAATCGTGGGAGCGTCCACCGCCCAGGTCGGTGCCTCGCCTTGAGGGTACTCCTTCACGTGCCACTCCCTGACAACGGATACGGGATCGGGCGCTGGATCGAGCGGAACTGCTCTCCTCGTGACGGGTACCGTGCGCGGTGACGCTGGACGCTGAAGGCTATCCGCTGCGTCACTGAACGAAGGCACAAACGGCACGTCGAAGATCACCTCGTCGCCGCCGAGGTCGCGTTGCAGGTCCAGCCAGGCGCGGCGGGGATCAACCACGGTACTGCTCGATCGCATCGAGAATCGCCTCGGCGACCAAGGCCTTGTCGCGGAGTGACACCTGCGTCTCGGTGCCATGCACATCGAGGATGGTCACCGCATTGGTGTCGATTTCGAACCCGGCACCCGGTTCGAGCGCATCGTTGATCACGATCATGTCGAGCTGCTTCCGATCGAGCTTCTGGCGACCCTTGCGGACCGCATCGCCGGTTTCGAGCGCGAAGCCGACCGTGGTGAGTCGGGCATGACGCTCGGGCATCGTGGCGACCAGGATGTCCTCGGTCGATTCGAAGGCGAGCGTGAACCCTCCGTCGGATCGCGGCAACTTGGCGTCGCGAGTGGTCACCGGCCGAAAGTCGGCTGGCGCTGCGGCCATGATCAGCACATCGCTCGATGGCAGGTGTCGCCGCACCGCCTCGCACATCTCCGCGGTCGTCTGGACGCGAAGCGCAGTGACACCATGCGGCACTGGCTCGAGACTGGGGCCGGACACCAGAACGACCTCTGCGCCACGACGCCACGCGGCCTCGGCGATCTTGTAGCCCATCCGGCCACTCGAGCGATTGGTCACGACACGCACCGGATCAATCCCCTCGCGGGTCGGGCCTGCCGTGACGAGCACCTTGGCACCTTGAAGCGGGCCCGGTCCGGCAAGCACCCGCTCGGCGTGCGCGATGATCTCCTCTGGTTCGGCCATGCGCCCTGGCCGGTCTGACGGACCCTCGGCGAGTGCACCGACCACGGGCCCGACAGCATGCCAGCCGCGATCCTGCAGGCGTGCGAGATTGGCCTGCGTCGCCGGGTTGGCGTACATCTCGTCGTTCATGGCCGGTGCGAGCACGACGCGGCCGGGCGCGGCGAGCAGCAGCGTCGTGAGGAGGTCGTCGGCCATTCCCTGTGCGGCACGCGCGATCAGCTGCGCGGTGGCCGGTGCGACGATGATGAGGTCGGCGCGATCCGCGAGTGCAATGTGCGCCAACGCGCTGCCCGGTTCCCAGAGCGACGTGTGGGCCCTCCGGCGCGTCACCGCCTCGAAGGTCGGCACGCCGATGAATCGGGTGGCGCCGTGCGAGAGCACGACGTCCACCGTCGCGCCGCGAATGGTGAGTTCGCGTGCGAGGTGGACGCTCTTGTAGGCCGCAATGCCTCCAGTGACTCCGAGGACGACGTGGCGGCCCCGCCACATCTCAGGCCTCGGTGCGGCGCCGGCGCAGCTCGCGGAAGGTGAGCTCCCCCGAGACAAGCTTCTTGAGCGACAGCGTCGTCAGCTTCTTGACACCCTCGATCCGGGCGAAGTTCTGGATCGTTTCGCGCGGAAACTCATTGAGATAGCGCGCGAATTTGGCGGCGACGAGCACGCCGCGATACTTCGAGCCGGTGTTGGCGGCCACTTCCTGCGGGGTGAAGACTTCCAACGGGTGCCTCCTGTGGGTCAGCGAACGGTGGGCAGGCGGTCGAGTTCCGCCGTGACTTCCGTTCGCAATCGATCGAGCAGCACCTGCACATCGCGGTGCCGATTGGTGCGCCGTGATTCAGCATCGAGAATCGCGTGCACGGCGCGCACCGCATCCTCGAGGTCGTCGTTGACGACCACGTAGTCATACTCAACCGCAGCGGCGATCTCGTCGCGCGCCCGGGCCAGCCGCCCGGCAACCAGCGTGTCGTCCTCGGTGCCCCGTCCGCGGAGCCGCTCGGCGAGCACCTTGCCGGTTGGCGGGACGATGAAGATCAGCACCGGATCCTGGAATCGCTGCCGCACCCTGCGTGCACCAACGATCTCGATGTCGAGGAGGACATGTTTCCCTCCCTGCGTCACGCGCCGAACTTCGTGTTCGAGCGTACCGTACCGGTGACCGTTGTACACCGCGTGTTCGAGGAACTCGCCCCGCCCCACACGTGCCGCGAACTCGTCGGCCGTCAAGAAATGATATTCGCGGCCATCCTGCTCACCCGGGCGCGGCGACCGCGTCGTGGCACTCACCGAATAGCCGATGTCGCCCCGCTCAGCGAGCAGACGCCGTGCGATGGTGGACTTCCCGCCGCCCGAGGGCGAGGACAGCACCACGACGAGTGGCGTCACTCAAGGTTCTCCAGCTGTTCACGCACCTTCTCGAGCTCGCCCTTCATCGCGACCACCAGGTGCGCGATCGCGGCGTCGTTCGCCTTGCTGCCGATCGTGTTCACCTCACGGCCAAGCTCCTGCGCCAGAAATCCGAGTCGCTTGCCGACCGGCCCGCCGTCACGCAGCGCGGCTCGCGCCGCCTCGACATGGGCCCTGAGACGGACCAACTCTTCGGTCACATCGGCCCGATCGGCCATCAGGGCAATTTCCTGCGCCAGCCGTTCCTCGGGGGCCGCTGCTCCACCCAGCAGTTCCGTCACCGACTGGCGGAGTCGGCCGAGCTCGCGGCCGAGTCGTGCCGGGAGGAGTGCCGCAACGCCTGCGGCACCGGTCTCGATAGCGGCCAACCGGCCCTCGATCTCGCCGGCCAGCACGGTGCCCTCCGTCTTCCGGGCCGCCTGGCAGAGATCGGCAGCCGCCTCGAAGGCGGGGGCGACCTCACTCCACTCGACCGGCCCTGACCCCTCCTCGCGGCGCGCACTCACCACATCCGGAAAGCGGAGCACGTGCTCCAGCGACACGGTGCCGGACATGCCCAACCGATCTGCCAGCTCGCTCAGGGCCGCCTTGACCGCCTCGGCGCGTTCGACGTTGATCGCGGCCATTGGGGCGGCGGTCTCATCGACCCACTGGACCGACACGGAAACGTGCCCCCGGTCGAACCGGCTCCGCAGCAACTCCCGGACGGCGGCCTCGTGGGCCGACAATTCGGAGGGCAGCCGGGCAGCCAGATTGAAGAAGCGATGGTTGACGGTCCGAATCTCGACTCGCGCACGCCGAGTTCCAACGGGGCTTTCCGCGGTCCCGAATCCCGTCATGCTTGCAACCACCGGCATCGCTCCCACCTGAGGGTAGCCCAGAAAGATAGCCGGATGGGGGTGGGATGGGGACTACCATGGCATGACGCTCCGGCGAACTTCGGGTCCAGGCTAGCGGGGGTGACCCGTCAGGCAGGAGGCTCAGTTCGCGTACGACCACCGAATTCCGTAGCTCGAGCCAAGCGAGAGGATCGGATATCCGGGCACCTGCCCCTTCCGGACCGCCTGGAAATTGACTCGGTCCCAATAGGCCGTGAATGGCCCGATCTTGAACTGGACGTTGGTGCGGAGGAACGTCAGCCCCGGCTGCGCGATCGGATCTCCATCGACATTCCGGCCGATCACGCCGGGGCTCCAAGTCTCCAGGATCCCCTGCACCTTCAGGCGGAAGATGCCGCTTGGGAAGTTCCGGAGGAACCGTGAGTTGACGGTAAGGGTGCTCCACGCATGATTGGGCGGCACACCATCCGGCAGGAAGCCTGCGAGCGGATGCTCAAAATGCGAGGCAAGCGAAAGCCAACTGTTGGCGGCCAGTCGCGCGCTGACCTGCACCCATTCGGTCCGGGGTTGGGACATGAATCCCGGCACGGCCTGAAACTGGCGGAAGGTGAGCGGCTGCCAGACGTCGAGACTCGACCAACGCGCCTCGACTCCGAGCGTCCGACCCTCGACCGCGGCGAGCAGCTCATAGTCGGTGACCGACTGCCCGGTGTCGCTGACGATCGACGGCGCCTGCACCACGAGGCCGTGACGCACCATGCCACCGAGGCGCCAGTGCCCCGGCAACCGAAGTCCCAGTAGCGGCACCGCCGGGAAGCGACCGATGTCGATGCCGACACGCGCAGTCGCAAATTTCGCGGTCCGGTTCTCGCTGTGCTGCTGATACACACCCTCGACGGCACCGGTGAACAGGCGGCTTGGCGACCACGCCAGCGCAAGCCTGCCATCGAGCAGTGTCCACTCCGTGCGGTGGATCGCCTGCACGTCGACCGACCAGGTTGGCCGGCGGTAGCCTCCAATCACGCCGAACTGTCCGATGGTCGCGTCGAGTGAATCACTCCGCCATGCGGTGCGAGCGGCGATCAGATCGGCCCGAAGTCCCAACCCGTCGTCCTGCTTGCGCCACCCCACACGCGCCTTCAGATCACTGCGGGTTCCCGTGAGTCCGGGGTCGAGCGTATCGGCAGCCGTCGCGCCGGCGCCGAGCAGCACATCACGATTGACGGCCTGCGCGAGGTATTGCACTTCTGCCCCGAAGCGCGCATTCCGTCGCCACGAGAGTTGCAGCCACGCCGTGGTCACATCCGAGGCACCCGTGCCACCGTTCGGGGCGTTGACACCCGTGAAATCGCCCACAATCGAGAGTCCAACGCCGCTCGCGTACCGCTTCTCGAACGTGCCGGTGTACTTGGAGTGCGCGCGGTCCCCGGTCGAGACGCCAATACTGGTGCGCGGTGCCACCCGATCGTGCTGCCTGGTGAAGAGGAACACCCGCAACGACGCGGGTGCCCGCTCAATCTCGATCCGATCGATCAGTTCCAATGCCCAAGTCGCCGGATTGACGGCGACTGAGTCGGGGCCGATCGGGATGAACGGCACGCCATCCACCACGTACGTCACGCTCGTCGCCCCATGCGCCAGCATGTTGGGCAGTTCGGGTCGGCCGAGCCAGCCACCGCGCCATACGAAGACCGGGGCATAGTTGGCCAGCAGATCGGACACCGTCCGTGCCGGTGCCCATTCGATCGAATCCCGGGTCAGCACGATCCGGCTCCCGGCCGGTCCCAGCTCTCCGAAACTCACCCGCGGTGTGGTGGGCAATTGGGCACGCACGCTCCCTTCGACCGCGAGCAAGCGTTCGGTGGTGGTCGAATCGCGCGGCCGCGCCAAGGAGTCGGCCGCCGAGGCGGCTGAATCTCTTGGGGGGGGGACTCGGTCCTGAGCCCGCAGTGCAACCGGCACGCCGCACGTGAGGACGGCCAGGAGCCCGGCCCCGCGCATCAGGTCACGCGCGGGCGAGAACGAATGCACAGAAGAGGCGCACCAGCACACCGGTCGGCCCCTTCACGTGCATCGGCCGATCGCGCTCCGTGTAGGCCGTCCCTGCAATGTCGATGTGCGCCCACGGCATCCCCTCGGCGAACTCGCGTAGCAGCATCGCGGCGGTGATCGTGCCCGCTGGACGACCGCCGGTGTTCTTCATGTCGGCGATGTCCGACTTGATGTGCTCGAAGTAGTCGTCCCAGAGTGGCAGCTCCCACAGCCGCTCGTCACTCGACTCACCGGCCGCGATGAGGTCCCGCACCACATTGGCGTCGGTGCCGAGCACTCCCGACGCCGCGTGACCGAGCCCGATCACCACGGCACCGGTCAGTGTCGCACAGTCGACGACGGCCGACGGCTCGTACCGATGGGCCCAGCTGAGCGCGTCGGCCAGCAAGAGGCGCCCTTCGGCGTCGGTGTTGAGCACCTCGATCGTCTTGCCCAGATGGGTGTGCACGACATCGCCCGGACGGTATGCCGAACCCGACACCATATTCTCGGCGCTCGGGACCAGGGCGATCACATTCACCTTTGGCTTGAGACGGCCGAGTGCCTCCATCGTGCCGAGCACCGCAGCGGCACCCGACATGTCATACTTCATCTCTTCCATGCCGGCGGCCGGCTTGATCGAGATGCCGCCCGCATCGAACGTGACGCCCTTGCCGATCAACACGATCGGTGCACCCTCGCCGCCGTTGTACTCGAGCACGATGAACCGCGGCTCGTTGGTACTTCCCTTCCCGACGGCGAGAATCGCGCCCATGCGCTCGCGCTCCAGCCCCGCCTTGTCGAGCACGGTGACCTTCATGCCATGTCGCGACCCGATGCCTGTGGCCTGCTCGGCGAGATAGGCCGGAGTGCAGACATCCGACGGGAGCACCTGGAGCCCGCGGGTCAACGACTGCCCGGCCGCGATCGAGAGACCGACCTGCATACCGGCCTCGAATTCGTGGTCGGCGGTCGGACGGATCACCTCGATTGCTGTCAGATCGGGTTTCGGATCCTTGGGGGGCCGCTTCAGGTCACCGTAATACCAAGCCCCGTAGGGGAGCCCCTCGCCGATCGCACGGCCCAAATCGCGGGCCGGGAGCGTCGAGGTCGGCACAAGGAATGCGGCCGTCGGGACACCGAGTGTGCGGGCGCGCTTGCCGGCGGTCATCGCCGCCCGGCGGATCATGCTGGCCGTCCCCTTCTCAGCGTCGCCCATCCCCAGCATCACGACGCGAGTCAGGCTGCCGCGTCCGTGCACCAGCACCGTCTCATCAGTCTTGCCCGTGAAGTCGCCCGAAGCCCACGCCGAGGCCAGTCCGCCGCCGATGGCAGCATTGAGCCCGGCGAGGCCAGCCGGGAGTTCGGTGGACTGGAATACCGGGACGAACAATGCGGGGGTAGCGAGATCGGCCGCATCAGCAACGCGGATAGAGACTGAGAGGGACATGACGCTCCGGTCGGGTGGGAGGAACGGCGACGTGTACGAGCCTGCATGCTGACCAACTGATCGAATCCGGTGCTCCAAGTGCCCAAGGTGGGAGTCGAACCCACACGCCGTTGCCGGCTGCGGATTTTGAGTCCGCTGCGTCTGCCATTCCGCCACTCGGGCCGTCGGGGGGGAAGATCGCCGGAACGGGCGACCGGGGGCAAGCGTCGACACTGCCACCCGGATAGAATTGTTGCGACACGCGCCCCACTTCTGCTCAGGACTGCCGATGCTCTCGCCCCGCCCGTTCCACCCCTGGCATGATATCCCGGCCGGCTCGGATGTGCCCAAGGTGGTCACTGCCGTGATCGAGATCCCGGCCCACGGCCGGAACAAGTACGAATTGGACAAGGATCTCGGGGTGTTCCGTCTCGATCGGGTCATGCATAGTGCTGTCCACTATCCGGGCGATTATGGGTTCATCCCGCGGACCCTCGGCGACGACGGCGACCCGCTGGATATCATCGTCCTGATGAGCGAACCGGTCTTCACGGGATGCCTGGTCGATGTTCGACCGGTGGGGGTGTTCAAGCTCATCGATCGGGGCGAGAACGACGAGAAGATCATCGCGGTGCCCACCAAGGATCCCTTTGCGGGATCGATTCAGGACTTGGGCGACATCCGACCGCACGCCCTCCGGGAGATCGAGCACTTCTTTCAGGTGTACAAGGATCTCGAGGGGACCCGGACCGAGAGTCAGGGGTTCGAGGATCGTCGGGTGGCGGAGGAACTGATCACGCAGGCGATCAGGAACTACGAGGTGGCGTTTGCGGAACGCTCATAGTTCGACCTGTTGACCCAACTCGACCACGCGGTTCGGTGGCAGCCCGAAGAATGAGCTCGCGGGACGCGCATTACGGTTCAGGAACTCGAAAATCGGGGTCCGCCATCCAAACCGTTTCTTGTGCTTCGAGCGGACGACAGTCTCTCGCGCGAGGAAGTATGTGACGGGCTCCGTCATGAGGGACGCGTCGACATCCGCATGGCTGCGAAGAATCGCCGGGACATCGGGGTCATCTCGATAACCGAGCCGGACAATCACCTCGGCGACCCCGGCTCCAATCTCTCGGGATTCCACCCGAGCCGCTTGCGGGACATGGGAGCGCGTGGCCGTTTCGACGGTCAGGAGCAGCACTCGCTCGTGCAGGACGCGGTTGTGCTTGATGTTGTGCAGCAACGCGGGCGGAGTGACGCCATGCTCGCTGATCATGAAGATCGCTGTGCCGGGCACCCGAATCAGGGATTGACCGGACAACGCGGCTGCAAAATCGGCCGCTGGAATCGCCCCTCGGCTGGTGGCGTTCCGGAGCAGGCGTCGGCCACGACGCCAGATCATGAGGATCGCGAACAATCCCCCTCCCACGACCAGGGGAACCCAGCCGCCGTCGGGGATCTTCGCGAGATTTGCCAGCCAGAAGCTGAGATCGATCAGGAGAAACGCAACACAGAGCGGGATGGCCATGCGCTTCGGCCAGCCCCACCGTTCCCGTGCCACGATGTAGAACAGTACCGTCGTCAGCACCATGGTCGTGGTCACCGCCACCCCATATGCGCCGGCCAGGGCCGTGGAGCTCCCGAAGCCCACCACGAGCCCGATGCAGGCGAGGAACAGGGCCCAGTTGACGGCGGGGATATAGATCTGACCCGACTCCGCATCGGAGGTGTGATAGATCGCCACGCGCGGGAGCAGTCCAAGCTGGACCGCTTGCATCGTGAGCGAGAACGCCCCGGAGATCAACGCCTGCGAGGCGATGACCGTGGCGACCGTGGCGAGGAGCACCATCGGAACCACCGACCAGCTTGGCATCATCAGGAAGAAGGGATCGCGGGCGGCGGCCGGATTCCGGATCAGCAACGCCCCCTGCCCGAGATAGTTCATCATCAGAGCAGGAAGCACCAAGGTGGCCCAGCTGACCCGAATGGGAAATCGTCCGAAGTGCCCCAGGTCGGCATAGAGCGCCTCTCCCCCCGTCACGACCAGGAAGACTGAACCGAGCACGCCGAATGCGCGAAGGCGGTTCGTCTCGAAGAAGGCCCAGCCACACCTTGGATCAAAGGCCTTGAGCACAGAAGGTTCTCGAATCAGCTGGTGCAGCCCGAGCGCGAACAACGCCAAGAGCCAGAGCAGCACCAACGGTCCGAAGAGTCGGCCCACGTGTCCGGTACCGACGCGCTGGACTCTGAACAGGGCAATGAGAATCGCGACCGTGATCCAGACCACATACGGGGCGAAGGTCGGGGTGACCACTCGGAGCCCCTCGACGGCACTAAGCACGGAGATCGCCGGAGTAATCGCGCCATCGCCAAAGAGGAGTGCCGTGCCAACCAGACCCAGCACGACCAGCGCCTGCCGTGCTCCGGAGTCGCGCACCCCCATGGGAGTCGCGAGGGCCGCGAGGGCGAGGATGCCGCCTTCCCCGTCGTTGTCGGCCCGAAGGATGAAGACGAGATACTTCAGGGTGATCACAATGATGAGGGACCAGAGGATCAGGGAGAGCACGCCCAGAATGTTTGCCTGGCTCAGCAAGAGTCCATGGCCGGGGCTGAACGATTCGCGCACCGCGTAGATCGGGCTCGTGGCGATGTCGCCGTAGACCACTCCAAGCGCGCCAAGGGACAGCAAGGCCAGGCGACGTCGACTCGCGGGTACAGCCCTCATGAAACGCCATCCAGGATTGGTGTAAGCCATCAAGGTCGACCGTGACCCACCCCAGCGGAACCTGTCGGCGCGGATCCTGACGGAATCTTGAGGCGACCACGCGTACTTTCGGAGGAAGGGAGTGGTCCCTTTCGTTCATCCAGCGGGGGAAGTGCACACCATGATTCACCTCGGCCACGCAACGACGGCGGGATCCACTCCGTCCTCCAGTGGACGGCACCTCCTCGTGGGCGCCTGGTTGTTCGTGCCCCTGATCCTCGCGGGCGTCCTCGGCATGGCGTTGCGGACGCATCTCCGGACGGTCGACCTGGCGATGCTGATGCTCTTGGCGGTGGTCGTGGCATCGAGCCGGACGGGACCGTTCCTAGCGGCGCTGGCTGCACTCTTCGCGATGGCCGCCTTCGACATCCTGTTCGTGCCGCCGTACTACACCTTGTCCGTCGACGATGCCTCATATCTGCTGACCTTCGTCGTCATGCTCGCGGTGGGACTGGCGGTGGGCCAATTGACGGCTCGGCTGCGGGAGGAGTCGCTGGCACGTCGCCGTCGATCGATCGTCACAGATGCCGCGCTCGCGCTCACTGATGAGCTCAGCGAGATCCGTGACCCCGTGGTGATGGTCGGGGCGGCCGCCCGCATCCTGGCGGATGCGATTGGTCGCGAGACACGTGTCCTTCTGGCGGACGAGGTACTGGACATCGAGGAGGTGGCCACTACGATCCCCATTGAGGCGTCGGATCACGGGATCCGAGATGCCCTTCTGCCGATCCTTGCGGAGACATCTGACCACGGCACGAGCGTCGACGGTTGGTTCGTCCAGGCCATTGGCATCGGCAGCCCGCCGAGAGGGATTGTCGTCATTTCACCCGCGTCCGATCCGGAGGGTGAGCTGCTGCCCATGGACATGCTCAATGCGCTCGTCGACCGACTTGGGCTCCATGTCGACCGCGATCGCTGGCGGGTGCGGCACGAGCGAGCTCAGATCGAGATTGAGGCAGAGCGCCTCCGCACTACGTTGCTCAGCAGTGTCTCGCACGACCTCCGCACGCCCCTCGCCGCGATCGAGGGCGCGGCCGGCACCCTGCTGCTTGAGCCGGCCAGCGACATTCCAGCCGACGTGCGCGTCCGCCTCTTGCGCACCATTCATGACGAGGCAGACCGGATGAACCGGCTCATTGGCAACCTGCTGGAGATGGTCCGCCTCGAGAGCGGTGTGGTCCCCGTCCATGCCACCTGGCAACCGGTCGAGGAGGTGGTGGGGACGGCGCGACATCGGGTTGCGGAGCGGATCGCGAGCCATCCACTCACGGTGGCGCTCGCCCACGACCTTCCGCTGGTGTTCATCGATGAGCTGCTCTTCGAGCAGGTGCTCGTCAACCTGCTCGACAACGCCATCCGCCACACACCGGTCGGCACCAGGATCGACATTCGCGGGCGCGTGGCGGGCACGCAATTGGAGATCGAGGTCGCGGACCGCGGACAAGGATTCACGCCCACCGCGCTCGGGACGGATTTCAGCAGCTTTGCGCGCGGCGGGATGCACGAGGACAGGCCTTCGACCGCCGGGCTCGGCCTCGGCCTCTCCATTTGCCAGGGCATCATGATCGCGCATGGTGGCACGATCCGGGTCCGATCACGCGCCGGCGGCGGCACCGCCTTGAACCTCAGATTGCCACTTGGCGATCCACCGGCTCCCCCCCCCAGTGGACAGGACACCGACTGAGTATGGCGATCGCCGCCCCGTTGATCCTGATCGTCGACGACGAAGCGCCGGTGCGCAGCGTCCTGGTGGCGGCGCTCCATACCGCCGGGTATCGCACGATCGAAGCAGCCACCCTCCAGTCCGGGCTGGCGCACGCCCTCGGCCATCGGCCAGATTTGATCCTGCTCGACCTCGGCCTCCCCGACGGCCCGGGACTGGATCTGGTGACCACCCTGCGTCCCGCCATTCGCACGCCCGTCATCGTGCTTTCGGCACGCGGCGAGGATCGTGCCAAGGTTGCCGCCCTCGATGCCGGTGCTGATGACTATCTCACCAAGCCGTTCTCCGTCGAGGAGCTGCTCGCACGAATTCGTGTGGCATTGCGTCATGCCGGCGCGCCGATCGATGGCGAGCGCGGACTGCAATTCGCTGCTGGGGGGTTGCACGTCGACCCGGTACGTCGAGTTGTCTCCCGCGATGGTGAGCCGATTCACCTCACGCCAACGGAGTACAAGTTGCTGCTCGCGCTGGTGCGGCAGGCCGGACGGGTTGCGACACATCGCAGCCTGCTCACGGAGGTCTGGGGCCAGTCAGCCGCTGCGCATCCGCACTACCTGCGCGTGTACATGGCACAGCTCAGGAACAAGCTCGAGGACGACCCCTCCAACCCGGTACTCCTGCTCACGGAACCTGGAGTGGGGTATCGGATGATCGAAAATGCGAGCTGACCCTCACTCCTCCCGCAAACCCTTCGGCGTTCCGAGAATCTCGCTCCAGACCACCGCCTTGCGCAGCGCGTCGCGCCGACGCGTGTCGACCACGACCACCGGCGCGACGCGCCGAATCTTGCGATCAAATGCTGCGTGGTCGGCCGCGTTCAGGGCATGATCTCGTGATGCGGCTTCCCTGATTCGACTGGCGGCCACGGCCTCCGCGCCGTCATCGAAGCTGCGCAGCTCCCGACCGACGACCCGCCCTGGCAACTCACGGGAGACCGCCTCGGGCTCAGCCTGAGTTTGCTTTGCCCGCTCGACCTGCCCGCGCATCTCCGCGAGCAGATCTTCGAGCGTCTCCGGCCGACCCGGTACGCGCGCGCGCGGCGGCGCGGTTGGGTCTGACGGTTTCCCGCTCTTGGCGATCTTCCCGATGAACGAGAGGACCGCATAGAGCACGCCCAGTGTGAGGACAACCCCGAGATCCATCGATCAGCTCTCGGGCGAACTGGGCGTCTCACCCGACGCGAGCGAACGACGCATCTCGGTATCGGCCTCGATGTTACGGTACTTCTGATAGTCCATCACACCGAGATTGCCACTTCGGAAGGCCTCGGCCATCGCGAGCGGGATGGCCGCCTCGGCGGCGATCAGCTTGGCCCGCTGGTTCTGCGCCTCGGCCTTGAACTCCTGCTCCATCGCCACCGCGAGCGCCCGCCGCTCCTCGGCCTTGGCCTGCGCGATCCGCTTGTCTGCCTCGGCCTGGTCGGTCTGCAATTCGGCGCCGATGTTCTTGCCGACATCGATGT
>JBDTNH010000013.1:0-35036 GCA_039933845.1 Gemmatimonadota bacterium
TTCTCGTTTCTCGTTTCTCGTTTCTCGTTTCTCGCCTACCGACCTAGTTCCTCCGACGCGCCCTGGCGTTCTGGCTCCCCTGCCGGGACGGTGCCGCGCGGGTTGCCTGAGCATTCGTGCTCGGCCGCGCCGTGCGGGCATTGCTGTTCTGCCGAGCGGAGGGGACCTCCACGCGAGTGTTCCGGCTGCTCCGGTCGTCACGAATCACCACCCGACTGTGCCGATCGTCTCGCTGGTCATCGCCACGATCGTAGCGCGTGTCATAGCGGTCATCGCGGCGATCATCACGCCGATCATATCGATCATAGGATCGATCATCGCGGCGATCGTCCCGGCGGTCGGTCTGCCAGTAGTCTCGCTCGTACCGCACCCGGTACTGGTCCCAGTCGCGGTCGCGCGGGGCCTGGAAGTAGCTGTTGTTGTAGTTGTACACCACAATTGGACGCGCGTCGCGGTACGGCTGCTGGTAGTACTGTCCGCCAAGGACGTAGATCGTGACGGGGTGCCAATAGCGCGCCGACTTCTTCCACTTGCCAAAGTTCCGGCTCTGGTAGTCGACCACGATCACGCGCGGCGGCTCGCGGTAGACGACGGCTGGGGGATAGTTGCGCTGGGGCCCGATGTGGATCGTGGCGGAGATCTGGGCCTCGACCGGGCTCGCGATCATGGCGAGTGCGAGGGGGACGAATACGAGGTGTGTGCTGCGCATGGCGTGCTCCTTCGGGAATGAACTGCTGCTCACGCGCCAGAGAATGCGAGTCTCGTGCCACACTTAAGTCGCTGCATTGCAACAACTTGGGAATCGCCCGAGTCGCTGAAGTGTCGAAATTCCGGTCCAAGTGTCCAGTCGCTCGACAGCGCGGTCGGTTAGGTTTCTCCTCCGTTTCATGGCACGCGAGTCGACCCAGGCGAGGAGCAGACGTGGCGTCTTTCACGGTGACGGTGAGCAAGGACTATCTGGTCTTCTCGTCCGCCCATTTCATCACCTTCCGCGGGCACACCTGCGAGTCGCTCCACGGCCACAACTATCGGCTCGGCATCACGGTCGAGGGGCCAATCGACGCGGAGTGCCTGTTTGTCGTCGACTTCGCGATCCTCAAGCGCGTGGTCCGGCGCTATGTCGACATCATGGACCACCGGGTCCTCCTCCCCGTCCAGAATCCGAAGCTCGCGTTCCGGACCGAGGGCGACGCGACGTTCGTCGACTACTTCGGAGAACCGACGTATCGATTCCCGACCAAGGACTGTGCCATGCTGCCGGTCCGCAACACCACCGCCGAGATGCTGGCGGAGTGGGTCGGCGAGAATGTGATCCGTGATCTTGCGGCCGAAGGCGCGATGATCACCGCGCTCGAGCTCGAGGTCGAGGAATCGGTTGGCCAGTCGGCCACCTGGCGACACTGCCTGCCTTGAGCGACGAAGTACCCCAATCAGGAGCACGTCTGCATGAAGTCGAACGAACCACTCCACGACGGCGCCGCACTCGAACGGGAGCTGGCCGACCTCCCTGGCTGGCGCCATGACGGCGGCTGGCTCCATCGCACCTATAAGACAGACGGCTGGAAGAGCACGATGCTCGTGGTCGGGTCGATCGCGTTCGTCGCCGAGGCCGGCAACCATCACCCTGACCTCGGGGTACACTGGGGCAAGGTCGACGTCTCACTCCAGACCCACTCGGCCGGTGGCGTGACCGACAAGGATCTCGAAATGGCTCGCGAGATCGAACGGCGTGTGATGTGGCGTCCGAGTGGTGGATTCCCCGGACTCGAGGGGCAGACGAGCGACTGGGTGAGCGGATGACCGCGCGGGGGATGGCCTGAACCTGCCGACTGTCCACGAGCTCGACACGGCCCTCACGCCACTCTCGGCGTACGAACGACTCGCCGCCCTTGGCCACCCCGCCCTCCTCGAAGGCGTCGCCGATCACGCCGACCTCGGCAGGTGGTCCTACCTCGCGGCCGATCCACTCGAACGGATCACGGTCACGGCGGCGGACTGGCCCATGCTGGCCGAGCGGATCCGGTCAACGTGGCGGCCCGGGGGCGACGACAGATTGCCCCCGTTCGCCGGCGGCTGGATTGGCTGGCTCGGCTACGAACTCGGCGCGGCCTTCGATCACCAGCCTGATACCGCACGGGATGAATTCACTCGCGATGACGGCGAGTTTGCGCTCCACGACTGGGTGATCGTGTGGGATCATCAGGAGGGCCGGTGTTGGCTGATCTCGACGGGAATTGATCGGTTGGGCACCGCGAGCGGAGAGCGCGCACGGGAACGCGCCGAGATCGTGCTGTCACGACTCGCTGCCCCAACAGACGATCCTCCATCTGACGGCCATCGACCATCGACCATCGACGGCCCCTCGATCGCGCGCTCACACACCCCTGACGCGTACCGACAGGCCGTCGCAGCAATCATCGAGGCGGTGCGGAGCGGTGAGATGTTCCAGGCGAATCTCTCGCAGCGCTGGGTGGTCGCATGTCCAGACACCCCGCTCGCACTCTACCGGCGCCTGCGGATCGCGGCACCGGCCTCGCACGCCGCGCTCCTCCCGGGTGATGGGCGCACGATGGTGAGCGCTTCGCCCGAATCGTTCCTGCGCTATGACGCCGGCACGCGCAGGATCGCATCGCGTCCGATCAAGGGCACGAGACCGCGCAATGCCGACCCGGACCGCGATACCGTCCTCGCACGCGCGCTCGTGACCAGCGCAAAGGATCGCGCCGAAAACGTGATGATCGTCGATCTGGTGCGGAATGACCTGTTGCGCGTTGCCGAGCCGTGGAGCGTCGAGGTGCCGCAGCTGTGCACGCTCGATTCGCACGTGACGGTGCACCATCTCTCCTCGACGGTAACCGGCACGCTCCGGGAGCGACATGATGCGCTCGACCTGATCGCGGCCTGCTTCCCAGCCGGCTCGATCACCGGTGCGCCGAAGCTGCGCGCCATGGAGGTGCTGGCCGAGCACGAGCCCGTGGCGCGTGGGGTCTATTGCGGTACGATCGGCTGGATCGGCCTGGATGGCAGCCTGGGGCTGAGCGTCGCCATCCGGACCATGGTCCATGTCGGCGATCAGGTGGCGGTCCACGCTGGGGGGGGGGTCACCTTGCTGTCCGATCCCGAGGCGGAGTACCTCGAGACCCTCGACAAGGCCCGAGCACTGCTTGGCACGCTGGGTCTCGAGACATGATTGCCCTGCTCGATCATCGCGACTCGTTCGTGCATATCCTCGCGTCGTACGTCGCCAGGTGCGGCGGTACGCCTCTGGTGATTCGTGACGATGCCATCACGCTCAGCGAGTTGATCGCGCTTGCCCCGCACGGCATCATCCTCTCGCCCGGGCCGTCCGCACCGGAGGATTGTCCCCTGGCCATGGAGGTCGTCCTCACCCTCGGCCCAACCGTGCCGCTGCTCGGCGTCTGCCTCGGGCATCAGGTGATGGCTGCAGCACTCGGCGCGACGGTCGCCCGCGCCAGGCACCCGCGACACGGGATGACCTCGCCGGTGCAGCATGACGGATCGGGAATCCTGACGGGGATCCCTTCGCCATTCCTGGCGACACGCTATCACGCGCTCGCGGTGATCGAGTCGACCCTGCCACCGACGCTCCGCGTGACCGGTCGCTCGGACGATGGCGAGGTGATGGCGATGCGTCACGTCGAGTGGCCGATGGAGGGCGTGCAATTCCATCCCGAATCGGTACTGACCGAGCACGGGCTGGTGATGATGGAGAATTGGATCGGACAGAGATCCGAAGGGCGACCTGACGGACGTCCCTGAAAAGTCAGGCGCCCCTAGAGGTCGCGGAAGCGGCGACGTTCGTCGCGGACGCTGTCGAGCCCAAACACGTCACCGGCCCGCCCGAGAATGAACGCCACCGACATCGCCAGCAGCAGCAGGTAAGGCCGCGCGTCGACGCCGCTTCTGGAGCTCGCGGCCAGGGCCAGTGCAAGCGCGATGATCCCAGCGACCAGCGCCGCGGTGCGTGTGAACAGACCGATCACGAGCAGTAGTCCAGCCAACAGCTGGAGCCAGGCGATGCTGCCCGCCACGAAGTGGCCATGCGGCAGGAGCACGTCGCGGACAATTGCACCGATCAGCCCGTCGGGGTGCTGGCTGAGCCAACTCGCGAGTCGGGCCGGGAGTTCGCGCTGCCAACCTGCACTCACGACCGGGAGCGGGATCCCCGCGATCAGTGGGTACAAGGTGACCTTTCCCGCGGCGGCAATCAGGAAGACTGATCCCGCCGCGACGCGGAGCAGGGCCAGCGCTCGCGCGGCCCCGGTGTGGTCCTGGCGTCTCATCGAGTCAATCGCCGAATGAAATGCCGAGATGGCGAGCGGTCATGATCACCCCGGAGTCGAGGGGAACCGTCTTGGTGCGGCCGATCACATCCTCAAGTGGCACCCGCACCACGCTGGGCGGGTTGAAGGCGACCATCGTTCCGAAGTCGCCCTCGGCAATGGCCCGGATCGCTGCCGACCCGAAACGGAGCGCCAGCAACCGATCGAAGGTGGTCGGCGATCCGCCCCGCTGCAAGTGCCCAAGGACGAGCGAGCGGGTCTCCTTGCCGGTCAACTCGGCGATCCGAGTGGCCACCTGCTCCCCGACGCCGCCGAGACGGTCGTTCTCACCAACGGTCGCCCGGGACCGGAGCACGACGCTCCCGCCGGCCGGCACTGCCCCTTCGGCCACCACGACGATCGCGAAATGCTTGCCGGTCCGTTCCCGGTCGCGAATCTTCTCGGCCACCTTCTCGATGTCGAACGGAATCTCTGGGATCAAGATCACGTCGGCGGTCGCCGAAATGCCACTGTGGAGTGCAATCCAGCCCGCGTGGCGACCCATCAGCTCGACCACCATGACTCGGTCGTGCGCCTCCGCGGTCGAGTGAAGCTTGTCGAGTGCGTCGGTGGCGGTCGCCACGGCGGTCTCGAAGCCAAAGGTGGTCTCTGTGCCAACGACATCGTTGTCGATCGTCTTGGGCACACCGACGACGGGGAGGCCACGCCGCCAGAGCTCGGTGGCAATCGCGAGGGAGCCGTCGCCACCGATCGAGACCAAGGCATCGATCCGTTCGCGCCGGAAGGCCGCGAGCAGCTCCTCCGACCGGTCGCGCTCGATGCAGGTACCGTCGGGGAGTGTCTCGGGCCAGCGAAAGGGGTTGCCACGATTGGTCGTGCCGAGGATTGTGCCACCCAGGTGGGTGATACCTCGGACTTGCTCGGGACCGAGATCGAGGACGCCAGAGCCGTCGTAGATACCGTGGAACCCTCGACGGATCCCGACCGTCTGCCAGCCGCGGTCGTGCGCGGTCAGCACCACGGCACGGATGACCGCGTTGAGTCCGGGGGCATCGCCCCCACCAGTTGAAATTGCGATTCTCACGGGGCGGAATCGTAACACACTATTCTTCGTCGGTGCACCTCGCGCCCGCAATTGGTGGCGTCGAGTGACCCTCCTTCAGATGGGAAACGAGACCAGATGCTGCGTTCGTTCGCCTGTGCGGTGGCTCTGCTCTGCTTCGCGACACCCGCGCTGGTCAGTCAGCAGGCACAGCAGACTCCCCCCGACAGCGCGTTGATCGCAGCGGGCAAGCTGCTCTTTGAGGGTCGGGGGCTCTGCATGGGATGCCACGGGACCGCCGGCGAGGGGATGCTCGGCCCAACGACCCAGCTTAATGCCGGGAAGGAGAAGTGGCTGCATCACGACGGCTCACTCGAGGCGATCATCAAAATGATTTCGACCGGGATCGACGCGGGCCACTCGGTCAGCGGCCAGGTGATGCCCGCTCGAGGTGGATCCCGACTCACCGATGCGCAGATCCGCGCCGTGGCGGCGTATGTCCAGGTGCTGCACGCCCAGGCACCGAAGGGCACCGATTGATCATGCGGAGGCTGGGCG
Source organism: Gemmatimonadota bacterium (assembly GCA_039933845.1). Taxonomy (GTDB): domain Bacteria; phylum Gemmatimonadota; class Gemmatimonadetes; order Gemmatimonadales; family GWC2-71-9; genus Palsa-1233. The sequence continues at coordinate 5,905 of JBDTNH010000013.1, forward strand.
GCCTCCTTGTCGTCTCGACGTTGCTGAACTGCCGGAGCGCATCTGGACAGGCGGCCGCCGCCGACCGCTGGCAGACGATCAACCCGCCATCTCTCCGCATCACCGGTCGAACGACCGCCAAGGCACTCGCCGAGGCGAGCGGAGCCGTTGCGAGCGTGGCCAATCCCGGGATTTACTGGACCATCGGCGACTCCGGCAATCCCCCCGAACTTCTGGCAACGGATTCCACCGGTGTGCTCCGTGGCCGGGTGACCATGATCGACGCGACCAATGTCGATTGGGAGTCGGTCGGCCTCGGCCCATGTGGTCCGGAGCGATGCGTCTACATCGCCGATACCGGGGACAATGGGGAGCGCCGGGAGAGCGTCACCATCTACCGGATCCCGGAGCCGCTCCTGCCAGGGCCGACTGGCGGCCTGCGGGTTCAGGCGGAGCGTTTGACCGTGCGGTATCCTGATCATCCGCACGACGTGGAGGCGACTGGGGTGCTACCCGGTGGTGACCTGCTCTTGGTCACCAAAGGACGGAGTGGAGCGGTCGTGGCGTTCACCGTTCCGAGCCGGTCGTGGGGTCGTGCCGAGGGGGCAGAGGCCATCATGCTCGACACCCTGCCGATCACACCCCACGCCGGGACGGGTCGGCTGGTGACCGGGCTGGCCATCGACCCGACCTACGCCCGAGTCGCCATTCGCACCTACCGCGACATCTACCTCTTCGACCGTCACCCAACCAGCGGGCGGCTCACCCCTCACCGGTGGACCCACTGCAACATCCTCGGAGTCGAGCCCCAGGGTGAGGGTATTGCCTGGGATGGTCAGGGATGGGACTTCCTGCTGATATCGGAGCGTGGCTTCTTCGCTTCCGGTGCGGTCGCGAGGGTGACCTGCTCTCCGGCACCGTGACTCGTAGTGTAGTTTTATATACTACTACTACTGTTGTGGTAGCAGAAAAAAGGACTTCAAGCGGTCTACGATGATTCCTGAGATCGACGATTTTTCGTAGTACACTCAGCGACTACGTGTAGTAACGATGGTCGATGATTTCGCCATTGAATAAATCGCCATTCCTGCGTAGTATTACCCGCAACGATTCTCACATTTTCCGCCCTGAAGCCGACGCGCCGTTCGCGGCGCCGGGGACCGGAGCACCACCCCGACGGGTGAGGAGCTGATCCTGGACACTTCCATGCTGCCAACGTCCCATCGCGTCCCTCTGACCTGGTTGCTCGAGAACGGTGGCCCTTCGATCCGCTGCCGCGCTTTGCAGGATCTGGCCCCTGAGGGGTCGGTCCCCTCTCAGACCCTCGTCGAGGCCCTGAGGGCTGTCGTCCTCAGCTCTCAGGTCTCCGAAGTCACCACCCGTCAGCAGGCGAACGGTCTGTGGGGTGGCTCGTTCTTGGCCTGGCAGAATTCGACCCGGGACAACACCGAGGAACCGGGGACGGTGGCGCAGTACCGTCGGCTGCTGGAGCTCGGTGTGCCGACCACGACCCGGCCGTTTCGCCTCGCCGATCGAGTCCTGTTCCGAACCCTCTCGCGTGACGACGACCCGCTGCTGTATGGCGAGTTCTTCGATTCGACCCTCGAAGACCCCGAGACGGCGGAGTGGTACCGAAACCTGATTCGGGAGGGCGCCGCGGCCGCACTCGCCGAGGCGGGACACCAACACGACCCGCGCCTGCGCGGTGCGGCGCACAAGGTGATCTCGGCCGTTTCCGCCTATCTCCGATCGGATATCGTCGCGGAGCCATTGATCCCGCGCGGCGGCAGTGCCTGGCAGCTCAATCCCGCGGCGACCCCGCCGAGCTGGTGGTCGGTCGCGATGCTGGCGGCGATGCCGGCCCTGCAGCGGGAGCGCGCGGGGTTCGTGGAGCGTCTCGGACAGTACCTCGCCCAGCCGGTGCCGGCGGCATCGTTCATGATCACGGTCGGCCATACCACCCTCAGGCCTACGCACCTGATGCTCGGCGACCCGATCGAGGTCGACGCGAAGGGCGTGGTCAAGGACATCCCACTCGCTCTGCATTTCACCGAGCTCCTGGCGAGCCTGGGTCAGGTGCACGCCTCACCATCTGCGTCGGCGTTCCTGGCGAGCCTGGTGGAAGACATTGACGCCGATGGGGTCTGGCACCCCAAGAACCTCCGATCGCAGCCCAAGGCGGCATCGCCGGTGACCCACCACTACTGGCCGCTCGCGGCTGATGATGGCGAGCTCGCCGCGCGGCAGGCGGACATCACGCTCCGCCTCGCTCTGATCGCCAAGCGGCTCGGCTGGCAGCTGGAGTATTCGTGACGTGACCGACCGCGTCGACCTCTCGCCCTTCGGCTTCACCCCGACGGAGTCTTCGATCTACGAGGTCTTGTTGACCGAGGGACCAGGCACCGGATACACGGTCGCGAAGGCTGCGGGTCTGGCGCGTGCCAATGTCTACGCGGCGCTCGAGGGGCTGGTCACGAAGGGTGCCGCCCGGGTCGAGGAGGGTCGGCCGAAGCGGTTCCGCCCGGAACCGCCCAGCACCCTGTTGGCTCGGCTCGCCAATGCGCAGGGGGATGCCCTCGACGGACTGCACCGGGCACTCGATTCGCTCGCGGTGCCCGACACCCCGACGCTGGTGGAGTTGAGTTCCGCTCGTGGCGCGGTGCACTTGATGGGGCATGAGATCGCCCGGGCAGAGACGCGGGTGGTTCTGCTGGCGCCACCCGATGGGTGTGTCGCGCTTGGGCCTCATCTGCGCCAGGTACTGCAGGCCGGACTGAGCGTGAGGATGGCCTCGACGGCGCAGGTGCCGATCCCGGGCATGATCACGGAGATCATTCCCGCTCCGGCGTGGCCCGGCGACCCGGTGCTGCTGGTGATCGACGATCGCGCCGCCGTGATCGGTGCGCGTCGGGCCGACAGTTTCACCGGGCATTTCGGGACGGGGGCCGCCTTTGTCGCGGCCGCCGAACGCGCGATCGATGCCTTGATGGAGGGTCGGTGAGCGAGTCGGAGATGGCAGCCTTTGGGGGGGGGGTCGACGACCCGCTGGTCCAGTTGCAATGGGAGTACATCCGCGAGGCCCCGGAACGTCTGGCAGAGCTCCGCAAGGACCTGGCGGCCTTTCGCGCCGGCGAGCCCGATGCGCTCGACTCGCTCAAGACTCGCTTCCATCGTCTGGCTGGCAGTGGTGGGTCTTATGGGCTGCCGCGGGTGACCGAGGTGGCGCGCATCGCCGAGCAACGGATCATGACCGCCCCCAAGCCGACCCCGCAGGACGCCGACGTGTTCGAGCAGGCGCTCCTCGACCTGAAGGAGGCCTTCGACGCGTCGTCCGAGCTCGTCGGGATGCCGGCACCTGCCGCACGCCTGCCCGGTTTCGGGTATCGGGCGATTCTGCTCATGCTCCCGGGTCCGGTGCGGAACGAGGTCGAGCGCTCGTTGGGGGAAGTCGGCTTCGTGGTGACGATCCACGAGACCGACATCGATCCGTGGAGCGTGCCGCCCTCGGAGCGGCCCGACTTGGTCGTGATCGATACGGAGCTGGGCGAGAACCCGCTGGCGCTCGCGCGCTACTGGGCGGCCGCCACCCCCGACCGTCCGCGGGCCGTGGTCCTGGCCGATCGTGCCGAACGGTATGACCGTTTGCGGACCGCCGCGGCCGGCGTCGATGCCGTCTTCGGCCCGGCAATGCTGCCACGTGGCCTGTCACAGTACGCCCGGGCCCTCGCGACGATCGGTGCGCCGCCCGCACACGTGATCGTGGTCGAGGACGACCCGAGCCAGGCCCAGCTCTTCGCGACGTGGCTTGGCCAGATCAATGCGCGCGTGTCGATCTGTGGTAGCGCGCAGGTCGCCCGTGATACCCTGGCCAACGAGACGCCCGACCTGGTGCTCCTCGACGTCGACCTGCCCGACGTCGACGGCTACGCGCTCGCCCGCCTGATGCGGCAGGACCCGCGCCTTGCACTGGTGCCCATCGTATTCCTGACGGCAAGGCAATCGGTGGCCGACGAACTCGAGGGGCTCCGCGCCGGCGGCGATGACTTCCTGGCGAAGCCGATCGATCGCGCCCACCTCACCCAAGTGGTGCTCACGCGGACGGAGCGCGGTCGCCGGATTCGCGAACTGGTGCACCGTGACGGACTCACGGGCGTGCTCAACCACGCCACCCTGATGGCCGAGCTCGAGCATGCGATCGCCTTTGCCGGTCGGCATGGTGAACCGATCTGCTTCCTGATGTGCGACCTCGATCACTTCAAGCGGGTCAACGACACCCACGGTCACCTGATGGGCGATCAGGTCCTGATGCATGTCGCCCGCGTGTTCCGCGGATGCGTCAGGGGCTCCGACCTGATCGGGCGATACGGTGGGGAGGAGTTCGGAATCATCCTGCGTCGGTGCCCGCCGGCGAACGGGAGAGTGATCGCCGAGAAGCTGCGCAGTGCACTCGAGGGCGCACCGATCAAGAGTCGCGGTGGTCCGGACATCCAATTGCACGTCAGCATTGGCGTCGCCACGTTCCCGGGGTCCGGGCAAGGTGCCGTTGATGTCGCCACCGCCGCCGACCAGGCGCTCTATCGCGCCAAGAGCGCCGGTCGCAATCGGGTCGAAATGGGGTAGAGAAGTGAGAAGTGAGAAGTGAGAACGTGACGATCCACTTCTCACTTCTCACTTGCTAGTGCCGGTATCCGCTGCTGAGCGCCACCACATCACGTGGGTTCTCGTCGCCGAAGAGCAGCTTCCCTTCGCTGTACCGCACATCCTTGAGTGCCAACGCGAGCACTTCACCGAGTTCGTCGACGGGATGCACTTCGAGCAGCTTGCGGGCTTCCTCGGGAAGGTCATCGAGATCGGGCTCGTTCAGCCGAGGGATGATCACGTGCCGGATCCCGGCCCGGAGTGCACCGAGCAGCTTTTCCTTCACACCACCGATCGGCAGGACGCGGCCGCGCAGGGTCACCTCACCGGTCATGGCGATATCGTGCCGCACTTCGCGACCCGACAGTGACGAGATCAGCGCCGTCGCCATCGTGATGCCGGCACTCGGGCCGTCCTTCGGCACCGCACCGGCCGGCACGTGGATGTGCACGTCGAGGTCGAACCGGTCCTCGGCGATATGCAGTGCAGCGGCGTGGGCGCGGGCGTACGTCCAGGCCGCACGGGCCGACTCCTTCATGACATCCCCGAGCTGCCCGGTCAGGACCAGTTCGCCCTTGCCGCGCATGGTCGAAGCCTCGACGAACATGATGTCCCCCCCCTGCGGAGTGTAGTACATCCCGGTGGCCGTGCCGACCTGGTCGTGGGGGTTCTTCTCCTCGGGATGCAGCTTGGGCCGCCCGAGCAGTGCGCGCACGACCGCCGGCGTGACATCCTCACGCGCGATCTCGCCGCTCCCAATCCGGCGAGCGACCTTTCGCGCCACGCGACCGACTTCCCGTTCGAGCTGACGGACCCCCGACTCCCGTGTGTATCGCTGCACCAGCTCGAGCAGTGCCGGACCGCTGAACGTGATCTGTTCGGTGGTCAGGCCAGCGTCGTCGACCTGGCGCGGCACGAGATAGCGCTCGGCGATCGCCACCTTCTCCGCCTCGATGTAGCCGGAGAACTCGACGATTTCCATCCGGTCGAGCAGCGGTGCCGGGATATTCTGCAACACGTTGGCGGTCGCGATGAACATCACCTCGCTCAGGTCGAACGGGATGCCGAGGTAGTGATCGGTGAACGAGTCGTTCTGGGCCGGATCGAGCACCTCGAGCAGGGCCGAGGCCGGGTCGCCCTGGAACGACATGCCGAGCTTGTCGACCTCGTCGAGCAGGAAGACCGGGTTGCGGCTGCCGGCCTGCTTGAGGCCGTTGATGATCCGTCCCGGCATCGCTCCGACGTAGGTGCGCCGATGGCCTCGGATGTCGGCCTCATCGCGTGCACCGCCGAGGGACACGCGCACGTACTTCCGCCCCATCGCCCGCGCGATGCTCTTGGCAACCGAGGTCTTGCCGACCCCGGGAGGGCCGACGAAGAGCAGGATGGGTGATCGACGCCGTGACTCATCGGTGTCAGTGACCGCGGCTGCCGTCTCCGCGTGGCTGTCCGTGGATTCCGACGTGTCGGGCTCGGCGTCGTCCGCGCGCACCACTTCACGTTGCGCGCGCAACGAGCGCACGGCCAGAAACTCCAGCACGCGATCCTTGACATCACCCAGGGCGTAGTGATCCGCATCGAGAACGGCTTGGGCGGCCGGGATGTCGAAGTGTTCGTCATCCCGATCGTTCCAGGGCAATTCGGCCACATTTTCGAGGAAGGTCCGGATGACCTGGGACTCCATCGACTCCCGACCAATGCGACGCAGCCGGCCCAGCTCACGATCCACCTCCTTGCGCGCCTCCGGCGGCAGGTCGAGGGCGGCGAGCCGCTCGCCGAGCTCATCGGTGTCGGTGCCGTCGTCCTCGTCGCCCAGCTCGCGCCGGATGGTCTTGAGTTGCTCGCGGAGGTACACCTCGCGCTGCCGCTCACCCAACTCCTCCTGCACCTGCGACTTGATGTCCTCCTGGGCGTCGAGCACGGCGATTTGTCGCTGCACATGCACCAACACCCGCCGGAGTCGCTCGTCGACCGCGAGGGTCTCGAGCAGTTCCTGGCGCAGCGGTGCGGCGAGGTCGAGATAACCGGCCACCAGGTCGGCGAATCGACCGGCGTCATCGACGCCCTCCAGGACCTGCTGGACCACGTCCTCCGGCAGCCCTGACTTCTGGCCCAGCTCAGCTGCGCGGGCCCGGAGCTCCTTATGGAGCGCCTCGAAGTTCGGGTCGGCGGCGTCGACCGCCGGCAGATCGTCCATCTGGCGCACGGTCGCGACCAGATGCCCGTTCTCCTCGGTGACCTGGAGCGCCATGCCGCGCTGCTCTCCGTGCAGCAGGAGTTGCATCCCGCTCATCCCGCGCTGAATCTGGCCGATTCGCGCGATGGTGCCCACGCGGTAGAGCCCTTCGGTGGCCACCTGCTCGACATTCTCGCGCTGCGAGAGCGCGAAGACCAGCTTCTCGGGCGTCGCCATGGCCGCCTCGATGGCCTTCAGCGTCATGGGGCGTCCGGCCCCGATCGGGGCGGTGACACCGGGGAACAGGACCACATCCCGCAGGGGAAGGACGGGAAGTGTCAGTCGGTCGGTCACGGATACTCCTTGTGTATGTCAGGGGAAAGGCAGGGGCCCGATCCCGGGGGTTGCCCCCCAACGAGCATCGGTCATGCCAGCCAATTCGGGGGTCACCCTGCCTGATCGGCGGGGCATCCCGCCAACGCGGCACAGACGTTTCTGAACGAACGGTGGCGATCCTGCCCCCACGGCAGGTATCATCCGGCATGTTGCTCGCACGATCAACTCCGTGCAGATTCGAGGGTTGTCACCTCGAGCAGCCCTCCAAACCGGACCACGGATGACCGACGCGGGGCAATCTCAACTACCGACTCTCCTCAGGGACGCCCTCGGCGACTCGTACACGCTCGAAGGCGAAATTGGGCGGGGCGGCATGGGCGTGGTCTTCCGCGCGCGCGATGAGCGCTTGCAACGCCGTGTGGCGATCAAGGCGCTCCCGCCGGAACTGGCGTTCCAGCGGGAGATTCGTGAGCGATTCACGCGCGAGGCCCAGACCGCGGCCCGACTCTCCCATCCGCATATCGTGCCGATTCACGACGTCGGCGAGGGCAACGGCGTCGTCTACTTCGTCATGGGCCTCATCGAGGGCGAGTCACTCGCGGCGCGGATCCGGCGCCGCGGTCGCATGCCGGCCGACGAGGCGCGCCGCATCATGAAGGAGACGGCCGATGCACTCTCGGCTGCACATGGCGTCGGCATTGTGCATCGCGACATCAAGCCCGACAACATCCTGCTCGAGGGCCAGCGCGGACGCGTGATGGTGACCGACTTCGGCATCGCGAAGGCCCTCTCGGGCACGATCGGTGCGACCCTCACCAGCGCCGGGATGGCGATCGGCACCCCGTCGTTCATGTCGCCGGAGCAGGCGGCGGGCGAGAGCGATATCGATGGTCGCAGCGATCTCTATTCGCTCGGGATCGTCACCTACCAGATGCTCTCTGGCGAGTTGCCGTTCAACGCGCCCACCGTGGCGGGCATCCTGATGAAGCACATCACCGAGCCCGCTCCGCTGCTGCACGAGAAGTTCAGCGACGTCCCCGAGGACCTCTCCTTGGCCGTGGCACGCTGCCTCGAGAAGGATCCGGAGAATCGGTGGGCCTCGGCTGACGCGCTCCGTCGGGCACTCGAGAACCGGAATGTCTCGGGCTATCGTCCCACCGGCCTGGGGTGGAAGGCGGCGGAACGGGTCACCACACCGAATCGCGATCGCCTCCGGCGGCCGATCGGGGGTCGACCGAACCCCACGGAACGTACCGAACGCCCCTCGCCTGCCCCACCGGCGCGGCGCGAACCGCGGGCCCTGGTTGATCGGCCGACACGCGGCGGCCGGGATCTGGCGCGGGACACCATGCGCCCCGATCGCAATCGCCCTCGTGGTCGGAAGAACGAGCTCGAGCTCCCGGAGACCGGCGAGCCAAAGGTGGTTCGCGTGGCGCGCGCCGAGTTCGCGCGGACCGCGGCCGTCGGTGGGGGCCTCTTCATGGTCAACATGATGACCGGGCTCGACACGCCGTGGTTCCTGTTCCCGGTGGCCTGGATGTCGTTCTCGATGTTCAAGAAGTACGCCGACCTGTGGCAGGCCGGTTACACCTGGCGTGACATCCTGAACCGCCCCGACGCTCCCGATGCCGTTTCTGCCAAGGGGCCCGGTCGACTGACGGGCACCCCGCGGGCCGACCAACTCGGGACCTACCACAAGCAGATGATGATGATCCACGGCGATCGCGCGGCGATCCAGTCGCTCATGTCGCGCCTGAGCGATGCGGACAAGGCGGTGGTGGCGGAGATGCCGGAGACGGTCGAGAACCTCTACGCCAAGGCGCACGAGATGGCGCTCACGCTGCAGAGTCTCGATTCGTCCATCACCGACGAACAGGTCCACCGGATCGACATGCAGATGCTCCGCCTCCAGGAGAAGCCCGAGGGTGAGGAGCGGGATCGGCAGATCAGCATTCTCGAGCGCCAGCGCGGGAGCTGCCAGGAATTGATCCGGCGCCGGGACGAGATGCGCGCGCGCTTCGAGAGTCAGGCGCTGGCCATGCAGGGGATTCGGTTCGATCTCCTCCGCCTCCGCGAGAAGGGCATCGGCGCGGTGGGCAGCGACCTCACGCATGCGACCCAGCAAGCGCGCGCGCTGTCGCGCGATGTCGATCATGCGATCGAGGCGGCGACGGAACTCAGGGAGAGCCTCTCCTAGAAGGCCAGAATCTCTTCCATCGCCGCCCTGAGGTCCGCCACCTGCGGCAGGATCACATCCTCGAGCTCGGTGGCGTAGGCCACAAAGGTGTCGGTGCTGGCCACACGACGCACCGGCGCGTCGAGCCAGGCGAAGTGTTCGTCGGCAATCTTCGCGGCGATCTCCGAGCCGTAGCCCCACGACAACGAATCCTCGTAGGCGACGATGACCCGATTGGTCTTCCGGACCGAGGTGCCGATGGTGTCCCAATCGACCGGATTGAGTGAGCGCAGGTCGATCACCTCGACCCGCTGACCAGTGGCCTCCTCGAGATCCTTGGCAGCCTGGATCGTGCGCTGCACCACCGCGCCATAGGTGATCACGGTCGCGTTGGTCCCCTCGCGCACGATCTTGGCCTTGCCGAACGGGATCATGAAGTTGGGACCCGGATAGGCGCCCTTGTTGTATGTCTGCCGGTAGAGATGCTTGTGCTCGAGGAAGAGCACGGGGTCCTCGCAGCGAATCGCGGTACGCAGCAGGCCGGCCGCGTCGAGAGCCGTGCTCGGACAGATCACCCGGATCCCCGGGACGCCGGTGAAGATCGCGGCGCCGGTCTGCGAGTGATAGATCGAGCCACCCTTCAAGTAGCCGCCATACGTGGTCCGGACGACCACCGGCGCACTGAACGTGTTGTTCGAGCGCCAGCGCATGAGCGCCAGTTCACTGCGCATCTGCATGTACGCCGGCCAGATGTAGTCGAAGAACTGGATCTCGACCACGGGCTTGAGTCCGCGCGTGGCCATGCCGATCGCGCGGCCGATGATGTTCGCTTCGGCGAGCGGCGAGTTGTAGACGCGGGTGCCGCCGAACTGCTTTTGCAACCCCCACGTGACCTTGAAGACCCCACCCTTGCCCTTCACGGCCTCGCGGTTTTCCTCGCGCGAGCAGTCCGCGACATCCTCGCCGAACATGACGATACGCGGATCGCGCGCCATCTCGTCACGCAGGCAACTGTTGAGCAGATCGACCATGGTGGTCGGGTCGCCACTCGACTGCGGATCGTCCTCGGTGTCGAACTGTTCGGCGGTCGGGTCGACGTCGGGCGAGTAGACATAGTCGTAGACCGAATCGAGTGCCGGCTGGGGAGCGGCGAGCGCGATGTCGGTCGCAATCTCGACCTCCTCGTTGACCTGAGTCCGGATCAATTCGAGTTCGGATTCGGTCGCCATCCCTTCGGCGATCAGCCACGTGGGAAAGTTGCTGATCGGATCGCGCGCGGCATCGGCCTCGCGCTCTTCGGTGGTGCGGTAGTGCACCTCGTCGTCGGACAGCGAGTGCGAGTAGGGTCGGATCACGTGCGCATGGACGAGCGCCGGCCCCTTCCGCTGACGGGCGTAGTCGTGCGCCTTCTGGAGCGCAGCCATCGAGGCGATCGGGTCGCAACCATCGACTTCCTCGACCAGCAACCCGGGGAACGAGCGCACCAGCTTGCTGATCGAGCCACCGGCGGTGTTCACCTCGACCGGCACCGAGATCGCGTAGCCATTGTCCTCGACCAGGAACACGACTGGAAGCTTCAGGTTCGACGCCGTGTTGAGCGCCTCCCAGAACTCGCCCTGACTGGTCGTGCCATCACCGGTGGTGCAGAGGATCACCTCGTCACCCTGGGTGTACTCGGCCAGCCGCTCGTCCTGGGAGGCACGAAGCCAGGTCTCGGCCGCGCCGACCGCCTGCAGGAACTGGGTGCCGGTCGGCGAGGAGGTCGAGACGATGTTGAGGTCCTTGTGCCCCCAATGCGACGGCATCTGGCGACCACCCGAGTTCGGATCCTCGGCCGCTGCGACGGCGGAGAGCAGCTGCTCGGTGGCGGTCATGCCCAGCCCGAGGCAGAGCGCGCGGTCGCGGTAGTAGAGGTAGAACCAGTCGTGAGCGGCGCGGAAAATGCGGGCAGCGGCGGCGAGTACTGCCTCGTGTCCCGCGCCACTGATCTGAAAGAAGATCTTGTTCTGGCGCTTGAGCTGGATCTCCTTGTCGTCCAACCGGCGCGAGAGGTACATCACGCGATAGAGATCGAGGAGCTCGGCCTTCTCGAGGCGAGGCGCGGTCCGCTGACGGGAAGAAGTCTTGGTAGCCATGAGAAAAAGATGCCCATCCCGATCCGGATCCGGAAGGGGAACCGCTACCGGCGCCCGTCGGAACGGCGATACACGACCTTGCCCCCCACCACGGTCGCCTCGACGGCCGCGTCGCGGATCTGATGCGCCGGAATCGCGCGCAGATCGCGGTCGATCACAACCAGATCAGCGAGCATGCCAGCCTTGATCGTCCCGCGATCGGCCTCGCCGAAGGTGGCGTAGGCATTGCCCGCGGTGTATGCCATGAGGGCCTCTTCGACGGTGATCCGCTGCTCCGGGTACCACCCGTCCGGGTTGGCGCCGTCGAGGGTCTCCCGCGACACCGCCGCCCAGATCCCGAAGAGGGGATCAAGCGGCGCGACGTACCAATCGGAGCCGAAGGCCAGCCGACCACCCGCATCGAGGATGGATCGGAAGGCGTAGGTGCCCTTGAGGACGTCGGGACGGACCCGCTTGGCTGCCCAACGGCCATCGTCGGCGGCGTGGTACGGTTGCATCGACCCGATGACGCTGTCGCGCGCCATACGGGCAATCTCCTGGGGACGCAGGTGCTGGGCATGCTCGATCCGGAATCGACGATCCCGCGACCCATTTGCGCTGATAGCGGCCTCGTAGTCGTCGAGGAGAATCGCGTTGGCGCTGTCGCCGATCGCGTGGACCACGACCTGCAAGCCGGCCGAGTCGGCGGCAATGATCCATCGACGGAGCGAATCGATTGGGGTGACCATGAGGCCATGACTCGAGGGGTCATCGAGGTACGTATCGAAGAACAGCGCCGTCGTCGAGCCGAGTGACCCATCGACGAACCCCTTCACGCCGGCGACCCGGATCCACTCGTCTCCCGGGCCGTGTGCCGCGACCGAATCGGCCACCAATCGCCACATAGCGAGCGGCGGGTAGAAGCTGAGGCGGATCGTCTGCAGCCCCTTGGCACGGAGCCGGCCGGTTGCGGCGATCTCAAGTCCGGCGGAGACCGCCGAGGCGGCCACGAGACCCCGGCTGTTGGCATGGCGCATCGCAGCCGCGACGGCCGAATCGGCCTGGGCGGGCGAGGGCGCCGGAATCACCGCGAAGACCGGATTCATCGCCTCGTCCTTCAGGAGCCCGGTGAGGTCGCCTCGGGCATCCCGAATGATCGTGCCACCGGGGATCGGTGCCACCGAGCGATCGAGGCCCGCCAGCCGAAGTGCCTCGGTATTGGCGACGGCCATGTGGCCGTCGAGCCGCTGCACGAACACCGGGTTTTGAGGTGTCACCGAGTCGATCCATTGGCGGGTCGGAAGTTCGCCGCCCCAATTCTCATGGTCCCACGTCCCGCCGAGGATCCAGGCTCCCGCCGCTTGCGTCTTGGCGAACGCGGCGATTCGGCGGATGAACTCCTCGGGAGTCTGTGCATCGCGCAGGTCGACCGAGGCGAGTTGAAGGCCTCCATCCAGCAGATGGATGTGCCCATCGGCAAACCCCGGCGCAATCATCCCATTGGTATGGATCACCTCGGTTTCGGCGCCGACTTGGGCCGCGATCGTGGTGGAGTCCCCGACCGCCACGATACGATCGCCTCGTACTGCAACGGCCTGGGCGGTGGGAGCATCAGCGTTGCCGGTCCATACCGGGCCGAACAGGACCAGATCGGCCTTCGGTTGGGCGTCGGTGCAGCTCAGGGCCAGCATGAGTACGGCGAGCAACGGTGTGCGGGGCATGCGGGAGTCTCCGGGTCAGCGGCGGGCGAAGCGGCGGAGCGTCTCGAGCTTCTCAAGGGCGCTCTTCCCCTGCTCTGCCGCCGCGGGTGCCACGGCAAAGAGGTCGCGAATGTCGAGCAGGATTTCGAGCATGAGCTGATCGCGCATGTAGGCATTCTCGAGGTCGGCCATCCGGGTGTCGGAGTCGCTCGCGCGCGCCAGATCGTAGGACTCGCGGTAGATCTGCTCGAGATTGCCGAGAATTCGATCGCGCGACCGCATCAGATGCCTTTCGTTGGTGAACATCCCGAGGCAGGAGGGGATGGGAAGAATCTAGCGCTGCTGGTTGGTCTCGGAAGTCGGCGGCGAGAGGCGCTGCCCTCACTCCCCTTATCCTCCAAGTGAACCCCAACTGCCGAATACCCTGTCCGGAGACGTTGTGTCCCATTTTCGAGTCGCCTCGTTGCAGTACTTCCTCAGGCCCGTGCCCACCTTCGCCGCGTTTGCCGATCAGGTGAACGCGCTCGTGGAGACCGCCGCCGATTACAAGGCCCGTCTCGTGGTGTTCCCGGAGTACTTCTCGGTCCAGTTGTTGACGCTCGGCAATGTGAAACGGCCGATTCGGGAGCAGGTTCGTGATCTTGCCGATCAGGTCGAGGCGGTGACCACACTGCTGAGTGAAGCCGCGAAGCGCGAGGGCGTCTGGATCGTCGGAGGAACGGGCCCTGTGGCCGAGGGCGACCGGATCCACAACGAGTGCCGCGTGTTTGGGCCGGACGGGAGATGGCACCCGCAACGCAAACTGCACATGACCCGCTTCGAGAAGGAGGAGTGGGTCGTGTCCCCGGGCGAGGGGCTCACCGTCTTCGAGACCGACTGGGGGCGGTTCGCCGTGGCAATCTGCTACGATGTCGAGTTCCCCGAGATCGCGCGGGCGGCGGCGCTGAACGGCGCCGACGTGCTGGTGGTGCCCTCGTGCACCGATGACCGTCAGGGATTCCTCCGGGTGCGCTACTGCGCCCAGGCGCGCGCCATCGAGAATCAGATGTACGTGATCACATCGTCGACGGTCGGCTCGTTGCCGATGGTACCGGCGGTGCACCTCAACTATGGCCAGGCCGCGGTACTCACGCCGTCGGACTTTGCGTTTGCGCGAGACGGCATTCTCGCCGAGGGAACGATCAACCAGGAACAGATGGTGATTGCGGATCTTGACCTCGACCTGCTGCGACGTTCGCGGGAGACCGGCACGGTGCTGCCGCTGCGCGATGCCGCCACGACCCATTCGGTGCTCACCACCACCGAGATCGTGCGATTGTGACGCACCGGCTCCGCGTCAGGTCGACTCGCCCCGAGCACATGCCCGGAATCATCGAGTTGAGTTCCCGAATCTACGGCGCGGGCGCCGCGTGGGCACCGGCACAGTTGCTGGCGCATATCGCCCTGTTCCCGGAGGGGCAGTTCGTCGCGGTGATGCCGCACGCGGATGGCAGCGAGCAGGTCGTCGGCATGGCGGCCTCGCTCCGACTCAAGTGGGAGTTGGCGCATCTCGATCGGCCCTGGCGCGAGATCACGGCGAATGGAATGTTCTCGACACACGATCCGCTGGGGATGACGCTGTACGGCGCCGAGGTGATGGCTGACCCAGAGCAACGCGGGCAGGGAATTGGCACTGCCCTCTACCATGCGCGCGACAAGGTGGTCGACCAGCTCGGCCTCAAGCGGATCAGGGCCGGTGCCCGGCTGCGTGGTTACCACAAGGTGGCCACCGTGCTCAGTCCCGAGAGCTACGTCGCGCAGGTGGTGGCCGGCAAGCGGCGTGACCCGACCTTGTCCTTTCAGCTCCGCCGCGGCTTCGAGGTGATCAAGGTCATCGGCGACTATCTGCGCAACGACGCCGAGAGCCTGGGATGGGCGGCGGTGATCGACCGACTCAATCCGGCCCTCGCGACCGACAAGGATCGCGAGGCCGCACGGCGATGGCGGGAGCGGGTGGGGGTCAAAGGCGAGAAGCGAGAAGCGTGAAGCGAGGTAGATTTCCTCTCGCCTCTCGCCTCTCGCCTCTCGCCTCTCGCCTCTCGCCTCTCGAGCTCCCATGCCCCTCACCGACCACCAGCGCCGTGTCGACCAGTGGATCTCGCAATTCGAGGCGGGCTATTTCGATCCGCTCACGAACATGGCACGGCTTGCCGAGGAAGTCGGCGAGCTGGCCCGCGAAGTGAATCACCGCTTCGGGCAGAAGACCAAGAAACCTGACGAGCCGGAGGGCGATCTCGCGATGGAGATGGCCGACATCCTGTTCGTGCTGATCTGCATGGCCAATCGGGAGGGCATCGACCTCGAGGTGGCATTCGAGGGCATGATGACGAAGGTCGAACAACGCGATGCGAATCGCTGGACGCGCCGGGGCACGCCCGGAGTCAAGGGGGGGGAATGAACATCCGCAGCATCCGCCACGGCCTGCTGGTGCTGTCCACACTGTCCCTGTTCGCGGCGTGCGGCACCGACCTGTCACAGGAACCGCCCGACGCCTTCGCGGCGCGCGTCAACGCCGCCACCGCGGCCGCCGACACCACCACTCTCGCGACCCTGGCGAGCCAGCGCTGCCAGGCGCTCGGCGACGACCCACGCCAGAGCTGTTACGAGGACTACTTCCTCAATCTATCGGCCGATGGGCGCGTGGCCCTCGCGCTGGGTGCCCTCGAGGCACTCGGGCAGGAGAACCACGACATCGCGGCCAACGGGCACATGTTCACGCACGTGATCGGGATCCGGGCCTGGCGCCCGGGACGGTCGGTCGCCGACGTCTTCGCGAGCTGCACCTCGCTCTATCAATCCGGGTGCTATCACGGCGTGATTCAGTCCTACCTGACCGCGTCGGGGGACGTCGATTCGGCACGCGTCGTTGGCCTCTGCGATGCGATTGCGCCGGTCGGCACCAACAGCTGGCTGCGCTTCCAATGCTTGCACGGCCTCGGCCATGGCCTCGAGATGGCCTGGGCCTGGGATCTACCCCGTGCGCTCGGCGGGTGTGACTGGTTGCATGGATCGTGGGATCAGGAGTCATGCTACGGCGGCGCCATCATGGAGAATGCCGTCGCGTCGGCCCCGGGTGGACACCACACCGCGATGCGTGCGCTCGAGCAGACCGGCGATGATCACGGCATGACCATGGATCACGGCGCGATGTCGGCCATGCCCGCGCCATTCCAGATGCGCGACTCGAGCGATGCCCTCTACCCGTGCACCGTCCTCGGGGCGCGCTATCAGCGCGCCTGCTATCTCGGACAGGGTGGCATCCTGCTCACCATGGTCGATTACGATTTCGCCAAGGCCGCGGCGGCTTGCGACCGAACGCCAACATCGGTCCGCGACGTGTGCTACACCAGTCTTGGCACCAATGCGAGCGGCGTCACGGTGATGGACACCAAGGCGTCGATCGACCGATGTGCAACCGGTGATCCGGCATGGCGACAATGGTGCTTTGTGGGGGTCGTCAAGAACTTCATCGATGTCACCGCCGACCCGACCACCGGCATCGCCTTCTGCCGCGAAGTCCCCGAGGGCATCGATCGAAACGCGTGCTGGCGGGCGGTCGGCGAACAGTTGAGCGTGCTGCACACCACCGATACCCTACCGCGGGCCACCGCATGCGCCACTGCGGCAGCGGGCGAGACCTCGTGTCGGCTGGGAGCCGGACTCGCGGCCCGACCGTCGTCGAGCTGAACTACTCCCAGGCCTCAGGGACGGCCTTGAGCTCGGCGAGAATCGCCTGGTAACTGGCGTGACGCGTCTCCGGGATCGTCCCCGCCGCCACGCCTTCTCGCACCGCGCATCCCGGCTCACTGACGTGGTGACAATCGGCGAATCGGCACTGGTCTATCAGCGTGCGAAACTCCGGGAAGTACTCCGCCAACCCATCCGGGTGCACATCCCACACCCCAACCTCACTGAAGCCGGGGGTATCGACCACGAATCCCCCGGCGATCAGCGGAATCATCGTTGCCGTCGTGGTGGTGTGACGGCCACGCTGCACCTTGACCGAGAGCTCGCCGACGCGCAGTCCGAGATTTGGTTCGATCGCATTGAGCAATGACGACTTCCCTGCCCCACTCGGACCGGTGAAGACCGATTCGGTGTCGCAGAGTCGCGCGGCGAGCGCGGCGAGTCCACTACCCGTATGCGCCGAGACCTCGAGCAATGGGTAGCCCGTCGCGGCGAGATGCGTGCGGAGCGCATCGGCATTCAGCAGGTCGACCTTGTTGGCCACGATCAGCGCCGGCAGTTCGTTGGCTTCCGCGACGACCAGCAACCGATCGATCAGTTGGAGCAGCGGTTCGGGACGCGTCGTGGCGGTGACGATCATGACCTGATCGACGTTGGCGGCGATCGGGCGTTGCCCGCGGCCCTCGGGTGTGCGCCGTGACAGGAGCGACGTGCGGGGTTCCACACCGTCGATCCCGAGGACATCCTCGGTGATCGTCGCGGGATCGATGCGCACCCGGTCGCCGGCGACGGCCCGATCCCGATCTTGCCTCGCCTTGCCGCGCAGGACCGCCACCCGTTCGATCCCACCGAGGAGCACACGGTAACTGCCGCCTTCGCGTGCCAGCACCACCGCCGGCAGCGATGTCATGACCCGCCGCTTTGCTGGGCCAGGATCAGGTCCTCGAGGTGCCCCTTCGCATCGTAGAGCGAGATGGCCCCGAGTCGGGACTCGGCATCTTGCGCGGTGGCACCGCGAACCAGCCACTCCGTCTCGAGGTGACCGTCCGGCTCGCTCCCGTCGGGACGCCAGCGCACAAAGAGCAGCGCACCGGCGAGGCGACCACGCTCGTCGGGCGCGTCGTCAACCCAGAGCGCCACGGAATAGGCTCGGCCATCGCTGCCCTCGAAGGCGGCGGCGCGGTCGTGGACCGCCATATATCCACCGAGGGTAATCTCCTTCACGCGCGGCGCTTCCCCTCCTTGAAGATGTTCCCCACGATGAAGAAGATGTTGGCCGGACGTTCGGCCAGTCGCCGCATGAGGTAGGGATACCAGTGGGTGCCGAAGGGGATGTATACGCGGATGCGCCAGCCATCGGCCACGAGCGCGTCCTGCACATCGCGCCGAACGCCGTACAGCATCTGGAACTCGAAGTGATCGCGCGAGATGCCGCGCTCCGTCACGAACTGTTTTGCCTGCGCGAGAATCACCTCGTCGTGAGTGGCGAGTCCGTGATAGGACTGACTGGTGAGCAGCATCTGCATGAGGCGCACATAGTGCGCGTCGACGTCCTTCTTGTCGGGAAAGGCGACGTCGTCGTCCTCCAGATAGGCCCCTTTGCAGAGACGAACCCGGGTGCCGCTGGCGTTGAGCGCCTCGATGTCGGCGGTGGACCGCCGGAGCGACGACTGAATGACGACCCCGACGCTGGCGGCATGATCGACCGCCAATCGCCGATGGAAGGCAAGCGTTTGCTCGGTGTAGTCGGACCCCTCCATGTCGAGCCGGATGAATCCCCCCAGGCTCTCGGCGCGCGCCACGATCTGGCGAACATGCTGCTCGCACCGGGCCTCGTCGAGATCGAGACCGAACTGGGTCAGCTTGAGCGAGGCGTTGGCCTCGATGCCGGCGGCGTGCTGACGGTCGAGAATCTCGAGATAGGTCCGGGTGGCGGTATCGACCTCGTCGAAGGAGGTGACGCTCTCGCCGAGGAGGTCGAGGGTCGTGGTGATGCCACGCGCCTGCAGCTCGAGTGCGGCGTTCACCGCCTCCTCCGCCGTCTCTCCCGCCACGAATCGGGATGCCATGCTGCGTGCCAGGCGATTCCGGCGCACAAAGTTGAAGATCGACTGGCGTTCGGAGAGCCAGAAGAGGATGGAACGCATCATGGGGATCGGCCACCTGGGGACGAAGTCTGGAGGACACCCCGTCTGGGCGCCCTCCCGGGGAAAAGTAGCGCCCTTGACCCGGCGCTCATGCTCGGTGGACCACAATCGGCTTGCGCCCCGGGGGGGAACGGCGCGATCCTCCCACCTGCCATCTCCACCCTCCACGACAGGTCGACCATGACCACGACCGGATACGCCCGTCGGCTGGGACTCTTCTCGGCGACGATGCTGGTGATTGGCGGCATCATCGGATCGGGGATCTTCCTCAACCCCGCCGTGGTCGCGGCGCGAGTCCAGACCTCGGGGCTGACCTTGGCCGTCTGGGGACTCGGCGCCGTGGTGGCGCTGATCGGGGCGCTCGTCTTTGCCGAGCTGGGGGGGCGACGCCCGTTGGCAGGTGGAGGATACGCCTATCTCCGTGAGGCCTTCGGCCCGCTGCCCGGCTTTCTCTATGCGTGGGCACTCTTGCTGGTGATCGCCACCGGAGCCGCGGCCGCCGTGGCGATGACCTTCGCCGGCTACGCCGTCGCGCTCATCGGCGTCGGGACGGAAGCGCAGCGACCCATGGCGGCTGGCGCACTCGTCTTCCTCACCCTGCTGAACATCGTCGGGGTGCGCCCAGCGGCGTGGAGCCAGAACATCTTCACCGTGCTCAAGCTCCTGGCCATCGCGATCCTCGTCGGGACGGCACTGCTCGCGGCGCCGACACCGTTGGCCACCACGGTCGCGGTCAGGCCGGAAGGCTCACTGCTTCTCCTGATCGGTGCGGCGCTCGTCCCGGTTCTCTTCGCGTTCGGCGGATGGCAGCAGACCAACTTCGTGGCCGAGGAAATGATCAACCCGGAACGAAATCTGCCACGGGCGCTGATGGTCGGGGTCAGTGTGGTCGCGGTCACCTACCTGTTGGTGAACCTCGCCTACCTCAGGGCGCTCGGCGTGACCGGGCTGGCCAGCAGCATCGCCCCAGCGGCCGACACGATGGCCAGTGTCGCGGGTGATGCCGGCCGAACCCTGATTGCGCTCGGCATCGTCGCGTCGACCTTCGGGTTCCTGAATCTGGTGTTGCTGGTGTCGCCTCGCGTCTATCAGGCGATGGCGCGGGACGGGCTGTTCTTCAACAGCTTCGCCCGACTGCACCCGAAGTGGCGGACCCCCGTGACCGCGATTGTCTTCCAGGGCATCTGGGCCGTGATCCTGCTCTATTCCGGGACGTACGGCCAATTGCTCGACTATGTCGTGTTCGCGGACTGGATCTTCTTTGGGCTGACCGCGGCGACCTTGTTCGTGCTGCGGCGTCGCGATGGCGACCGCCCGGTGCCGTTCAGAGTCCCGCTCCACCCCATCACGACCTTGCTGTTCATTCTCGCGGCGATCTATGTCGTCGTGGGTTCGATCACCTCGAATCCCGGGAACGCCCTGATCGGCAGTGGCCTGCTGCTCGCCGGTGTGCCGGTCTTCCTCTACTGGCGCCGACGCGTGGAGTCCGCATGAGTTTTTCCCCGACCACCATCATCGAACCGTTCCGCATCAAGAGTGTCGAACCGATCCGCCAGACCACGCGCGCGGAGCGCGTCGAGGCGCTGGAGGCGGCGCACCACAACCTCTTCCTCCTGCGGGCGCGCGATGTCTTGATCGACCTGCTCACTGATTCGGGAACGGGGGCGATGTCCTCGGCCCAGTGGGCCGGCATGATGCGGGGCGACGAATCCTATGCCGGTGCCGATTCGTTCTATCGCTTCGAGGCAAGCGTGCAGGCGATCACCGGGTTCCCGCATGTGATCCCGACGCACCAAGGTCGGGCCGCCGAGCGCATCCTCTTCGGTGCCATGGTCAATGCGGGGGATATCGTCCCCAACAACACCCACTTCGACACCACCCGCGCGAACATCGAGGCGCGCGGCGCCACGGCGCTCGACCTGCCGATCCCCGAGGCGCGCACGCCGGCGCTGGAGCACCCGTTCAAGGGCAACATGGATCTGGTGGCGCTCGAGCGGGCACTGCACCACGATGGCGAACGGATCCCGTTGGTCATGGTGACGGTGACCAACAACTCGGGGGGGGGGCAACCGGTCTCGCTCGAGAACATCCGGGCCGTGAAGACCCTCTGCAGGGCGGCGGGCAAGCCCTTGATCCTCGACGCATGCCGGTTCGCCGAGAACAGCTGGTTCATCAAGGAGCGGGAGGCGGGTTGGCAGGATGCGACACCGCGCACCATCGCCGAGGCGATGTTTGCCGAAGTGGACGGGGCGACGATGAGCGCCAAGAAGGATGGCATGGCCAACATCGGCGGATTTCTCGGTCTGCATGACGACGATCTGGCCCGACGTTGTCGCGACAACCTCGTGCTCACCGAGGGATTCCCGACCTACGGCGGCTTGGCGGGCTACGATCTCGAGGCGATCGCCATCGGCCTCAACGAGGCGCTCGATGCGGACTACCTTCGCTACCGGATCCGATCGGTGGCGTACTTGGCCGACCGCCTGGCGGCGATCGGTGTGCCGACCGTCCGCCCACCGGGCGGGCACGCGCTGTACATCGATGCCGCCGCGATGTTGCCACACATCCCCGCGCTGCAATATCCCGCTTGGGCACTCTCGTGCGCACTCTACCTTGAGGGGGGCATTCGCTCGGTGGAAATCGGGTCGGTGATGTTCGGCCAGCAACCCGATGGCAGCGAGAAGCCGGCCGCCATGGAATTGGTGCGCCTCGCCTTCCCACGCCGGGTCTACACGCAGAGTCATGTCGATTATCTGGCCGAGGCGATTGCCTACGTGCACGAACGGCGCGAGACGATCCCCGGCATGCGGATCGTGAAGCAGCCGCCGGCGCTCCGGCACTTCACGGCACACTTGGCTCCATTGGCATGACGGAGCCCGTTGTGGAGGGGGAACCGTAGGCCCGGGCGGTACGCCAGAGAGGCTGGCCGCGGCCGCCGACTTGGGTCGCCAGGACCGGTCACTCCATGACCGGGATGAAAGGAGACTGGGCTGGGGGCTGGCGAAAACGACGCCACGGTGTCTATTTGAGGGTATCGGCTGCGCCAGTCGGCGCGCCTCGCGAACGCCCCTCCATGGGGATTGTGAGCGAACGCCTGCGTCTGGCATGAGCGCGGGGCCCCGTGCAGTTGAAGGTTTGATGGTGTATCGCGCGAAGTCGGCGCGAGTGCGACCGCTCGTTGCGGCGCCGGTTCCTTTCCCAGACCCAGGACGATGATGGTCATCCGCCTTTGCGGCATCTCGATGCCCAGGACACCGCTCGAAGTGCGTGTCCATCCCCCGGTACTCCGCTCCCCCGAGCTCGATCATGTCTGATACACGAAATGGTGGGGGCCGCCCTCCCCGACGCCGTGGTGGTCGCGGCCGCGGTCGCAAGCCACGTGGCGTCGAGTCCGGTGGTCAGCCGGGAGAATCAAATGGTGGCGGGACGGCGGTTCGTGAAGCGCCCCCCGAATTCGAGCCCGGGACCGGGGTCGTCGCATGCGGGATCCTCGAGCTCAACGACCGCGGCGGTGGGTTCCTGCGCCAACGAGGCACCAGTTATCTCCCGGGTCCCGATGACATCTTCGTTCCCCAAGCGACCATCCAGCGCTACAAACTTCGACCGGGAGACGAGATCGAGGGTGAGGCCGGCCCACCGCGTGGCGGCAAGGCGCCCGCCTTGGCCACCGTTGCCAGCATCTGCGGCCTCACCCCGGAAGAGTGCGAGGGCCGACCGGACTTCAACCGGCTCTCGGCGATGCATCCAACCGAGATGCTTCACCTCACTCCCGCCGGCGGGTTCAAGCGCGGCGAGGATGTCACTCCCGGCTTGGTTGACCTGCTCGTCCCGCTCGGCAAGGGCCAGCGTGCCCTCGTGGTCGCCCCGGCCAAGGCCGGCAAGACCACCCTCCTCACCAACATCGCGCGCGGGATCGCCAAGAATCATCCGGACGTGCACGTGTATATCCTCCTCGCGGATGAGCGACCGGAGGAAGTCACTGAGATGGAGATGGCCGGCGTCGGCGAGGTGATCGCCTCGAGTTTCGACCACGGGGCGGAGCGACACGTGGCCGTGGCCGAGATGACCCTCGAGCGCGCCCGCCGACGGGTCGAGCTCGGTCAGGATGCGGTGATCATCCTTGATTCGCTCACGCGTTTGGCGCGCGCCTACAACAACATCGATCGGGGGAGCGGCCGCACCCTCTCGGGCGGTATCGGCGCCGAGGCGATGGAGCGCCCCAAGAAGTTCTTCGGCAGCGCCCGGATGGTCGACCCGAAAATGGGAGGGGGATCCCTCACGATCATCGCCACGGCGCT
This sequence comes from Gemmatimonadota bacterium, assembly GCA_039933845.1. Taxonomy (GTDB): domain Bacteria; phylum Gemmatimonadota; class Gemmatimonadetes; order Gemmatimonadales; family GWC2-71-9; genus Palsa-1233. The sequence goes on from JBDTNH010000013.1 coordinate 29,195, forward strand.
GATCGACACCGGCTCCCGGGCCGACGAAGTGATCTTCGAGGAGTTCAAGGGCACCGGCAATGCCGAACTGGTGCTTTCACGCGAACTGGCCGAGCGCCGGATCTTCCCAGCCATCGATGTCTCCGCCAGCAGCACCCGACGGGAGGAATTGCTCCTCGACCCCGAGACACTCAAGAAGGCTCACGAGCTCCGGGCCACCGCCGCCGAGCTGCCACTCAGCAAGGCCATCGAGCTGGTGCGCGAAATGTTGCAACGCGGATTGATCGGCTAGACGGCCTGAAAGCGGAGAGGCGACTCCGCGCGGTGCGAACCACACCGCGGCCTCACGGCCGTGGCTCGGCTCACGCCCGCGGCTCGACTGATACGCCCGCCATCACGGCCAGGATCAGGCGTTCGAGTCATGCCCCGGCTTGGTGACGTGGCCGAATTTCAGGCCCGCGACCAGGACAATGCCGCCCACGGCGTTGCCCAGCGTCGCGAAGAGCAGAAACTTCAGGAACGCCGTGACCGTGACACCGGCAACGAACACGCCCATCAACACTTCTACACTCCCGGCGATCGAGTGATGCAGGCCGAGGAACGAGATCGAGCCGGCGACCAGAAGGATGATCAGGACTTGGCTGACCGTATCTCGCGCTGCGGTCACGAGCCATGACACGAGCCCCATCATCCAGCCGGCCGCGACGGCGCTCCCGAAGATCACCAAGGGACTGAAGTCCGTGAGGTGCGCGACCATCCTCCCGACGTCGTCACCCGTGAACAAGCCCAGTGCCCGGCCCAGTGGGCCGGCGAGGGCGGCGAATCCGACCGCCCCGACCAGGTTGCCGAGATAGACCAATCCCCAGAGCCGCGCCACTCGCCGAATCGTTGTCTGCCCCGAGAGGAGTGGCAATACCGCGAGCGTGGTGTGCTCCGTGAAGAGCTCCGACCGACCAAGGATCACGATCACGAACCCGATCGCGTAGAGCAGGGCGGCGACCAAGCGTGACGTCAATGATTCGACGGGGCTGAGCGCCACGACCGTGGCAACCATCATCGGCCCGAATCCGATGTCGAGCCCGCCACTCACGGCGGAGAGCAACAGCCCGGCGGCAGGGCGACCGAGTTGGTCGGCTCCCACGGCGATTTCCTGCCTCAGGATCGTTTCCGCCGGCTTCGTCGCCTCACCTTCGTCGGCAGGATTCCCAGGGGGAACCGCGGCCTTCTTGACCATGAGATGCCTCGTGAAGTGAGAAGTCGCGGGAAGATAGCTCGCCGATTGCCACCCACATCGATCGGATCACCGCGCGACGAGGTTAGATATCGTGTGAACACCCGCAAGGAGAGAGCATGCCGAAGTCACCGTCACCTACGCCATCCGAGAACCCGGTTCCAGACCCACTCGCCGATGCCACACGGGCACCGACTCGTGAGGAGATTATCGAAGCCAACGGCGGGAACATCGAGCCCGACACGGTGACAGGTCGAGCCGACGGCACCAGCGAGTCGCTCGACACCCTGTTCGACAATCCGGGCATCGACCATCTGCGTGATGGGTTCGCCGGGAGCGGTGATGAGGAACGGCCGGGCGATCCGTCCCGGAGCCAGAACGACGGCGACTTGCCCGAGGAGCGAACCCGGGAAGGATAGGGCATTGGGTTGTACGGCGAGCGCTCGTGGTCTAGAGGCGGATGGCCATCGCGACCAGGATACCGGCCACGCCGACGACCGTCGTCAGCACCCAGCCGCCGATCGCGAAACGGACCCACTTCTGGAACGGCACGCCGGCGGCCAGCAACACTGCCAGGAGCGCCCCATTGGTCGGCGTGAGCAGCTCCATCAATCCGGCACCGGTCTGGTAGGCGAGGACGGTGACCTGACGAGAAATGCCCAGGAGATCACCGAGCGGCACCATGATCGGCATTGTGAGTGCGGCTTGTCCCGAGACACTCGAGACCGGGATGTGCACGAGCGACTGGACGGGGATCATCGCGAGCGCCGCAACGTGCGCACTCACGCCAGCCAGGGGCGTGACCAAGCCATGCAGCACGGTATCGATCACCCGACCATCGGCGAGCACGAGTGAGATGCTGCGCGCCAGGCCGACCAGCAGTGCCGCCGGCAACAACGCCTGGGTCCCCTCCAGCAGGATCGTCGTGGTCGCATTGACACCGAGTCGATTGATGATCCAGACAGCGACCGCCCCGACGAGAAAGGCGGCCGACAACTCGTTGAAGCCCCAGTCCCAGTTGAGCGCGCCGTACACATAGGCGGCGAGTGGCACCAGGACGAGGAGCATGCCAATGGCGTCCTTCCGAGTCGCGGGCTCGGGCGCAACTTCGACAACAGTCATGGTCTCCATCGAGGTCCGTCGCACGTAGCGCTGGATCCAGAAGGTCCAAACGACAAGCCCCACGGCCCACATCGCCAAGCGCAATCCACCGCCTTGCAGTACCGGCAGGTCGGCGAGGGTGAGGGCGATGCCCGCCTGGAATGGGTTTGTCGGTCCGAATGCCGACCCGACGATGGCCGCACCGGCGGATGCGGCCACGACGGCCATCGCATCGACCCGAACCCGGCGCGCGAGCACCAGGAGCACTGGGACCATCGCGATGATCTCTTCCTGCATGTTCTCGAGTGCGCCCATGCAGCCGAAGAAGAGCACGAGGATCGGGATCGCCAGTTGGTCGCGTGTGCCGAGGCGTTGCACGAGCGAGCCAAGCAGTCGACCGAGTGTCCCGATGCGATCCAGCAGGAAGAACGCCGCACCCACGAGCAGGATCGCCGCGATCACGTCGGCACCCTCGATGAAACCGCGAGGGATCGCCACCACGGCATCGAATGCCCCCACGGGTGCCGCTGGCACCGACGCGTAGGTCCCGGCCACGGCCACGGTCCGGCCGGTCGCTGGATCGGTCGCTCGTTGATACTCCCCTGCCGGAACGAGCCAGGTGAGGAGTGCCGCCAGACCGATCATGGCGACGAGGAGCACGGCCGGATGGGGAAGCCGAAATCGGTGCACGGTCACTCCTGGTGGCAACGGGGAGCCGGACGGTGATCGAGAGAGTCGTCCGAATCTCGCGATGTGACCCGGCTACACAAAGGCCCACGCCGGATCGGCGTGGGCCCCCACGTGCCCCGGAAATATGGGCGGGCCTAGCTGCCCTGGCTCGATGGCGGCGTCATCCCCTTGAGGCGCATATAGGTGACGATGTTGCCGTAGTGTTCTGCGTTGTGCGTGGCGTTGAAGGCCGTCAACCACGTGACGTCACCCTTGGTGCCGAAGAACGTGCGCGCATCATGGTGATGCGCGGCACCGAACTTCGCGGCGTCATCGCAGTAGCTCTTCGCGGCCTTGAGGCCGGCCATCACTTCGGCGCGGGTCGCCTTCTCGAAATCGGTCGTGTTGGGATCCTTCTCATCCTTGATCCCCGCGCAGAACATGAAGTTCGAGTTGGCGACATGCCCGAAGAGCTGACTGAAGGTGCGGATCTCCGGGGTCGGCTGGAAATCGTAGGCCGATGCCGGAACCTGCTCGGAGGCCGCAACGATCCACCCCATGAACTGGTCCTGCATCTTCGTGATGGACGTGACCGGATCGGTGTGATCGCCTGCCATCATGGGGTCCTGTGCCGCTGCAGGCGCGGCAAAGAGGGCCAAGGCAGCGACCAAGCGGAGTGCGTGTTTCATGAGCAGATCCTTGAAAAGAGAGATGGCGAGCAAGCACAATGGCCCAAATCTACCCTCCGGCGCGCTTGACCGCGTAGCCGAGTTTACCCAACTCTGTCACGAGCAGATCGCGGTGATCACCCTGGATCTCGATGCGTCCCTCCTTCACGGTGCCACCCGAGCCGCAGCGCTTCTTGAGTGTGGTGGCCAGCGATGCGAGTTGCGTGGCGGTCAGCGGCAAGCCGGTGACGATGCTGACGCCGGCGCCCTTGCGCCCCTTCGTTTCCCGGAGCACGCGGACCACACCGTCCCCCGCCGGCGCGACTGGCTGACGGCACCGACAGTCGCTGAGCGCCCGGTGGCACTCGCGACAGGTGCGCCCAAGCTCGGTGGAATACACCAAACCGCCGCGACCCTTCACCGGGTGAACCCGTCGAGCAGCGTGGTGGATCCTCGGACGAATCGTCGGACGATGCCACGTGCAATCCGACGTCCGACAAGATTGCCGGTTCCGGAATAGCCGCCAATGGCCCAGACGCCCGACATCGGCTCGGCGATGATCGGCCGCTCATCGGGGGTGTAGCCCACGATCCCGGACCAACGGTGCGTCACCGTCGCATGCCGGACACCGATCACGTCGCGCAAGAGGCGATCGAGATGTTCCTGTACCGCGTCGGAGATGGCCTCGAGGTCGGTCTCAGCTTCGTCCATGAATTGATCACGACCCCCACCGACCAGGACGCGACCGTCCCCCCCCTGCTGCCAATAGTCGAACCCGTAGTTGGCATACACCGGACAGGAGACCGTGACCTCGTCCGTTGGCTCGGTGCCCAGCATCTGCAGTCGCACCGGTCGGAGCCGCCCGGCGAGGGATGGAAAGAGTTGCAGGAGCAAACCGTCGACCGCCACCACCACGTGTCGGGCCCGCACAGCCCCAGTCGCGGTCGCGACCATTCCCGGTTCGATATGGGTGACCGGGGAGTGCTCGTGCAACACGGCACCACGCATCGCCAATCGACCGGCCGCGCGCCGGCAGTATGCCAGTGGATGAAAGGCTGCGTCATCCTCGAAGCGGAGCCCCGTGCCGTCCGCGCCCTCGTACCGGACAACCGCGAGGCCATGCTCGACCATGCAGAGATACTGCGCGTCGCAGTCGGCACGCTCTGCGCTCGAGGTCGCGATGCGTCGCGAGCCGCATCGCCTCACCAGATCCGGTGCGTCACGAATCATGCGATCCAGTTCCTCGAGTGTCCCGTGGTGCGCGGCGATGGCGGCAGCCTCACCCCACATGCGGACCGCGTCGTGATGGAACGGTGCGCCGCCCGCGAGCAGCAATCCGCCATTCCGACCCGCCGCACCGCCACCGACGGTCGAGGCATCGAGGCCGACCACCGTCAGTCCCTGTTCGAGCAGTTCGTCCATCGCGGCGAGTCCAGAACCACCCAGTCCGACCACACAGGCGTCGGCGGTTGCATCGGCGTCGAGCGCTGCGAACCCGGGCCATGGTGCATCGTCCCACACGGGCGTCGTCACGAGCCCGCCAGCTCGCTCAATGCGAACAGTGCCTCGCCACTCAATCGTTGGGTGGTCCATTCGTCCAGCGCCACGGCGCCCAAGCGCCGATAAAAGCCGATGGCCGATTCATTCCAGTCGAGCACGGTCCATTCGAGACGACCACAATCGCGAGTCACGGCGATCCTCGCCAGGTGCGCGAGCAACGCCCGGCCGATCCCATGACCACGCCACTCCGGGCGGACAAAGAGGTCCTCCAGCCAGATGCCTCGTCGGGCGAGAAAGGTGCTGTAGTTATGGAGGAAGAGCGCGAAACCCACGGCTGCCCCGTCAATCTCGGCGAGGAGCACCTCGGCGGCGGGATGGTCGCCAAAAAGGGTCCCATCCAAGGCCTCGACGGTGGCCACACACTGATCGGTCATCCACTCGTACTCCGCCAGCGCCTCGATCAAGGCGAGAATCACGGGCACGTCGTCCGGGCGAGCGGGCCGGATGGCGAGCCCGCTCATGCGGCCCGTCGCGGCGATGCGGCTCGGCGTGGCGCGCGGTGGTCAATCAGGAGTTCGATCCCGCCGGGGAGATCCATTCTCTGCTGCACCATCTCCCGCGTTCGTTGGTCGATCCAGAACGTGGTTCGCATTCCCGGCGGCGAGTTCCGCATGGGGACGAGCAGCTCGTTCGC
>JBDTNH010000014.1:0-34270 GCA_039933845.1 Gemmatimonadota bacterium
CGTCGGCTCGGCGCCGGGGCGCCAGCAGGAGCGTGCGCTCGAGCGAGCCCGGGAACTTGTCCGAGATATGCAGTCGCTGCAGGACCGCCTGGCCGCTGATTCCGGTAGCGCCGGCGCACCCGGACAGGGTCAGCCGGGCCAAGGGCAACCAGGCCAGCCGAGGCAACAGGGTCAGCAGGGCCAACAAGGGTTGGGTCAGGGTCAGCAGGGCCAGGGGGGCGAGGCCACCGGTGGTCGCCCTGGTCAGGATGGCGACGGCGATGCTCGCCAGCTCTCACGGGAGGTTGGGCTCAGGCGGGCCGCTGCGGAGGCGCTCAGGGACCAGCTGCGCGAGCAGGGGATCGGCGTGCCGGAGCTCGACGATGCGATCGCCACGATGCGCCGACTCGCTCGCGACGGGGTGATTGGCAGCCCCGTCGGCCGCCAGGCGCTGCTCCAAGCGGCACTCCAAAAGCTCCAGCAGGCGGAGTTCCAGCTCTGGCAGCGGTTCGAGGGAGCCAGTGGCTCTCGCCCAGCCGTCGGCGACCTCTCGCGTGTCCCGCCTCGCTATCGCCAGATGGTCGAGGAGTATTACCGCGCGATCGGGCAGGGGGGGCAGGGCGTGCGCTGATTTGCAACCAGACGGGCGAGCGGCTCGCCCGCGAGTTGCATTGGACGGACCGGAACATCACGGTGCTGTCAACATTCTCGACAGCGAGCCGGGCTAGGTGGCGAGTTGAAGGGTCCGGATCGACCGTTCTCGACCCCCGCACCCTGGTTTCCGCGATCACCCCCTTGATTTCCACCCACTCGGGCCGATCCTCTCCAAATGGAGTCTTGCCAATGCTTTGGCGCCGGTGTGGCACGTCTGCCACGCCTCAATGTCTCGCCCTCATTTGCGGTGAGGTGATCGGGACACACACAGGCCACCAGTCGGGTGTCGTAAAATTGCCACGGGACTGCCCGAAATTGTGGCGATGATCTTGCGTTAGGGATCGGCTCACGCTTACAAGACGGTGACCATGATCACGACGACCACTTCAACCGATTCCCTGTGGCAGCGCTGGCGCGAGAACGACGACGCCGATGCCCGACGCGAGCTGCTCGGTCGCTATATCGGTCTCGTTCACCACGCGGCCCGCGAGGTTGCCCCCCGTGTCCGGGACGCCGTCTCCCTCGAGGAACTGGTCTCCGCCGGTTCCCTCGGGCTGCTTCAGGCGATGCAGGGGTTCGACCTGAGCCGGAAGCTGGCCTTCTCGACCTTCGCGATGCGGCGGATTCGCGGGGCGATTCTCGATGAGCTTCGGGCCCGTGATCCACTCTCCCGTGCCGACCGCGCCCACGTTCGGAGGCTCGACCACGCGGTCGCGGAACTCGAACAGCGGTTGGGCCGTGCCCCCCTGAGTACCGAGGTCGCGAGGCATCTCGGCGTGCCACTCGACGAGGTCGCTCGACTCCGCCAGCGCACCGCCGCGGTGAGTGCCGTCTCACTCGAGAGTGAGCCCGGTGGTCGGGTGCTGGCCGACACCATTGGCGACGATGGGGATGCGATCATGCACCAGGAACTCGATCAGGCCGAGCTGTCAGGAGCCCTGCAGGAAGCGCTCGACTCCCTGCCGGCCCGCGAGCGCCACATCCTCGCCCAGAGTTACTTCGCCGAACGACCGCTCCGCGAGATCGCCGTGGAGCTTGGGATCACCGAGTCGAGGGTCTGCCAATTGCGCGCCCAGGCGATTGGCCGACTGCGGAAGATGCCCGACCTCGCGGCGGTGGTGGTCCAGGCCGCGTAACTCTTATCCCCGGTGTGTGTTGAGCCGCTGTTGATGATGCCCCGTTAGATTCTCCGGCGTTCTCCTTCCGTGTCTATGGGAGCGCCGGAATGCAGCAGGTCTTCGCCCAGATTGTCGACTACGCGGGACTCTTCCCGCCCGCCACGGCCGAGATGCTCGGAGCCGTGGCGCAATACGCCGAATATCGGAATGGACCCGACCGGGCATTGCTCGGGCGATTCGTCGTGGCCGCGAGCCGGCTGGAGGAATTCGGCAAGGCCGCGTCGAGCCTTTCTCGTGAAGCATCCCGTGGTGCGCCGTGGCCGCTTGCCGTTGTGATGGGCGTGAATATTCCCGATGGTCTCGCCCTGATTGACGAGTACGAGCGGAAGCCTCCGGTGTCGAGTGTTGTCGAGTCGGTCGAATTGCGCGTCAGCGCGCCAGGGGAAGTCGGTGTGCTGGCGAGCCAGCTCCCCACACGGTGGGAACGATACCTTGAGGTGCCCCACGCGGAGCCGTACGGACCGCTGCTCGATGCGATCCACGCCCACGGACTTGGCGCCAAACTCCGTATGGGTGGTGTCACCCCCGATCTCTTCCCGACCCCGCGCCTGGTGACCAGATTCCTGATGGCAGCGGTTCGGACGGGAGTGCCCTTCAAGGCCACGGCGGGGCTGCACCACGCCGTGCGTGGACTTTATCCACTGACCTATGAGCCCGACAGCGCACAGCATCAGATGTACGGTTTCCTCAATCTCCTGGTCGCAACGACGCTGCTCCGACTCGGCCACGAAGGCGAGACGGCCGAGCAGGTGCTCCGCGATGACGACCCGTCGGCGTTTGCGCGCTCTGCCGACGCGATCACCTGGCGTGGCCATCGAGTCGACCGCGCCGAGCTTGTGGCCGCACGCCAATCCTTCCGCGGATTCGGCTCATGCTCGTTCCGTGAACCGGTCGATGAACTCGGCCTCGATAGGGTGGGATGATGCCCATGCTCGATCGCAGTCACGACCCCGCCCGCCGAAGTTGGGTTCCCGGTGCGGATGGGCATGCCGACTTTCCGATCCAGAACTTGCCCTTCGCCGGGTCCGACCGTGGCATCGTGGTCGCGATCGGTGATCACGCGCTCCGGCTTGCCGAAGCGATCGACGCGGGCCTCGGCACCGCGCTCGCCCTCGAGTCCGAGCAGTTCCGCGGCCCGACACTCAATCGGTACCTCCGGCAAACCACCGCACGGGACTGGACGGCACTCCGGCTCGCCCTCTCCGATGCCCTCGCCGATCCGACCTGGCAGCCGCGACTCGCGGCGTGCCTCGATCCGATCGATGAGAGTCGATTGCACCCGTCTGTGACCACGCGCGACTACACCGACTTCTATGCCTCGGTCCATCACGCGACCAATGTCGGCTCGATGTTCAGGCCGGACAATCCGCTGCTCCCGAACTACAAATGGCTCCCGGTCGGGTATCACGGCCGGGCGTCGACCATTGTCGGGGATGGCACCCCGATTCGGCGGCCTCGGGGACAAACGCGGCTCGCCGGCGACGAGGCGCCGACCGTCGGACCGAGTCGATCCCTCGATTACGAACTCGAGTTGGGCCTCGTCCTCGGCGGCGAGAATGCGATGGGCGACGTGGTGCCGGCAGATCAGGCCATGGATCGCATCTTCGGTGTCGTGCTCCTCAATGACTGGTCGGCGCGCGATCTGCAAGCGTGGGAATACCAGCCACTCGGTCCGTTCCTCGCCAAGAACTTCGCCAGCACGGTGTCCAATTGGCTGGTCACTCGCGATGCGCTTCGGCCGTTCGAAGTGCCGATGCCCGCGCGTCCCGACGGCGATCCATCGCCGCTGCCCTACTTGCAGGTGCCCGGAGATGTCACCTGGGCGCTCGAGCTCGCGGTCGATCTTCGGACCTCGGCGATGCAGGGTCGCGGCGATGGCGCGTTCCGGGTGTCGAGCACGCGGTTCGAGGAGTCGATGTACTGGTCACCGGCCCAGATGGTGACGCACCACGCCTCGAATGGCTGTGCCCTGGTGGCGGGAGACCTGCTCGGCACCGGGACGGTCAGCGGACCGGCGCCGACGGCACGGGGGTGCCTGCTCGAGCGGACGTGGCGCGGCAGCGAGCCTCTCACCCTGCCCGACGGCAGCGTGCGCCGTTTCCTCGAGGATGGCGACGAGGTGCGTCTGTCGGGTCGCGCAACAGGGGGGGGAGCCGTGCCGATCGGACTCGGTCCGTGTCGCGGGGTCGTGCAGCCCGCATGAGTCCCGTGGTGGATGTGACCGTCCGGCAGCTGGTGATGCGCCGTCGTCCGGATCCGGATCGCGTACTCCCGGAGGCACCACCCGGCGTGCGGCTCCGCCACGTGTCCGGCGAGGACTCGGCGGCGGTGATCGGGGAGATGTACCGGCGTGTCGGGGCGCCATGGCACTGGCGCGATCGGGTGCACTGGACGCCGTCCGAGTGGGCGTCGTTCCTCGTGGATCACCACGCCGAGGTGTGGTTGGCTGAGTCGAGCGGGGATCCTGCGGGGTTCTTCGTGCTTGGTCAGCAGGGGGGGGAAGAAGTGACGATCGTCTATTTCGGGCTCGTCCCCGAGTGGATCGGTCGTGGTGCGGGCGCGTGGTTGCTCGACCGTGCCATCGACTCCGCATGGGCGCTCGGGCCGGACCGTATCCGCCTTGAGACGTGCAGTCTGGACGCGCCGGCGGCGCTCCCGAACTATCTGGCGCGCGGCTTCGAAGTGCGCCGTGAGGAACAGTTGCAGCGGGAGGTGTCTGATGGACCTGGGTGATCTCCGTCGTGACTACGGGCGTTCCTCGCTCGATCGTGCGGATCTCGACCACGATCCGATCGCCCAGTTCACGGCATGGTTTGCGGAGGCGCAACAGGCGGAGGCCGGCGAGCCCAATGCCATGACGCTTGCCACGGCCGGTGCCGATGGCCAGCCGAGTGCCAGGATCGTGTTGCTCAAGAGCGTGGATCAGGCGGGATTCGTCTTCTTTTCGGACTATCGTTCCAGGAAGGGCCACGAACTCGAGGAGAATCCGCGCGCCGCACTCTGTTTCCATTGGGCCACGTTGCAGCGGCAAGTGCGGATCCTCGGCGTGGTCCGGCGACTGGATCGTGAGGCCGCCTTGGCATACTATCGCTCCCGTCCCCGCGGTTCACGCCTCGGGGCGTGGGCGTCGAGGCAGAGTGAGACTTTGTCTGGCCGGGCCCCACTCGAGGCTGAGGTGGCGCGTCTCGATCTCGAGTATCCGGGAGACGAGATTCCGCTGCCACCCCACTGGGGCGGGTATGTGGTCGCACCGCACGAGATTGAGTTCTGGCAGGGCCGGTCCGACCGGCTCCATGACCGCTTTCAGTACACCCACACGGAGTCCGGATGGACCTGCGCGCGACTCTCACCCTGATCGCCGTCCTGCTTCCCGCGCCGCTGTTGGCGCAGGACACTTTGCCGCTCGACCTCGCCACCATCATGCGTGGGCCCGAGACCGTCGGCCGTGCGCCATCGAACGTGCGCTGGACCCCAGACGGCGAGTGGCTCTACTTCGACTGGCTGCCACCAGGCACCGACTGGCGCCGGGACAGCGAGCCATATCGGGTCCGCGCCACGGCCGGGGCAACTCCTGAGCCCGTCAGCCGGGCGGCAATGGACACGATGTCGCCGCGACTGGCCGACGGCCTCCGCATGAGGGACGGCCGCCACCGCATTGTCGGGAGTGGCGGTGACCTGTGGATGGTCGCGCTACCTGGGGGGGGGCTCCGTCGACTCACGAACACCGCGGCGGGCGAACAACCGGTGGCACTCAGCAACGACGAGACCACACTCTTCTATCGCGAGGAGAACAACCTCTACGCCCTGACACTCGCGACTGGTGCCATCCGGCAGCTCACCGATCTCCGGTCCGGCACCGCGCCGGATACCACCGCGCGACGCTCGGCGACGGAGAAGGCGTTGGTCAATGACCAGCTCGCACTCCTGCAGGTCATCCGGGACGAGAAATGGAAGGACTCGGCGCGTGCGGATGCCCGGAAGGATGCCATCGCGCGCAACTTGCCGGTCACCTGGCTCGGGAAGGATGCACGCCTCCGCACCCTGACCATCTCGCCGACCGGCCGCCATGCGCTCCTGATGACGACCAAGCCAGGAACACCCGCCGCGAAGCGGACGGTCGTGCCGAACTACGTCACCGCGAGTGGCTTCACCGAGGATATCAACGGGCGCACCAAGGTTGGCGACCCCGAGAGCACCGATCGTGTTGGGATCCTGACCCTCGCCACCGGCGCCATCCAGTGGGTGCGTCCCGTCCCCGACGACTCGACCGATCAGTATGGTTCGATCGGGGACCGGGGTTGGAACGATGCCGGGACGTCGGTGCTCATGTTGACGGACACGAAGGGCTACAATCGGCGCGTGTTCTCGGTGATCGATACCGCAGGGTCTGTGACGGTGCGCGCGGTCGTGACCGACTCGGCCTGGGTCGGCGGCCCCTGTGGCTTCTGCGCTGGCTGGCTGCCGGACAACGGTGGACTCTGGTTCGTGAGTGAAGCCGATGGCTACGCGCACATCTACGTTGCTCCGCCGGCTGGCGCGGTCCGACAACTGACTGCGGGACCATGGGAAGTGCTGCAGGCATCACTGTCGGATGACCGAAGCCACTTCGAACTGCACACCAGCGAGGGCTCACCATACGAGCGGCATTTCTACACGATGGATCTGGACGGAGGCAACCGCCGACGCTTGACCTCAAGCGTGGGTGGACACAGCGTCACCGTCTCGCCCGACGGGCGGCGGCTGGCCGACGTCTTCTCGACGTCCGATCATCCCGAGGAACTCTACGTCCAGTCCCTGAAGGGCGGAGGCGAGCCGCTGCGCCTGACCCATTCACCGCTGCCATCGTGGGAAGCACGCCACTGGATCGCGCCGGAGATCATCGAGATTCCCGCGAGCGACGGCGTTCAGGTGCCGGCGCGGATCTATCGCCCCGAACAGATGGGGGCCACACCCAACGGTGCGGCGGTGCTGTTCGTGCATGGTGCCGGCTACCTGCACAATGTCCACAACTACTGGTCGAGCTACTTCCGTGAATACCAGTTCAATCACCTGCTGGCCTCGCGTGGCTTCGTCGTGCTCGACGTCGACTATCGTGGTTCCGCGGGGTACGGGCGAGACTGGCGGACGGCGATCTACCGTCACATGGGGGGGCGCGATCTCGAGGACGAGGTCGACGCGTCGAAGTGGCTCACGTCGACGATGAACATTGCCGGCGACCGGATCGGCATCTACGGTGGATCCTACGGTGGCTTCATGACACTGATGGCGTTGTTCACTCGCGGCGAGTACTTCGGCGCCGGTGCGGCGCTCCGCTCGGTGACCGACTGGGCGCACTACAACGATGGCTACACCGCACGGATTCTCAACGAGCCGGCGACCGATACGCTCGCCTATCGCCAGTCCTCGCCAATCTTCTTCGCCGAGGGGCTCAACGATCCATTGCTGATCGCCCATGGCATGGTCGACACGAACGTCCACTTCCAGGATGTCGTGCGGTTGGTGCAACGACTGATCGAGCTCGGGAAGACGCACTGGGAGCTCGCCGTCTTCCCAGTTGAGAATCACGGATTCGAGCGTCCCGATTCGTGGACCGACGAATATCGTCGGATGCTCGAACTCTTTGAACGATGGCTCCCCGCCGCCGCGGACGGGCGTGAGTAGCCCGCCGGGGGACCTTGAAGTGGGGATCCGCGCCGTTCGCGCGGGAGTCTTCATCAACGCGGGGCTCGCGGTCATCAAGGGGGTGGCCGGCGTCGTGGGCCACTCCTTTGCGTTGGTGGCAGACGCGATCGAGTCGCTCGCGGACATCTTCAGCTCGCTGGTGGTCTGGAGCGGCCTCCGACTCGCCGCCCGGGATCCCGATTCCGATCACCCGTGGGGACACGGCAAGGCCGAGCCGATCGCCGCAGGTATCGTCGGCCTGATGCTGGTGCTCGCCGCGCTCGGCATCATCGCGAAGGCAATCCAGGGCATCCTCATCCCGCATCCGGTGCCGCGGCCATGGACACTGATCGTGATCGCCGTGGTGGTGCTCGTGAAGGAAACCCTCTTCCGGCGGGTCACTCGGATCGCCGAAGAGATCGGGAGCGGTGCCGTGGCCGCCGACGCATGGCATCACCGGAGTGATGCCATCTCCTCGACCGCGGCGTTTATCGGGGTCGGGATTGCCGTCCTCGGGGGTGCCAGTTGGTACTGGGCGGACGAGGCGGCAGCGATCGTCGCTGGCCTGGTGATCGCCGTCGGCGCCTGGCGGATCCTCCGGCCGGCCGCGCACGAATTGATGGACGGTGCCCCGGAGGCGGAGTTGCTGCTCCGGGCCGCGGAGGCGGCCACGAGTGTGCCAGGGGTGCGGATGATCGAGAAGTTGATGGCACGGAAGGTCGGTATCCGGTACTTCGTTGATCTGCATGTGCAGGCGGACCCCGCGATGTCACTTCATGATGCGCACATCCTGAGCGGCATGGTCAAGTCGGCCATCCAGCATGCCTTGCCTTCGGTCGAGAATGTGCTGGTCCATATGGAGCCGTACGAAGGGTCGGTCGGCGGCACGGAATTCGTCACGCCATGAGCGACGCGCTGGTCGAGGTCGTTGCCGACCGTCTCGACCTGCTCGTGGCGCCCGATGCGATGATCCTCATCGCAGTGTCGGGCGGCCCGGATTCGTTGGCACTCCTCGACCTGCTTCATCTCGGTGCCGCTCGCCATCGCCGACCGATGCGCGTGGTCCATGTCGACCATGGTATCGACCCGTCGAGCGGCCGTGTCGCCCGAGCAGTGAGCCAGCACGCCACCGAGCGCGGTCTTGCCATCGACGTCCTCACGCTTGAGCTCGGTCCGGATACCTCCGAGACGCGCGCGCGCCAAGGGCGGCGGACGGCACTTCGCGCGCTGCTCAGTCAGGTCGGTCACGGGGTGATCGCGCTCGGCCACCATGCCGACGACCAGATCGAAACCGTCTTGCTTCGGGTGCTTCGGGGGAGTGGGCCCGCAGGGCTCGCCGGGATGGCCCCCAGGCGGGGGCCATGGATCCGACCGCTCTTGGAGATCAGCCACGCGGCGTTGGTGGCACACTGTCAGGCGCGCGACCTGTCGCCATGGCAGGATCCGGCGAATCGGGATCCGCGACACCTGCGCTCTTGGCTCAGAACGGTGGCACTCCCCCTGCTGAAGGAGAGGCTGCCGGACGTCGAGTCTCGTCTTGTGGGCGTGGCGACGCAGGCGGCGACCCTCCGGCGGGGTGTCAATGCACTGCCCGAGGCACTCGAATCGCTGGCGTTTCGGGCGGAAGCGGGGGGATTTTCCGTTGCCGCCCCCCCGCTGATTGGGTATTCTTCCGGGTTGCAGTCGGTGGTGCTCGGAGCCTTGGGACGCCGGTACGGTGTCCCGCTCGGGGCGGGGCGGCAGTCGGCGATCCTCAGACTCGTGCAGGGGCAGCGGAGTGGGGCTGAGGTCTGGATCAGCCAGGCGCTCACCGTCGAGTTGGCATTCGGGAGACTGCACTTTCGCCCATCCGCGCCGATTGATCTGGGGGAGCAGTCACTCCCCACAGAAGGCGAGCATGTTCACGGGAATCACCGTCTCGATGTGACGCGGCGTTCGGCCGATGTCTTGCCGGAACGTACGAGCGACGAGACATGGCTGGCATTGGGCGCCTACCGCGTGCGTCCGCCGAGGCCTGGCGACCGCATTCATCCGATCGGCGGAACCGGACGGCGCTCGGTGACGCTTCTCTTGGCAGAGGCGAACGTCCCGGCGGGGCAGCGCAGGAGTTGGCCGGTGGTGGTCTTGGGGACGGATCCCGCGACGATCGTGTGGATTCCGGGCATCTGTCGGTCAACCGTGAACGTTCCCGGGGTCGGGGAGGAGGCGCTCCATGTCAGATGTGATCTCACCTGAACTCCGGCGCCGCGCGGGTGGGCACGAGCTCAGGATCGTCTTCGACGAGGCGACGATCGCCAAGCGGGTCAAGGAACTCGGTCGCGAGATCACAGCGGCCTATCCCGACGGGGAGCTCCTTGTGCTCGGACTGCTCAAGGGGAGCGTCATCTTCCTGAGCGACTTGGTGCGACAGATTGATCGGCCGTTGCATCTCGATTTCCTGGTCGCGAGCTCATACGGCTCGGAGAAAGTCAGCAGCGGCACGGTGCGACTGCTGTACGATCCGGAGACACCGCTTGAGGGGAAGCACATCCTGCTGGTCGAGGACATCATCGACAGTGGGCGCACCATGCAGCGGTTGACCACGCTGCTCGGAGCACGCCGACCGGCATCACTGTCGATCTGCTCGCTCCTCGACAAGGATCTTCTCCCCGACCCGTTGCCAGGTTTGCGCTGGGTTGGGTTCACGGCACCTCCGGCGTTCCTGGTGGGCTACGGCCTTGACCATGCCGAGGACTTTCGACATCTCCCGTTCATCGGTGACCTGATTGATGGCTGACCGCACTCCACCTCGCGCACCAACCCCCGGCTGGGGCAACTTCAGCAAGACGCTGGCGCTTTGGGCGCTCGGCGCGATCCTGATCATCGCGGTCGTGCAGACCCTCTCGCGCCAGCAGGCGCCCGTGGCGTTCACCTACACCGAGTTCTCCCAGCAATTGACCGGCGGGAACATCAAGTCGGTCGAGGTAATCGACGGTCAGCAGCTGCGCGGGGAGTTCCGCGCGCCCGTCGATGTCAAGGGAGCCGAGAAGCAGGCGGAGCGCTTCACCACGCTCCTCCCGGTGGCCAACTCCTATGAGCTCCTCGAGCGCATCGAAGCGAGCGGCGTGACGATCGATGCGAAGGAATCGAAGAGCGGCCTGGCTGCCATCCTGGTGATGTTGCTGCCCTGGATCGTGATCCTCGGTCTCTGGTGGTTCTTCATGCGGCAAATGCAGGCCGGCGGCAATCGTGCGTTCTCCTTTGGCAAGTCGAAGGCGAAGATGTTGACGGGCGACACACCGAAGCTGACCTTCGCCGACGTCGCCGGCGCCGACGAGGCCAAGGTCGAGCTGCAGGAAGTGATCGAGTTCCTCAAGGATCCGCAGCGGTTCACTCGCCTCGGCGGTCGCCTGCCGAAGGGCGCCTTGCTCGTGGGCCCTCCGGGGACCGGCAAGACGCTGCTCGCCAAGGCCGTGGCGGGCGAGGCCGGTCGGCCGTTCTTCTCCATGTCCGGTTCGGATTTCGTCGAGATGTTCGTCGGTGTCGGTGCCTCACGGGTGCGTGATCTCTTCGAGCAGGGGAAGGCGCATGCACCGTGCATCATCTTCATCGACGAGATCGATGCCGTCGGACGTCATCGCGGCGCCGGTCTCGGTGGCGGACACGATGAGCGCGAGCAGACCCTCAATCAATTGCTGGTCGAGATGGACGGGTTCGAGTCGAACGACGGGGTGATCCTCATCGCCGCGACCAACCGGCCCGATGTGCTCGACCCGGCGCTGCTTCGGCCAGGTCGGTTCGATCGTCAGATCGTGGTGGACGTCCCCGACGTGCGGGGCCGCGAGGGCATCCTCACGGTCCACACGCGGAAGATCCCGCTCGGTGCGGACGTCAAACTCGCCACGATTGCTCGCGGCACGCCGGGCATGGCCGGTGCCGACTTGGCGAACCTGGTCAACGAGGCGGCGCTCCTGGCCGCGCGGACCGGCAAGTCCGTCGTCGACATGCAGGACTTTGAGAACGCAAAGGACAAGGTGATGCTCGGCGTCGAGCGTCGTTCGTTGGTGTTGACCGAGGAGGAACGTCGCCTCACCGCGTTCCATGAGGCAGGTCACGCTGTGGTAGCCATCAAGACCGAGGGCTCCGATCCGGTGCACAAGGTCACCATCGTGCCCCGCGGACGCGCACTCGGGCTGACTGCGTCGCTCCCTGAGACCGATCGCCACAACTACACCCGCGATTGGTTGATCGGGTCGTTGGCGATGTTCTTCGGCGGCCGTGCCGCAGAGGAGATCGTCTTCGGCAAGGGTGCCGTCACGACCGGGGCAGGGAACGATATCGAGCGTGCGACTGCCCTTGCGCGGCGCATGGTCACCAAGTTCGGCATGAGCGAGAAGATCGGCTTGATGGCCGTCGGGGAGCGGGAGCAGGAAGTCTTCCTCGGCCGTGATTTCGGCTCCCGTAGCGAGGTGTCGGAGCAGACGGCCGAGATGGTGGATGGCGAGATCAAGCGGCTGCTCGACGATGCCTACACCGGTGCGCTCGCCATCCTGAACGACAATCGCGACCTGCTTGATCGGATCGCGGCGGCATTGCTCGAACGCGAGACGATCGATCGGGAGGATCTTGTCCTCCTCGCCCGAAACCAGCCGCTGCCGCCACGGATCGATCCACCGGCGGCCGTGCCTGTGGTCGCTCCGACAGCTTCCGCGCGGACGGAGACGGCCGGTTCCCGTGCACCGCTGCTCGGTGCACCGCCCGCGGAGCCGGCCGGGGCGTGATCGTCACCCCGGTCTCGGTCCGCAGCACCACCGCGGTCCGCGACGCCCTCCTGTCCCACGGATGGGAGGGCGATGTCGCATCCCTCACCGCCGGTGGCCTCGATCTCGAGGCCTATCACGTGGCCGGAATCACGAGCGGCGCCGTCGAAACGATGGTCCCCCTTGCGGCTCGGCTCGGGCTCGAACTGGTGACCGGTGAGAACTGGCTCATCCTGGCCGGCCCTCGCTCGCGCCTGGGTGCGTTCGCGCGGCCGTGGGTCCAGCCCGAACCCGTCCAGGAGCTGGCCCATGCGCTCGGCATGGCGATGCCCGGCGAGCCTGCGGTCGTGTGGCAGGTCGCTGGCGCCACGATCAGGCTCGACGCACCGGTGTTGATCGGCGTGATCAACGTCACGCCCGATTCCTTCGTCACGTCGTCCCGCGCCAACGGTCCCGCCGAGGTGCTCCGGCTCGCCGACCAACTCATGGGGGGGGGAGCGACGGTGCTCGATCTGGGCGGCGAGTCGACCCGCCCCGGGGCGGTCCCCCTCGAGCCGGAGGAGGAGTGGGCTCGGGTCGGTCCCGCGCTCGAGATGCTTCGTGTCCACCATCCCAGCGTCCCGATCTCGATTGACACGGTCCATGCCACGACGGCCGAGCGTGCCATGGCCGCGGGTGCGGCCATTCTCAATGATGTGACGGCCGGCCGGCACGACCCGCGGCTTCTTGCGGTGGCGGCCGCGACGGGCGCCGGCTTGGTGCTGTCGCACTCGCGGGGACCGCTCGCCACGATCGCCAGTTACGACCACGCCGAGTATCAGGGCGACGTGATACGCCGGGTGGCAGAGGAGCTGGGTGCGTCGGCCACGATCGCCTACGCCGCGGGGGTGCAGGCCGATCGCGTGGTCCTCGATCCGGGGTTCGGGTTCGGGAAGACGCCGCCGCAGAACTGGCAACTCCTCGAGGGGCTTGATGCCATCGTGGCGCTTGGACGCCCGGTGCTCGCAGCGGTGTCGCGGAAGCGATTCCTTGGACTGGCCACCGGGCACCCGATCGAGGCACGCGACGCCGCAACGGCCGCGGCCTGCGTCCTGGCGGCAGATCGGGGTGCCCGCCTCTTCAGGATTCACGCCCCCGATGCGGTGCGCGATGCACTCGCGGTGGTTTCCGCATGTCGCGCCGCGCGATGAACACGTCGCCGCCATACAGAGCGGCCGCGGGGGCGTCACTCGCGGTGCTCGCGGTCTACGTCGCGACCCTGGCGCCAAGCGTCACCTTCTGGGATGCGGGCGAGCTGATTGCAGCTGCCCACGGCCTCGGGATCCCGCATCCGCCAGGCACGCCGGTCTATGTGATCCTCGCCCATGTCTGGGGGATGCTGATTCCGTTTGGTGACTACGCCTGGCGTCTCAATCTTCTGAGTGCCGTCTGCGGGTCCCTCTCGGCCGGCTGCTGGTTCCTGGTGACCCATGCGCTGATGCGGCGCATCGATCCGGACGCGCCAGCACGCATTGTCCGCCTCGCCGCATGGACGGCGGCAGCATTCACCGCGTTCTCATTCACCAATTGGCAAAACGCGGTGGAGGCCGAGGTGTATGCGGTCGCCATGCTCACGATCGCGTTGGCCGCGTGGTGTGCCGTGCGCTGGTCGGAACTGCGCGACGAACGCCGCGGGCCGCGCTTGTTGCTGATGCTGCTCTTCCTCGGCGCGATGTCGATTGGCAATCATCTGCTGGCCCTGTTGGTGGGCCCGGCGGTCCTGGTGTTTCTCGGGGCCGAATCGTGGCGGAATCCGCGCCTCGATTCCGCGCGTCGACACACCGAGCGGGCGCGGCTCGCCGTGGTCTGTGCGGCTTGGCTCCTGCTGATCGCCGTGGGGCTGGGGAGTACGGTCCTGAGCGGCATCGGCGCTGTGCTGGTGATGAGCGCGTTGGCGTGGGCGTTCAGCCGCGAGCAACGCGCATTCGCGGTGATGGCCGTGGTCCTGATCGTGGTCGGGATCTCGCCCTATCTCTTCCTGTTGTTGCGTGCTCGGCAAGCACCGTTCATCAACGAGGCGGATCCCTCGACCCTGGATGCCCTGCTGGCGGTGATTCGTCGGGCGCAGTATCCGATCCGCACACCGCTCGACGATCCCACGGTGTTTCACGGGCCCGACAATCCCGGCCGCACATTCACGATCCTCGGCTATCAGCTCGCAAACTACGCGCAGTACTTCGACTGGCAGTGGGCCCGCACGTTGGGCGACCAGGCGCTCACGCTCTGGCCACGAATCGTGATGAGCGCGGGCGCGATCTGGCTTGGTCTCACCGGACTCGTCGCCGCCTGGCGTCGGGACCGGAGCGCCTGGCTGCTCCTGGTGACGTTGTTCGGTGTCACCGGACTCGGGTTGGTGTGCTACATGAATTTCAAACCGGGACCGTCCATCGGCTGGAATCGGTGGGTTGCACTCGCGGACCACGAGGTGCGGGAACGCGACTACTTCTTTGTCGTCTCGTTCGTGGCGTGGGGCGTGGCGATGGCCCTGGGTCTCGGGGCGATCGTGCGGCGTACCGCACGCCGTTGGCCGGATGCCAGGTGGCCGATCGCGCTCTTCGCGATCGCCGCCATTCCCCTGATCGGTAATATCCGCGACGCGTCCCGCCGACACGGCCCGGACGCCACGCTGGCGCGCGATTTTGCGCGCGCACTGCTGCAATCCGTCCCCCCTGGTGGCATCCTCTTCACGTGGGGCGATAACGACACCTTCCCGCTCTGGCACGCCCAGGAAGTCGACGGTGTCCGTCGGGATGTGACGATCGTGTGTCTCGCGCTTGCGGAGACCGACTGGTATCAGCGGCAGCTTCGGGATGCCGCACCGATCCCCGTCGACCGCGCACGCCTGGCGGCGGTCTGGGCCGACGTGCCCGATCCGATCTGGCCGGGGCCGGTGCACGGTCTTGATGATGCCGCGATCCAGTCGTATCGACCCCAGCTGGCGGATCGTGATTACGAATTGCCACTGCCCGGCATTGGCACGCTTTCGATCCCGAAGGGAAGCGAGCTCTACGCGCGCGACATGCTCCTCCTCTCGGTGGTCAGCACGAATGCTGGCCATCGACCGATCGCCTGGTCCGCGAGCGCGATCCAGAAGCTCTATGGGGCGCCGGTGGTGCAGCAGGGACTCGCTGTCGTCCTACCGGTCGACACCGGCATGGCGGGTGCGTTGGGTCACTCGCTCGCCATGGTGGGTGATGCCATCCCGATCGACATCACGGTCACCCAGGGGCTGATGGACCACGAGTGGCAGTTCGGCGATCTGTTGCGTCGTAGTCTCGTCGCGCTCGACCCCAACGTCGGCGCCATGGCACGCACGGTGGCGCTGCCCTATACCCGACTCGGTGTGGCACGGCTCGGGCAGGGTGACACGCTGGCCGCGATCCACGATCTGGAGATCGCGGCGCATCTGTCCCCGGGCAACCCTGGAATCGACGCGTTTCTCGCCGGACTGAAGGCCAGCGCTCCTTAGCAGCAGGGCGAGATCCGCTATATTTGAAGGCTATGCCGTATGCCGACCTGGCCGAGCGCCTTGACGACGTGCTGGGCCGGATCCGCGAGCGCGCCCGGGCCGGTGGGTGGTCGCACCCGGTTCGGATCGTGGCGGTCACGAAGACCCATGGTACCGACGCTGTGCGGGCCTCGGCCCGCGTGGGTCTGATCGATGTCGGGGAGAATCGTGTCCAGGAGGCGCTGGCCAAGCAGGATGCGTGTGCGTTGCCCGGGGTCCGGTGGCACCTGATCGGTCCACTCCAGCGGCGCAAGTGCCGGCAGGTGGTGGGGCGGTTTGGCACGATCCATTCGCTCGACCGATTCGAGCTCGCCGAATCATTGGCGACCGCGATCGGCGACGGTCCGGAGCAACCGGTGCTGGTGCAGGTGAACTGCTCCGGGGAGCCGCAGAAGCACGGCGTGACACCGGTGGGACTTGCCCCGCTGCTCGACCGTCTCCGAGCGATCCCGGCGGTGAGGGTCAGGGGCCTGATGACGATGGCGGCATACGGCGCCGACGAGGTGACGCTGCATCACACCTTCGGGCAACTGCGTCAGGCGCGAGACGCATGCGTCGCCAACGGTCACGACCTCACCGAGCTGTCGATGGGGATGTCGGATGACTACGAGGTTGCGGTCGAAGAAGGTGCCACGCTGCTCCGACTCGGCACCAGACTATTTGGCCCTCGTAGCGAGGGCCCGTGAGATCTGCATGAGGATCCGGCATGGCGATCGGTACACCTGAACTCCGCTGGCCAACCTGGCCGACTGCTGGCGCCGATGCGCTCGAGCAGGACCTGCTCGTCCGTTGGCGCGAGGAGCGGTTGTTCGAGCGTGTCCAGGAGCGGGCGGCGGGTGCGCCGGGGTTCGTGTTCTTCGAGGGGCCGCCAACGGCCAACGGTCGTCCGGGGATCCATCATGTCTTCGCGCGGACCATCAAGGACCTGATCTGTCGGTTCCACGCGATGGACGGCAAGCGAGTGACCCGGATCGCGGGGTGGGATACGCACGGACTGCCGGTCGAGCTCGAGGTCGAGAAGCAGCTCGGCTTCAAGGGCAAGCAGGATATTGAGGCCTACGGCGTGGACCGGTTCGCCGAGGCGTGCTTGGCGAGTGTGTTCACGTATCGCGACGAATGGGTACAGCTGTCAGAGCGGATCGGATACTGGCTCGACTACGATCACGCGTACTACACATGCAGCCGCGACTACGTCGAATCGGTGTGGCATATCCTGCAGCGGTTGCACGGCCGCGACCTGCTCCAGCGAGGCCACCGGGTGCTGCCGTACTGCCCGCGATGCGGCACCGTGCTCTCCTCGCACGAGTTGGCCCTGGGCTACGCCGATGTGCGCGACAAGGCCATCTACATCACGGTCCCGCTCGCCGATGACAGCGGTCGCGAACTGGTGCTCTGGACCACCACGCCCTGGACGGTGCCCAGCAATGTGGCGGTGGCCGTGAATCCGGAGCTGGAGTACGCCGAGTTCACGTCACCGGCGGCACCGGGACGGCGGTTTGTCCTGGCACGCGCACGGGGCGAAGCCTTTGCGAGCATCATCGGCGGTGAGATCACCGTCGAGCGCACGTTCCCGGGGACCGACCTGGTGGGGCTCCGGTACCACCGACCGTTGGACGTCGTGCCGCTCGATGGTGAGGGGGACCACGAGGTGGTGGTGCCCGGGGATTTCGTGACCGCCGACGATGGCTCGGGCCTGGTCCACATGGCCCCGGCGTTCGGTGCCGACGATTACGCGGCGGGCCTCGCCAACGGTCTGGCCATGCTCCGTCCGGTGGCGGCGAATGGCACCTTCGTGGGGACGACCTGGCCGGAGCTCGAGGGGCGCCTGGTCACGGAGAGCGAGACCAACGATCTGATCATCCGGCGTCTCAAGGAGCGTGGGCGGCATCTGCGGACCGATGCCTACGATCACTCGTACCCGCACTGCTGGCGCTGTCACAGCAAGCTGATCTACTACGCCCGCGATTCGTGGTTCGTCCGCACCTCACAGGTCAAGGCGCGGATGCAGGAGCTCAACGCCACCATCGCCTGGCACCCACCCGACGTGGGGACGGGACGGTTCGGGGAGTGGCTCGGCAACAATGTCGACTGGGCCCTGTCGCGCGACCGGTACTGGGGCACGCCGCTGCCGATCTGGGTGAATGATGCCGATCCGGACGACGTGGTGGTCATTGGTTCGATCGCCGAGCTCGAGGCACTCGCCGGTCCCCTCGCGCCGGGGGATCTCGGTGTGCACAAACCGTGGATCGATGCCAGTACCTGGCCGGCACCGGGGGGGGGGACGTATCGACGGACCACCGAGGTGATCGATACCTGGTTTGACTCCGGCGCGATGCCCTGGGCGCAGTGGCACTGGCCGTTCGAGGGGGGGGAGACGCAGGCGACCCACTTTCCGGCCGACTTCATCTGCGAGGGAATCGACCAGACGCGCGGCTGGTTCTACGCGATGCTGGCCATCGGGACGGCGGCATTCGATGCGGCGCCGTACCGGCACGTGATCGTCAATGAACTCGTGCTCGACAGCCGCGGACAGAAGATGTCGAAGTCGCGTGGCAACGCGGTGGAGCCCTGGGAGCTGCTCGGAGTGCACGGTGCTGATGCAGCCCGCCTCTACCTGCTGCTGTCGAGCCAGGTGTGGCAGCCGAAGCGTTTCGATGCCGGGCAGATCCACGAAGTGGCCGGCGGGTTCCTCACCACCCTCCGGGCGACCTACCACTTCTTCTCGCTCTACGCCGGCGCACTCCCGGCGGCAGCACCAGCGGCCGAGACGCGGCCGTTGGCGGATCGATGGATCCTCGGTCGGCTCGATGCGACCGCGGCCGCGGTGCGCTCGGGCTTCGAGGGCTATGACGTGACCACGGCACTCAAGGCGCTGGTGACGTTCGTGGTGGATGACCTCTCCAACTGGTACGTCCGCCTGTCCCGTGGCCGATTCTGGGCTGCGGATCATGCGGCCGACCCGGCTGCGGTCGCGACCCTGCACGAGGCGCTCACCAGCGTGGCACGGATGCTCGCCCCGGCGGCTCCCTTCGCCGCGGACTGGTTGCACCGTGCACTCACCGGTGAATCGGTGCATCTTGCCCCGTTCCCCACGGCCGGGGCCCGCCTCGATCCGGCGCTCGACCGCGAGATGGACGCGGTGCGACGTCTTGCCTCGCTCGGTCGTGCGGCCCGCGAGGAGGCTGGCATTCGGGTCAGGCAGCCCCTTGGCACCATGAAGGTTGCCGTCCCCCGTTCAGTGCAGGGTCCCGGGTTCGAGGCGATGCTCCCGCTCCTTGCGGCCGAGACGAACGTCAAGCAGATCGAGCTGGTGGCCTCGGATGCGGAGTTGGTGCGTCTGCGTGGCAAGCCGAATTTCCGCACTCTCGGCAAGCGGTACGGCAGCGCGGTCAAGCAGGTTGCGGCGTGGGTGACCGAACTCGATGCCACGGCACTGCGAAGCCTGGAGCAGGGTGATGCATTTGACGGGACGTATCGGATCGAACCGGAGGATGTCACCGTGGTCCGCGAGGTGGTCACGGACTGGCCCGTCGCGAGCGATGGTCCGTTCGTGGCGGCGCTGGATCCGCACCTCGATGACGCACTCCGGAAGGAAGGGCTCGCCCGGGAAGTCGTGAATCGGGTGCAGCGACTCCGGCGGGATGCCGGGTACGAGGTGTCGACCCGGATCGTGCTGGCGCTGGATGGCAGCGGTCCGCTGCTCGAGGCCGCACGCGAACATGGGTCGTGGATCGCCGGCGAGGTGCTGGCACGCGAATTCCATTTGGGACCTCTCGAGGGTGAGCCCGATCGCCTCGAGACAGTCGAAATCGACGATTACACCGCCGTGCTCGCCGTGCGGCGCATTCACGACGACCGGAGCGAGTCCGGCACAGGAGAGGCAGGCCGAGTGTGAAGAAGGACCAGTTGAAGCATCTGGAGGAGCGGCTCATCGAGGAGCGCGACCGTGTCATGAAGGAACTCGGCTACTACGGCGAGTCCTTCAATTCCACGCTGCATTCCTCCGACGGCGACCTGTCGTCCTACTCGTATCACATGGCCGATCAGGGCACTGATGCGATGGAACGCGAGAAGCAGTTCCTGATGGCGTCCAAGGAAGGTCGCTATCTCTGGCACCTCAATGAGGCGCTCCGCCGACTCTACAATTCGCCAGCGACGTTTGGCCAGTGCCACCAGTGCGGCAACGAACTCGATTTCGAACGACTGGATGCCTTGCCACACGCCCGGCTCTGCATTCGGTGCAAGGAACAGGAAGAGGATGCCAAGCGACGCTGATCTGCGCCGGCCCTTCTGGTGGTTGGTGGCACTGACGTTGGTGCTCGACCGGGTCACCAAGCTGCTGGCCGAGCGGGAATTGCTGGCCGCCCCGATCGACGTCCTCGGCGAGGTCGTCCGCTTTCGGCTGGCCTACAATCCTGGTGCGGCGTTCGGGCTCGGTGCGACGTTCGGCCCTGCGTCACGCTGGATCTTCGGCGTGATCGCACTTGCGGCGGCCTGGCTGCTCTGGAAGATGAGTCGGGAAACACCCGCCACGAATCGACTCCGGCAGTATGCCGTGGGCTTCATCGCCGGCGGTGCCCTCGGCAATCTCATCGACCGGCTGCTGTCGTCACGCGGTGTGATCGACTTCATCGACGTCGGCCTGAGTGCCGGGACCTGGCGCTGGCCGACCTTCAATGTTGCCGATATGGCCGTCTCCTGCGGGGCCGTCGCGTTGGCGATCTCGCTTTGGCACGAGGACACAACACGGCGGCGTGAGATGCCGGGTTGATGTCATGAGCGAACCGATCCTGCTCTCGGTGTCTGCAACGGGCACCGAACGCCTGGACCGGTTCCTGGCCGATCAGCTTCAGATCTCTCGGACCCAAGCGGCACGAATTGTCGCCGCCGGACGGGTCCAGATTGGCGGGTCTGCCGCACGGGCGTCCCGGCTCCTGTCTCACCGAGAGACCATCGCCATTGATTTCCCTGATGACGAGCCGCCTCGTCAACTCCGGCCATATCCGATCGATCTCCGCGTGGTCTTCGAGGACGATGCGCTCGCCGTAATTGACAAGCCAGCCGGGCTGGTGGTGCATCCGGCGCCCGGACATTGGGACGACACGCTCGTCAATGCACTCGTGGCCCGGGGAACGACCCTCTCTGGGGGCGCCGAAGGCCGGCCCGGCATTGTGCACCGACTCGATCGGGACACGAGCGGACTGATGGTGGTCGCCAAGACCGACCTGGCCCATCGTCGCCTCGGCGCGATGCTGGCCGCTCGCCGCGTTCGGCGGGTCTACGCCACCCTCGTCTGGGGTCACCTCGACGGCGATCAGGTGATCGAGGCACCCATTGCGCGGCATCCGGCCGACCGGAAGCGCATGGCCGTTCGTCCCGAGGGCCGCGCGGCCCGGACCGATGCGTTCGTGATCGCCCGACTCGAGTGTTGCGATCTGGTGCGCTG
Organism: Gemmatimonadota bacterium; assembly: GCA_039933845.1. Lineage (GTDB taxonomy): Bacteria > Gemmatimonadota > Gemmatimonadetes > Gemmatimonadales > GWC2-71-9 > Palsa-1233. The sequence goes on from JBDTNH010000014.1 coordinate 21,205, forward strand.
CGAACTGCACTCCGGTCGGACACACCAGATCCGGGTCCACCTCGAATCAATCGGCCATCCGTTGGTGGGAGACCCGGTCTACCACGGTGGCGGCGCCCGTCGGATCACTGGCGAGGCCCGCCTCACGGCCCGGCGGCTGGAGGGGTTGGCCGGTCGGCAGGCGCTCCACGCGGCGGTTCTGGCGTTCCGCCATCCCATCAGCGGCGAACCGTTGCGGTTCCGCGCACCGTGGCCCGAGGATCTGGCCCCGCTCCTGGCGATGGCGCTCGGATCCGACACTACCTCGGACGACCCGCTCGAAAGCCTGGGTTTTGATGACCGAGACGTCTGAAGGCCGCCAGAAGGCCACCGGACTGGTGGTTCGCGTGGCTGCGGTGCGCTGGTTTGTGCCACTGGCCGGCGTGGTCGAGGTGCTCCGACGGCCGGTGGTGGCCCGTGTTCCCGCGGCACCCCCGGCTGTCCTTGGCCTGGTCAATCACCGCGGTGCCGTGCTGACGGTGATCGACCCGGTGCGTGCCTTGGAGCTCTCCGGCACCGGCGGCAGCCTCGACGATGTGGTGGTGGTGGAGGCGGGTGGTCGCCGTTTCGCCCTGGGGGTCGAGGCGGTCATTGAGCTGGCCCACGAATCGCGCACGGGGCTTGCAACAATGGATCTCGAACGCGTGGCCGAAGCGGCATTCGGACGATCAACTTGAGTGGAGGCACCTGGTGGCACACCGGATCCTGATCTGTGATGATGCGATCTTCATGCGGACGATGATCTCCGACATCCTCACGGGCGCTGGCTATGAGGTCGCCGGCGAAGCTGAGAGCGGCCTGCAGGCCGTCGAACGCTACAAGGCCCTGTCCCCGGACCTCGTCACGATGGACATCGTGATGCCCGACATGGGCGGCATCGACGCGGTCAAGGCGATCATGGCCATTGACCCCAATGCGCGCATCCTGATGTGCAGCGCGATGGGCCAGCAGGCATTGGTGGTCGAGGCGGTCGGTGCTGGCGCCAAGGACTTTGTTGTCAAGCCGTTCCAGCCTGCTCGGGTGCTCGAAGCGGTCAAGCGCGTCCTGAGCTGATGTCCGACGCGCGGCGAGCCAAGTATGTCGCGTTGTTCGCGGCGGAGTCTCGCTCGTTGCTCGCGGGTGGGCGGCACACGATCGCGGTCTGGCAGGACGATCCCGACGAGCTCTCGCATGCGGAGGAACTCTTTCGCGTGCTGCACACGGTGAAGGGGATGTCCGCCTCGCTCGATTTCGAGACGCTCACCGGCCTGGTCCACGACGCCGAGACCACGCTCGAATCCGTGCGTGCGAAGGGTCGGAGCCCGACGGTGTCATGGCTCACGGACCTGGAGCGGACACTCGACGAGATTTCGGTGGCTGCCGAGGCTGCCATCACCCACGAAGAAGGCGCCGCGACCGGCCCTGGACCGCGCCGCGACACGGTCGTTCGGGTCGACACCAGCCGACTCGACGCGCTGCTCGAGGATCTCGGTGCGCTGGTCACGGCTCGCCAAGAGCTCGAGCGTCACGCGGCAGCGGATAGTCTCTCTCCGGTCTCCCGCAGTGCGGAGGCGATGTCTCGTCGGCTCGATGCGTTGCAGTCGAGGATCCTGCACGTCCGGCTCGCCCCACTCAGTGAAGTGCTCGAACGGATTCCCCCGATGGTGCGCGATCTCGGACGTCAACTCGGACGCGACGTCACGGTCGACATTGCGGGCGGCGACCTCGAGGTGGACCGCGCCATCCTGGTGCAGTTGCTCGAGCCGCTGATGCACCTCGTGCGCAACGCCGTCGATCACGGCCTCGAAACGCCGAAGGAGCGAAAGGCCAGCGGCAAGCGGCCCGCCGGCCGCCTCACCATCCGCGCACGACAGGAACGGGAGTCCGTGGTGGTCGAGCTCTCCGATGATGGCCGCGGGATCAACCGCGACACGGTCGCGACCAAGGCACGTACGCAGGGGATCCTCGGCGCCGACGCCACGCTCTCCGATGAGGGGCTGCTCGCCGTACTGGCGCGACCCGGATTCACCACCGCCGAGTCGATCAGCAACGTCTCGGGTCGCGGGGTCGGTCTCGATGTCGTGGTGGCTCGTCTGCACGAGGTCGGCGCCTCGCTCTCGCTCACCACGGTGTTGGGACACGGCTCCGCATTTCAACTTCGCCTCCCCACCCGGCTGGGCATCGTCCGAGCATTGGTCACGGCCATCGGGGAAGAGCGCTACGTCATTCCGCTGACCCATGTGACCGAACTCGTCGCATGGGAACCGTCGTCGGTCCGGCAGGACGGGGGCCGAACGGTGATGGAACTGCACGATGAACTCGTGCCCGTGCTTGATCTGCGGCGACTCTTGCAATACCGCGGCGCGGCCGCGCCACTGCAACGACCGGCCGTGATCGTGGCGGCGCACGGCCAACACATCGCGCTGCTCGCGGATCTGGTCGAGGGCCAGATTGACGCCGTGGTCCAGCCGATCGATCGGGCGATCGGTATTCCGCGCTGGATCACCGGCGCCACGGTGCTCGACACCGGTCGGCCGGCCATGATGCTTGATGTGGCAGCGGTCGCATGAGTCAGGTCATGCATCCGAAACCTTCCGAGACACTACCGAGGATACGATGAATACAGATGATGATCTCGAGACGCTTCGCCGGGATGGCCTTCGCGAAGTGGCCACCATCGGCGCCGGGCACGCGGCGACCGCACTGTCCCAGCTCACCGATCGGCGCATCATGATCTCGGTGCCCCAGGTCCGCCGGATCGCGTACGCGAGTGTCCCCGGGATGCTGAGCGGGCTCGGGGATCACGTCGCGGTCGTCGCGATGCGCATGCTTGGCGATTTGACCGGTCGCGCGCTCCTGGTGTTCGGCGAACACGACGCGGTGCGTCTCTGTGACCTGATCCTCCGCCGCGCACCTGGGGGATTTCGCGCCCTCGGTGAGCTCGAACAGTCCGGCCTCAAGGAGGTCGGCAACATCGTGTGTTCCGCCTACCTTACCGCCCTCAGCAACTTCATGGGGATGATGCTGCTGCCGTCGGTGCCGACCCTCACCATGGGTGGCACCGAGGCGGCGATCTCCGCCACGGTCGATCCGACCGAGTCGAGCGCCGATCTCGTCTTCTGCGTCGATACGGCGTTCCGGGCCGACGGCGCGGAGGCGCCACTCACCGGCGCCTTTCTGTTGATGCCCGATCAGCCGTCGATCAAGGCGATCCTCGAGGCGATCCGCCTCGACTGAGATGGTGGCGCCCTCCCTCTCCGACGCCGCCTATTTCGCCGCCCTGCGGATGCGGCTCGACACCGACGACGCGGTGGCAATGGCGAATCTCGCGTGGTGTGCCGCGCGTGCCGGCGTGCTCGACGTTGCGCAGGAGGCCGCACGCCGAGCCGCGGCGAGCCCCGATGCACCACCTGCCGCATGGCGGACGCTTGAACGACTGGCCCTCGGTCGGAGCGATGGGCTGATCCTCGCGGCACCAGAACTCTCCCATCCGCGACACAGCGCCCAGCCCCCGTCGCCACTCGTCGCTGCCGTGGCCGCGCATCGGCAGGCGTCCGTCGCTGTCGCGGAAGCCTGTTACCACGCAGCCCTGATGGTACCCGAGCTCCAATCCGCCGCGTGGAATGGCCTGGCAGTCCTGCACGAACAGCGTGGTGAAGCCTCGGCGGCTGACGAGGCATGGGCGCATGCCCTCCAACAACCGGAGCCCGCCGCGGTCCACAATCGTGCCCTGGCCTGGATGCGTCGTGGCGAACGCCACCGCGGTCGCGCACTCCTCGCAGAGCACGCGGATCTTGTCTCGAGCTCGGCGTCTCTGCTATTCCTCGTCGGCTATGCCGCCCTGCTCGACGACGATCCGGCGATGGCCCGATTGTCGGTCGAAGCGGCGATCGCAATTGACCCCGACTTGGTGCGGGCCCAGTTCACCCTCGGGCTCGTCTCCGAACGGCTCGGTCGGCATGAACAGGCACTGGCCGCCATCCGCCGTGGCTTGATGATGTCGCCGTGGTTCGTGCCCCTGGTTTGGCTGATCGACAACCGGACGGGCCACGCACCAGTGGAACTCGCCGATCATGGCAGTGATGCGCTCGCCGAAATTGCCAGCTATGACGTCTTGCTCGTGCTGGGACGATCGCTGCTCGAGGCTGGGCATCTCGGCGAGGCACTCGGCGTCTTTGATCAGGTGCTGCTGCGGGACGAATCACACACGGCGGCGCTCTTCCACCGCGGCGTGGTGCTCGCGAAACTCCGGCGATACGACGAAGCGCTTGCGGATTGGGAAGGTGTGCTCACTTCGGCGTCCGAATCCGACCTGGGAACCGTGACGCGCCGCCACGCAGGATCGGCCCGGAAACTCGCCGCGCTCTTCGGGAATGGGTAGCCGGGCATGCATGGGCCGCTGAGCGAGATCGGACTGATCGAGGTGCTGCAGTTGCTCGAGCGCGGACGCCGAAGTGGGCTGCTCCGTGTGATCGGCCCCACGAATGGCACACCGCACATGTTGCGCATCCGCGATGGCTTGCTTGTGGCGATCGAGCCCGATGCCGATGACGCCGAGCTCACCAAGGCGCTGATCCGGCGCAGCGAGATGGTGCCGGGCGAGTCGACCGATCTGGAGCCGGTACCGGTCGCCCACCGTGAGGCGGTCCGGGAGCGACTGGCCCGCCAAGCGCTCGGCGTCATGCTCCACTGGGACCATGGCCGCTTCGACTTCGAGGCGGGGCCCGTCCCTGATGGCCCGCTGTCGTGGGCGAGCGACGCCCTCGTGCTCGATCTCGTGGCGACCGAATCCCGCCGCGCGGAACTCCAGGAGGCGCTCTGCGAGTGGCGGGTGATCGTCGAGCGTTGTCCGGCGGACACAATGCCGCGGGAACGACTGGTATCGCTCGAGGCGCTCGATTGGCGGATCGTGGATGCGGCGAATGGCCAGCGCGATGTGGCCGCCCTAGCGGCGCACCTTGTCGAGCCGATCGAGGAGGTCGGCGCACGGGTTCGAGCGCTAGAGTCCGCCGCTATACTTCACCTTCGTCAGCCGGATCCCGACATGCGGCGATCCGACGAACGCTCGCAGCTTCTCGATACACCGGATCAGCTGATCGAACGCCTTCGGACACGGCTCCGGCGCATGCCAGGGGACGGCATGGCCTGGCGCGCCTTGGGGCTGGCCGAAGTCGGCGCCGGACACTTTGATCGAGCCGTGGCCGCATGGACGGCATGGCAGGATGCCGTGCCAGCCGACGCCGAGATCGCTCGGGCGCTGATTGAGGCGGCACAAACCATGATGGAGGCGTTGCGCGACAGTCGTGAATGATCATTCGAATGTGCGATCCGATGCCGGCCATGCCTTCCTCGATTTGGGGGAGCGGCTCCGCCTGCGCGGTCAACTCGATGCGGCACTGAGTGTGGCACAAGCGGGAGCCGGGCGATATCCGGCGCTGCCTGGCGCCCACGATCTCATCGGGCGTATCCGGGCAGACCAGGGTGACGACGACGGCGCGCGGTCGGCCTGGATTGCGGCGCTCGAATGCGATCGTCGAGCACTCGGGGCGCTCAAGGGACTCGCCTTCCTCGCCTTTCGCCGCCAGGACTATGCCGAGGCCGAACGTCGGCTCGAGGCCGCCGCGCTCGAGGCACCGCACGACGTGACGATCCTCGCGGCGCTCGACCGGGTTCGGTTGAGCCGCCCGGCGTTCACCGAGGACGTGGTCACCTTTGAAGACCCCGCGGCCGCCTTGTTGCTGTTCGACGCGCAGGGGCTCCATCTGGCTGGCTCGACTGGCGACACCGATCGTCCCGCCGAATCGGACATCGCCTCCGCCGCGGCGATCGGCGTGATCCGGGAGGCCGAGCGCGCCGCTCGAATGCTCAACCTGGGATCGGTGCGCCACATCCTGATCGAAGGCAGGACCCATCGCGTGGTGGTCGCGCCGGTCGCCGCGGCGGGTGGCGTGATGCTCCGTCGACCAAACACGGCACCGGCTGGTCGCGTGATCGCGCTCGCCGAGCGCGCGGTGGAGACCGCACGCACGTGGATCGAGGCCGGGTGATGTCTCCCGAGCGGTGGGAACGGTTGCTGCGCGAGGTGGTGCAGATCGGTGGCGTGCGCGGCGCGGCCGTGGTCAATGCCGACGACGGACTCGTCGTACACGAGGCCGTGATGGACGAAGTGTCCGCGCAGGATGTCGCGGCACTCGCCTCGGCTGTGGTGCTCCGGAGCACGGCGATGTTTCGCGCGTTGGGCGAGCCGGTCACGCGAATGGTGACCATGTCCGCCAGCGGTGGCACTCTGATCGCGGTGCAGGGCCAACACGATCTCTGGCTGGTTGCCGTCACCGATCCTGCCGCAGAACTCGGCCGCCTCCGGCTCCTCCTGGGTGACCTCGTGCCGGAGCTTGCCTGATGCGCGTCCTCGAGCCGTGGCTCACCGAACCGCTCGGCGAACTGGTGCGGGAGAGCAACGCGCGACTCGCCTTGATCATGACCAGCTCGGGGCAGGTGATCGGCCAGCATGGCTTCACCCGCTCACTCGATGTGATGGCTGCAGCGGCTCTGGGTTCCGGGATCCTCGCGACCACGGCCGAGCTCGCGCGTGTCGTCGGGGCGGAGGGCGAATTTGGAGCCGTGGTCCACCAAGGGCAGCGACACGGTGTGTGGCTCGCGGGGTTCGATACCCCGCGCGGCCGTTGGGTTGCACTGGTCGTCTTCGGACGACACTCGACCACTGGGTTGGTGCGTCTCTTTTTCGAACGGTTCGCTGACCGGGTCCGTGCCGTGGCGCCACGCCCGACGGCCACCCGGGAGGTCCTCGCCGAGGGGTTCGAACGCGAGCTCGATGCGTCGCTCCGTGCGCTCTTCGGGAGCGGCTGAGGTGGCGCGCCTCGATCATGCGAGTCGAGAACTGCACGCCACACTGGTGGTGTTCGGTGCTCGTCAATCCGGCAAGAGCACGATGTTGCGCGCGCTCCGGGACCGGCTGCCGAGCCCCCCGAACCGGACCGATCTCACGGCGGCACTCCGGGATCCGTTGCTCGACTGGTTGCCACTCGAGCTTGGTGAGATTGGCGCGTGGCGCGTGCGCCTCGATCTCTACGCCGTCTCGAGTCGGGCCCACTACGCTGCCACGCGACGCCTGCTCCTCGCCGACGCCGACGGCCTCTTTGTCATGGTGGACTCGCAGGCTGCACGGCTCGACGACAACCTCGCCATGCTGCGATCCCTCCGGGAGGGACTCGAACAACCCGGGGGCGGGGTACGCGTCGTGCCCCGCGTGCTGTGCTACAGCAAGCAGGACCTGCCCAGGGAACTGATCCTCGCGCCGTCCGCACTGGACGCCAGCGTGAATCCTGATGGTGATGCAGCCTTCGGGGCCGATTTGTTGCGCGGGCGTGGCGCGCTCGATCCACTCCATGCGCTCGTCACTCGTGTGCTGCGCCAGCATGCGGCACCGGTCGGGGAGGGCTGACCGGTGCTCAATGTGCACGCCTCCTTCGCCTCGTTCGTGGTCGGCTCGTCGAATCGACTCGCGGCCACGGCCGCCAAGGCCGTCGCCGAAGCTCCCGGTGCGATGTACAACCCGCTGTTCATTTACGCGCGCCCGGGACTCGGCAAGACCCACCTGCTCATGGCGATCGGCAACGAGGCGAAGCGATTCGAGGCGACGCGCACGGTCGAGTATGTCACCGTCGACGACTTCGTTGAGGCGTATCAGGCCGCCCTCGCCGCCGGACAGGCCGATGCCTATCGACGCCGATTCACCGAGGCCGACCTCGTGCTGCTCGACGATGCGCAGTTGTTGGCTGATCGTCGCGAGCTGCAATCCGAGTTGCTGCGGCTCATCGACATCCTCACCGCCGCAGATCGACAAATCGTGCTCGCAGGCGATCGCCCCCCCGAGGAGATCCAGCAACTCGACGAACGGCTGATTCGCCGATTCGCCGGCGGGCTGGTGATCGACATCGGCGCGCCGGATTACGAGACACGCCTGGCCATCATCGCGCGCCGAGCCCAGGAACGCCAGACCGCATTCATCCCGGCGGTCCTGGATGCCGTCGCGCAACTGCCGATCACCACCGTGCGCGAGCTGCTCGGGGCCCTCAACCGCCTGATCGCGCAGCAGGCCGTGCAGTCGGAGCCGCTCACGGCCGAGCAGGCCCATCAAGTGCTGGAGGCGCTCGGACATCGACCGGAGGGCGACCCCGGACCGGGGTATGCGCCCGAGGTGCGCGCGGCCGTGCGCGATGAGTTCACCGACTTCCTCTCCGACCTCACGGTGTCGGTGGCCCAACGCGTCGATCGGTGGCGTCAGCAGCTCACCGAGGCCACCATGAGATGGGGGGGGGAAGGATTCCGGACCACTCGCCTCGACACCTTGCTGGCGGGTGACCTCACCGAGGATCCGGCCGAGGCCCTCTTCGAGTTCGAGCAGAACATCGTGCGACTGCGCGAACTGCACGTTGAACTCGAGGGCTTCGCGCCCGAACTCCTTTCCGAGTCGACGTTGCACGATCCCGATCGGATCGAGGAGGCGGAGCGGTTCGTGGTCGATGCGCGCGAGGCCGGGCCACCGCTGCCGGGCCCCCTGCCACGATTCACGCTCGAGGTCTTCACCGCTGGCCCGTCCACTCGCCCGGCGGTCGAGGCGATCCGGACCGCCGCGGCCGCTCCGGGCCAGCGCTACAACCCGCTAGTGATCGTCGGCCGGCCGGGCTCTGGCAAGTCGCATCTGCTCCACGCCTTCGGACACGCCCTCCGCGCGGGGGGGCTGCCACGCGTCGCCGTCCTCGATGGACGGCAGTTTGTCAGCGACCTGGTCGAGGCACTCGGCGCCGGACAGATCACCCGCTGGCGTCAGCGGCTCCGGCGAGTCGACGCCTTCCTGCTCGACGATGTCGGTGCGCTCTCCGGGAAGGAACGGAGTCAGGAGGAGCTGTACCTGCTCTACAATCTGCTGCTCGAGTCGGGGCGACAGATGGCGTTCACCAGCGTCACGACACCGACGGCGATGTCGGGCTTCGAGGCACGGCTGGCCACCCGGCTGTCCGGCGGACTCGTGGTCGAGCTCGGTCTTCCCGATCGTGAGGCCAAGCTCCGCGAAGTCGAGCGCCTGCTCGGCGCCGCCGCGGTCGACCCGGAACTGGTCGATTATCTCTCCTCGCGTCCCGCCTCCTCACTCCGTGAGGTGCAGCAGTTGGTCACGCGACTCGTGACGGCTGCCGATCAACGTGCGGTGACCCTCTCCCTCCCTGTGGTCCGCCAGATTCTCGAAGGCGATCGCGAGGAAACGCCCCGCCCTGCGCGGCGGGGAAGCGGTCTCCTCGCACCCGGCAACGGCGCGCTCCGCTCGCGCGAGAAGATGATCGAGACCTGGCCGGATGTGGCCGAGCGGATCATCGAGGACCGGGTCTAGGTGGCGATCAAGGGCTCGCTCCGCGAGGCGTCGCTCGCCGACGTCGTGCAGCTCCTCTATCTCGGGGGCCGCTCGGGCTGCCTCTCGGTGGCCAGTGAACGAAACTTCGGCTCGATCTGGTTCGACGAAGGCTGGATCGTTCATGCGGGACTGGTCACCCGGACCGACCGACTCGGCGAACGGATGATCGCGGCGGGACGGCTCACGCACGAACAGCTCGATGAGGCGATCGCCGTGCAGCAGGCCGTGCCGGGCCGTCGGCTCGGTGCGGTGCTCGTCCGCCTGGGGCACTTCACCGCCGAGGATCTCGCGCTTGAGCTGCGGAGGCAGGTCGAGGAGACGGTGTACCAACTCTTCACCTGGACGAGCGGGACCTTCTCGTTCGAGGCCGGCGAGTCGCCCGACGTCGAGGAAGGGAAGGTCCGGCTCAATCCCGAAGGACTGTTGCTCGAGGGTGCGCGCCGGGTCGACGAGTGGGGGGTGATCGCCAAGAAGATCCCGACGCTCGACGCGGTGTTCGCGATCGAGCCCGGCGAGCGGCCGGAGGGTGCCAACGATGGCCTCGTCGACGTCGAGCGGCGACTCGAGCCGTTACTCGACGGTCTGCGGACGGCACGCGACCTGATCGGGCTCACGGGACTCAGCGAGTTCGATGTCTCCCGCGCGCTGTACGGCCTGCTGAGTGCCGGACGCATCTGCCGGGTCGCGAGTACAGCCCGGCCAGTCGCGCGGCAGGACGTCAGTCGGCTTGCGGAGCATCGAAACCTCGGCACCGCCTTCTACCGGACCGGCATGCTGGCCGAGGCCGAGCGCGAATTCCGCCGGGTGATCGAACTTGCCCCGGACGATGCCGATGCCACGGTGCAGTTGGCGCTCGTCAGTCTCCGGCTAGCTCGATACAGCGATGCACTCGCGCTCTTCGAGGCCGGAGCGGCGCTCGCCGGGCGCCGACCGCCCCTGCTCCACAACATGGCACTTGCGCTCGAGGCGCTCGGTCGGCTCGACGAGGCCGACGCGGCGATGGCCGATGCCGTCGAGGGGAATCGTGACGATCCGCGGCTGTGGACCGGTTGGGGCCTACTCGCCCTTCGGCGGAACGAGGCTGCTTTGGCACTCGAGCGCTTTGCGCGGGCCCGGGAGGGGCTCAAGGGTGCCGTGCCACCGGCGCGCTGGTTCTGGGGCTGTGCCTGGGCCCAGGCACTGGGTGAGACCTGGCCCGAGGCGATCCATACCGCACGCGAGGGCGTCGGAGCGTTCCCAGACCACCCGGTGCTCCGGACCGCGTTGGGCGTGCTGCTCGAGGGCGCCGGCGACATCGGCGAGGCGGAGGCGCACCTGCGTCACGCGCTCGGTGAGGATCCGACGATCCCCCAGATCTCCAAGAACCTCGGCGACCTGCTGTACCGGGCGGGGCGGTGGGACGAAGCCGAGGAAGCGTACCGGCGCGCGGTGATGTTGGCACCGACGCTGGGAGATGACCTCTACTTCAAGCTGGGGAATCTGGCCTGTCGGCGCGGCGATCTCGAGCTGGCCCGCGGTCATTGGGGACGTGCACTCGAGATCAACCCCGAACATGCGCTGGCACGGTCGAACCTTGCGGGAGCGGGAGGCGCCGCGTGACCCAGAACAGCCTCGAATCGCTGACGGCAGAACGTGCCCGGCTCACCGAGCAACTACATGGCAACCTCACCGTGGCCGAGCGCCTCGCGCTCAAGGACGCCATCGTGGCCCTGTTCCGACGGAGCGAGGCCTCGATCACCGAGTTGGAGGCATTCAAGGAATCGATCCGCGGATTGATTGACCAGTTCAAGGGTCTTCCGATGCCTATTGGGGGGGGGAAATCTGTCCGGCATGATCACATCGGTGCCAGCACGTCCGTCGAGCGTGGCTGGAGCGCCCTCGCCGCCGGCGAGTGGGTCCGCGCGGAGGAGTTGCTCCTTGAGGCGATCACGCGCGATGCACACCATGCCGACGCGCAGGCGTTGCTCGGCTGGGCCCTGATGCATCAGGGCCGGGGCGACGAGGCGCTCCAGCGCTGCCTGGAGGTCCTGGTCAGGCACCCTGATCACGGGCTGGCGCGCACCGCCATTGGCGCGATCTGCCTCCAGAAGGGCATCACCGGCGAGGCGATGGAGCATCTCGGGCGTGCGGTCCGCCTGACCAGTGATCCGCGGGCGACCCTCTATGCCCAGTACTGGCTTGGCGTGGCCTACCTCACGCGGGACATGCTCACCGAAGCGGTCGAGGTGCTGCACCGCGCCGTGCAGTTGGGGCCCAATCTGGCCGAGGGGTGGGCCGAACTCGGTCGCGCCCAGTGGCGGGGGGGGGATCGGACCGGGGCGATCACCGCGTGGCACACGGCCTCCGCGATCCGTCACTCGCCGTTCGCGGCCCGGGCTGCCGACCTCCTGGCGCGGGTGAACCGTGGGGAGGAGATCCCACGCTCGCCCTTGGATTGATGCTCGCTGCGCTCCAGGGACTGCCGCTCAGCGGCGTCGACACGTTCGACGCCGATCCGGTCACGATCGTGGCGCCGGAGGAACTCGGGGGCTTGGCCAACCGGATGCAGCAGGTGATCAACCGTCCGACCGAGTGGCTGGGACTCGGACCGGTCGAGCTGACCCCGCTGACGCTGGTGCTGGTCCCCGACGTCGCAGGCTTCACCAGCTGGGCCCGTGGCCGGGTGCCGCGCTGGGGCGCAGGACTCACCCTGCCGGCTCGCCGGCTGATCGTGATTCGAGCCAACGCCGGCGATCCACTCCAGACGCTTCGGCATGAACTCGCCCATCTCGCGTTCCATACCGCGATCCGAGTACGGGTGCCGCTCTGGTTCAGCGAGGGCTACGCGACCCTCGCCGCCGGGGAGCAGGGGCGGCTCAATCTCCTCCAACTCAATCTCGCCGTGGCGCTCGGCCGAGTGCCGTCCCTCCAGGCACTCGATGGGGCACTCAGGGGTTCGGTGGCCGACGCGGGCCCGGCCTACGCGCTGGCCGGTGCCGCAGTCGCCGACATCGCTGCTCGCCATCCCAGCGGCTCCCTCGAGCCGCTGCTCATTCGGCTTCGGCATGGCGAGGGGTTTGATCAGGCGCTGCTCGCCTCAACGGGCCTCCAGATGCCCGACTTCGACGAGGCGTGGCGGCAGTCCATGCGGCACCGCTACAATCTGGGCGTCTGGTTGATGGCGGGTGGCGCATGGATCGTCGTGCTGATCGTGCTGGCGGTCCTGGCGGGCCAGCGACGCCGGCGGGATGTGCCGCGGCGTGCGGCGTTGGATGTTGGCTGGACCCTGCCGGAGGTCGCCGAAAGCGCAATCTCGGATGATGACGATTCCATGACAACTCCGTCATCAGACGTCGATTGCCTTGACCACTCCCGCTCAGGTTGCTAGCGTCATGCCATCATGCCTGACACGACACCCGCCTCAGGCGCATCTGCGCCGCTGTTTTCCCGTCGGAATCTGTGGCTGGTTGCCGCAGCCCTCGGCACCATTGCCGTCGGCTATGCCGTGCTCGCGAGTGGCTCGCCCTCGCTGGCGGCGGTCTTGCTGGTAGTAGGTTACGTCGTCCTTCTGCCGATGGCCCTGCTGATCTGAGCGGCGACTGATCCGGGCGAATAGCTCAGCTGGTCAGAGCGCCTGCCTTACACGCAGGATGTCGGGGGTTC
>JBDTNH010000015.1:0-33136 GCA_039933845.1 Gemmatimonadota bacterium
CGCATGGGGGACATCGGTGTGGTCATCTGTTGCTCCAGGTCGTCCTGCAACACGTGATGGCGCCACGCCAGCATACGCGCGAACTGTCGGCGCACGTGGGGAATCGCCAGGTCCGAAAACGGCGCGAGTGGCAATTCGGCGGTGATCTGTTCCGTCAGTCGAGTCGCGCGGCCATCCACCGGACCGAAGTGTCGCTGATGGTGCATATATGCAAACGGCCCCGCGATCTGACGATCGCTGAATCCCGATCCCGGGTCCGGCACCTCGTGTCGGGCAACCCATCGGAGCGGAAGACCTCCCTGGACGATGCGGAGGACGACCTCGGCACCGTCGACGATCCCGCGGGGATCGCGATGCACAACCTCGACATCTTCCCAAGGTGGCGTCAATCGCTCGAACGCGCCCGGACGCTGGTGCCAGCGCCAGAGCTCCGTCGGCGCGATAGGGAGCGTGCTGTCGTAGGCCACCGTCCACCGACTCATGATGCCCCGCTTTCCATCCTGATTCCGGCCGCCAACATCGCGTTGGTGACGCGGTCGCGCGTCAGCAAGCCGACGAATCGTCCCTCCCCGTCAATCACCGGCAAGGCCTCATGCCCCGACGCCATCAACGTCTGCACCGCGACATCGGCACTGCTCGGGACCCGGAGGGCCGGTGCAGTACCAGGGGAGGGGAGGAGGTCGACCAGCCGGTCGTCGAGGCGATTGGCGGCAACACTCTGCAACAGGTCGCGATGGGAGAGGGCACCCAGAAACCGGGCATCGGCTCCGATCAGTGGCCAGAGTGACTGGTGTGCGTGCGCGATCGTCCCGACCACGTCACGCAGTCGGAGCATCGGATCGAGGAGTTGCACGTCGGTCTCGATCAGGCCAGCGACTCGCTCGACGGGGCCGGCCTGGGTCCGCCGGACTTCGGCATACTCGGCTTCGGCACCGAGGAAGACAAACCCGGCGATGAGCACCAGCATGATGTTGCCCGAGAGGCCGACCACGGCGAGGCCCACGGCAAGCGCCTGTCCGATACGCGCAGCGATCTGGGTCCCGCGCACCATCCCGAGGCGACGAGCCAGCAGCGCTCGAAGCACGCGACCACCGTCCATGGGGAATGCCGGCAGCAGGTTGAAGACGAGGAGCACCACGTTGGTCCACGCGAGCGCTGTCCAGATCGGCACATTCGTCACCGAGTTGGGGAGGAGTCCCACCACGCCGGTCGTGGCTACGATCCCGGCGCTCAGCATCGCGGCGATGATGAGCGTGACGAGGGGGCCGGCGAGGGCGATCACGAGCTCCTGCTTCGGCGACTCCGGCATCCTGGCGATACGAGCCACACCGCCAATCGGGGTCAGGACCACATCCGGTGTCGGGATGCCGTAGTGGGCCGCGGCGCGAATGTGCCCGAACTCGTGGAGGAGGACCGAGAGGAAGAGGAGCGTCAGGAACAGGAACTGATCCCACGCGCCCCCCGGACCCGCGAGCCGCCAACCCTGCCACGCGTACCATCCGAGCAGCAGAATGAGGGTTGCGTGGATCTTGACGGCGGTGCCGCGAACACGGAGCACGGTGAACGACCACTTCATCGGCCGTGCCACCCGGCGCCGGTGTCGCACGGCGTGGCCATGGAGGGTCCGCGCCGTGGCCTCGATGACTGATGGATCGTCTCCCCCGATCGGGCGGTGTCACGAGTGAGCGTGCCGGCGCTGTTCCTCGCCGCCTGTGAACATTACACTTGTCGCCTGCCCTCTCCCCGTACCGATGGAGCCGATCGATGACCACTCGCACCGTCCCAGTGCAGCAGCCGCCGCTCGCTTCGGCGTCCGACTGGACGATCCAGGATGCCGAACGACTGTACAACATGGCTGGCTGGGGGCTGGGCTACTTCCGGATCAACGCGGGCGGCCATGTGACCGTGCATCCCGACGGCAAGAAATCGAACGGCATCGACCTCTACCAGGTGGCGATGGACCTCCGCGAGCAGGGAGTCGACCTGCCGTTGCTGGTGCGCTTCAGTGACATCCTGCGAAGCCGGATCGCCGAACTCGCCAGTCGCTTCCGCAATGCGATCGAAGAGTTCGGCTACGAGGGCCAGTACTCCACCGTCTACCCCATCAAGGTGAATCAGCAGCGCCACGTCGTGCAGGAGATCGTGGAGTTCGGCACGCCGTTCGGCGTGGGGCTCGAGTGTGGTTCCAAGCCTGAGTTGATGGCGGTGCTCGGGCTGAATGAGTCCGTCGGACACACGCTGATCTGCAACGGCTACAAGGACGAGGAGTTCATGCGCCTCGCACTCATCGGGCAGCAGCTTGGCCACCGGGTGGTCATTGTGCTCGAGCAGGTGAACGAACTCGATGTGCTCCTGCGCGTGGCCGAGGAGATGGGGGTCACACCGACGGTCGGCGTGCGCATCAAACTCTCGACTGAGGGATCCGGTCGCTGGGCGAAGAGTGGCGGCGAGAAGTCGAAGTTCGGTCTCTCGCCCGTCGAGCTGATCCAGCTGCTCGACCGCCTCACCGCGGAAGGTCGACAGGACATTCTCAAGCTGGTGCACTTTCACCTCGGCAGTCAGATCACCGACATCCGGTTTGTGAAGGCGGGCCTCGCCGAGTGCGGACGCTACTACGTCGAACTTCGGAAGATGGGGTTCAATATCGAGACCGTCGATGTTGGTGGGGGGCTGGGGGTCGACTATGACGGCTCCCGTACCGTGGGCCCGGCATCGATGAACTACACCATGCGTGAGTACGCCAACGATGTGGTGTACACGATCGGTGGCATTTGTCGGAACGAGGAGGTGCCGATGCCGAACCTGATCAGCGAATCCGGCCGGGCCATCACTGCGCACCATGCCTTGCTGCTCATCAATGTGATCGACTGCGAGTCCCTGCAGGCCCCGCACCAGGTCGCGCTCGACGAGGACGCCAATCCGCTGCTCCTGGAGATGCAGGAGAATCTCGCGGCGATCGGCGTCGACCGAATCGAGGAGACGTTCCATGATGCCGTCTTCGCCAAGGATCGCGCCCAGGAATATTTCGGCAACGGCATCTTCACGCTCCGTGAGCGCGCCGAGGCCGAGCAGCTCTACGTGATGACCCTGAATGGGCTGGCCGCGGCGATCGCGGACAACCGCGGTTCGTACCCCGAGCTAGTGGCCCATCTCGAGAGCACGCTGGTCGATCGCTACTTCTGCAACTTCTCGCTCTTCCAGTCGCTACCCGACAACTGGGCGATCGATCAGCTCTTCCCGATCATGCCGATTCATCGGCTCGGCGAGGTGCCTTCACGACGCGGAACGATCCAGGATGTGACCTGTGATTCGGACGGTGTGATCGATCATTTCACGGGCGGGCAGGGCGGCAAGCCATCCCTCGAACTGCATCCCTGGCGCGAGGACGAGCCGTATGTGCTGGGCATCTTCCTGACCGGGGCGTATCAGGAGATCCTGGGTGACCTGCACAACCTGTTCGGCGATACCAATGCCGTCCATGTGCGGACAACCGACGAGGGGTACGAGGTCACCGACCTGGTGCATGGCGATACGGTCACGGAGGTACTGACGTATGTGCAGTTCCACGCCTCCGATCTGCTGGCGACCTTCCGGCGCAAGGTTGCGCGCGCCAAGGGGATCACGCGTCAGGACGCGAACGGTTTCATCGCCGATTTCGTGGCCGGCCTGGAGGGGTACACGTATCTGGAGGGGGAGGGCTAGCCGCCGCCGTCAGGCCGAGCCGCGGGCGTGAGCCGAGCCGCGGGCGTAAGCCCGCGGTTGGGTCCGCCTTCCACTGAATCCTACCGCTTCACCATCGGCACAAAGTCGCGTTCACCCGGACCGGTGTAGATCTGGCGAGGGCGCGCGATCTTCTGCTCCTTGTCGGTGATCATCTCTTCCCACTGGGCGAGCCAACCCGGCAGGCGTCCGAGCGCGAACAGCACCGTGAAGAAGTCGGTCGGGTAGCCCATCGCCTGGTAGATCAGGCCCGAATAGAAGTCGACGTTCGGATACAGCTTCCGTGAGACGAAATAGTCGTCCTCGAGGGCGATCCGTTCGAGCTCGAGCGCGATTTCGAGCTTGGGATTGAGGCCGGTCTGCGCGAAGACCTCGTCGGCGGTACGCTTGATCAACTTGGCGCGCGGATCATACGACTTGTAGACCCGGTGGCCGAAGCCCATCAGGCGGCCTTCGCCCTGCTTCACCCGCTCGATGAACGCCGGGATCTGTGCCTTGGTCTGGATCTCATCGAGCATCTTGAGGACGGCCTCATTGGCACCGCCATGCAGCGGGCCGTAGAGGGCGGCGATCCCAGCTGACACCGCCGAAAACGGATCCACCCCTGACGACCCGACCGCGCGGACCGCGCTGGTCGAGCAATTCTGCTCGTGGTCCGCATGGAGGATCAGCAGGATCTCGAGCGCGCGCTGCAGCACCGGGTTCGGCTCATGCTGCCCACCAATGCTGAACGTCATGTTGACGAAATTGCCGATGTAGTCGAGGTCGTTCCGCGGGAACTCGTAGGGCAGGCCGCGCGAGTGACGGAAGCAGAAGGCGGCGAGCGTCGGCAGCTTGGCCATGAGGCGGACGCGCTGGATGTACCGATTCGCCGGGTCGTGGATGTCCTTGGCGTCGGGGTAGAACGTCGAGAGCCCACCGACCACACCGAGGAGCATTCCCATCGGGTGCGCGTCGTAGCGGAATCCCTCAAGAAATTTCATGATGTTCGTGTGCACGTAGGTGTGGTAGCGGATGTCCTCGGTCCACTTCTCCAGTTGCGGGGCGGTGGGCAGTTCGCCTCCGCCCAGCAAGTACGCGACCTCGAGAAAACTGCTCCGCTCGGCCAATTGGTCAATCGGGTAGCCGCGGTAGCGCAGGATCCCCTTGTCGCCGTCGATGAAGGTGATGTTGCTCCGGCATGCCGCCGTGTTCATGAACGCCGGGTCGTAGGTCATCATCCCGAAGTCATCATCCTGGACCTTGATCTGCCGGAGATCAATTGCCCGGATGGTATCGTCGGTGATCGGGACTTCGTACTGGGTCCCGGTGCGGTTGTCGGTGACGGTCAGGGTGTCGCTGGCCACGTGAAATCCTTAGCTAGTGCAAAAGGTCAACAGGGCGTGTGGAGATGCGTCTCTCAAGATACACGGGGGCCTCCCCCTTGCGACCGAGCCCGGACTGTCGTTCCCTTGCGGCCATGAATCCCGATGCTCCTCCCTCCACCGACCAACGGCGGGCCGGTTTCCTCGCTGGCGCGGTCATCGGCAGTGCACTGGCCGCGCGAACCGCCGACGTGCAGGAACGTGCCGCCGTGGCGCGAGCGCTCGAAGCCGACCCGCTGCCGCTCGCCCCACCGCTCGGGCGTCGTCCCGCGGGCACTGCCCTGGCCGATGCGCTCCTCGAACAGCTACTCGACGGCGGGGTCGACCTGCAGCGCTTGACCACGCGCTGGGTCGAGTGGTGGCGATCCGACGGACTGGATGCGGATCCGGTCCTGATCGAGGCGCTCGCGCACCTTCAGCAGTTCGACGCCCCGACCGACCGCGTCGACGGCGGCACGGCCGTCATTCTCGCCGCGACGCTGCCGGCGGCGCTGGCAGCCTCCTCCCCTGCATCGATGGTGGCGGGGACCTTCCATACCGCGCGCCTGCTTGATCCGGATCCGGTGACGGGTCTCGCCGCGGTCGCGGTCGTGATGACCGCCGCCCGGTGCCTGGATGGGCAGCGTGACTTCATCGGCGACATCCTGACGATGTTGCGGACCAACGGGGCGCCGGAGGGGTTCTACGAGGCGATGCGGAGCGTGCCGCGCGATCCAAGGAGACCACCGCCGAGTCCCCGCGGGCCGACCGCCACGGCGGTGGCCGCGGCGCCGTGGCTCCTCTGGCAGCTGCACCATCGGCCGCGCGGGGAGGAGATCCTTCGCGACATGGTCGCACTCGGAGGGGTTCCCTCAGCCGTCGGTGCGGTCCTGGGGGCCTTGGTCGGGGCCAGGGATGGCCTGGACCGCTGGCCCTCGTCGTGGCGCGATAACTCAGGTGAGGACGTCACGCGGCGGCTCGCGGTCGCCGAGCGACTCTCGGTCGCCGAGCGACTCTCGGTCGCCGAGCGACTCTCGGTCGTTCCAAGGGCATTGTAGATGGCGCGATCGAGCTGGCCTCGCTACCTCTCTCACACCTGTCCCGCAATGGAGTCGACATGAGCCTCACCACTCGCGTGCTCCTGGGCCTCGGCCTTGGCCTCGGATTCGGGATCGCACTCGCCAGCGTACTTCCCGACTCGTGGCAGGTGCTGGCCGCCTGGATCGCGCCGATCGGGACGCTCTGGACTCGGGCGCTGCAGCTCACTGTCTTGCCACTCGTGGTCACGCTGCTCTTCACCGGTGTGAGTACGGGTGGGTCGGGAATCGGCAGCCTCGGCCTGCGCGGCATCGCCTTCTTCGTCGTGAGTCTCCTGGTCGTGGCGGCGCTCACATTGCTCATCGCGCCGACCATGCTCGGATTCGTCACGATCGACCCCGAGACCGCGGCGCAACTTCGGGCCGCGAGCACCGCGCCGAGTGCCGATCTCCCGGGATTCCGCGACTGGGTCGTCTCGCTGATGCCGAATAACCTGCTTGCCGCCGGCGCGAGTGGGGCCATGCTCCCCATTATCGTGGCAACATTGATGTTCGCGTCCGCGGCAACGCGATTGGAGCCGGTGATGCGTGCGCGCCTCGAACATGCCGCGGAAGCGGTCGGGGCCGTGACCCTTGTCCTCGTGCGCTGGATCCTGAACCTGGCTCCGATCGGTGTCTTCGCACTCGCGGTTCCGCTGGCGCTTCGCCTCGGGACCACCGCACTCGGGGCGGTCGCGATCTATGTGGTGATGACGGCAGCCCTCTCACTGCTCGTGATGTTGTTGCTCTACCCGCTGGCTGTGGCCCGGGGTGTCGCGCTCCGCGACTTCGCCCGGGCACTTGGCCCCGGCCAAAGCATCGCCGTGTCGGCGCGATCCTCGCTCGCGGCCCTCCCGGCCCTGATCGATGGCGCGCGCGAACTCGGGCTCGGCGAACGTGCCACCGGTTTCTTCCTGCCCTTCAGCGCGTCGTTGTACCGGTTGGGTGGTGCGGTCGCGCTGCCCGCGGGCGTGTTGTTCATCGCGCGGCTCTATGGGGTCGACCTCAGTTCGGCTCAACTCGTGACCGTGGGGCTGACGTCCGTGATCCTCAGCTTCAGCGTCCCGGGCATTCCGGGCGGGTCGATCCTGATCATGGCGCCCGTCCTGCTGTCGGTCGGCCTGCCCGTCGAAGGGATCGGGATCCTGCTGGGCGTCGACACGATCCCCGACATGTTCCGCACGACCCTCAATGTCACCGGCACGATGACGGCCGCGGTCGTGCTCGAACCGCCGCGACGCACTCCCGCATGATGCACCGCGCGCCGGTGCGTCTCGCGAAGGTGGGATCGGTTCTTCACTGTGGGCGTGTGCCCACCCGTGATATCCCAGCCCCGTCGTCCCTCAGGGCGGGGTCGTGAGACCATTTCGATCCTGGCTCCTCGATCACCTCGTGCGTGCCCGTGATCGTCCGGAGGATCTGCTCACCGGACCGATCCATGGCACCCTGCTTGGCGCCGACCGCCTCGCGGAGCGCGCACGCACGATCGCGGCCGAACAGGTCGTGGGCAGGCCGCAACGGCTGGACCCACGGGCGCGTTTGCTGCATCGACTCGAGAACAGCCGCCGGATCCTCACCGAGGCCGAGGCTCGGCTGATCGCGGAACCGCGGACCGACGCGGATCGGGATCCCTCGGCTGATTGGCTGCTCGACAATTTCCATCTGGTACAGGAACACATCCAGGAGGTCCGCGATGCATTGCCGCGCACCTTCTACCGTGAACTGCCTGAACTCGCGAACGGACCGCTGCGGGGGTATCCGCGCATCTACGAGATCGCGATTGCGGTGATCTCGCACAGCGAGGGCCGTGTGGTGCTCGAGAATGTCGATCACTTCGTTGAGGCCTACCAGGCCGTCACGCCGCTCACGCTTGGCGAGTTGTGGGCCATGCCGGCGATGCTGCGCCTCGGGCTGATCGAGAGCCTGCGGCGCATGACCCGGCGAACCCTGCATCGTCTGGATGAACTCGCGGCCGCCGATGCGGCCGCCCGCCGGCTCGAGGCCGCCTCCGATCCAAGGCGGGGGGACGCGCACGCGGTGCTCGGTGGCGTTGTGGGACCGGATCATGCGGTGAGTGCCGGCTTCCTGGCCCGCCTCCACGCCGAACTGCGCGGCCGGCCGGAACGTGCGAAGGCACTGGCGCACCTCGAACATTGGCTGTCGGCCGAAGGACTCGCGAGTGATGCCCTCGCCGCGCAGGCCAACGAACGGGTCGCGCACACGCAAATCATGACGGCGAACAGCATCATGAGCCTTCGAACCATCGGTCGTCGGGACTGGCGGACGTTCGTGGAGCGCCAGAGTGTGGTCGAGACTGTGCTGGCCCGCGATCCATCCGGACACTACCTGGAGATGACGTTCGCCACGCGGGATCGGTATCGGCATGCGATCGAACGGCTGGCGCGTCGGTGCGGGATCTCCGAGCAGCGCGTGGCCGAGTGTGCCATCGCGTTGGCGGCGCGCCCGCACTCCGAGGCCCTTGGCGCGGCGCGGCGCGGACACGTCGGCTACTACTTGATCGACGCCGGACTTCAGGAACTCGAAGGAACCTGTGGTGCCCCACCCTCCTGGCACGAGCGCTTCCTGCGTGCCTTGCGCGCACGCCCCAATGTGGTGCTCGTTGGGGGACTGGTGTTCCTCACCCTCCTGGCACTCGGAGCGCTCGGCATGCTGGCGGGGGGGGAAGTCACGCGAGTGGCATGGCCGGCCATCCTGTTGTTCGCGCTCCTGCCGGCGTGGGACATCGGGATCACGGTGGTCAACCAGCTGATCACTTCGACGATGCCGCCCCGCACCCTGCCGGCAATGGACTTCCTCGAACGCGGCATCCCGGACGACTGCCGGACGGCGGTCGTCGTGCCGACGCTGCTGGGCGATGTCGACGACGTGACAACCGCGCTGGAGGACCTCGAGGTCCTCTTCCTCGCCAACCGTGATCCGGCGCTCGTCTTCGCGCTGCTTGGCGATCACCTCGATGCCGAGCGGGAACACCTGCCCGGCGATGCGGCGGTCCTCGAGCAGGCGGCACTTGGCGTGACGGAGCTCAACTTGCGGTACGGCACGGGCGCCCAACCGCCGTTTCGGCTCCTCCACCGCCCGCGTCGGTGGAATCCAGGCGAGGGCGTCTGGATGGGATGGGAGCGGAAGCGGGGCAAGCTGGAGGAGTTCCTCGAATTGCTCGCCGGGCAGGACAGCGGTGCGTTCACCTTGGTTGCCGGCGGAGCGATCGGCTTCGAACAGGTGCGGTATGTCATCACCCTGGATGCCGATACGCAGATGCCACTCGGCGAGGCGCGCGCATTGGTGGGGACGATCGCGCATCCGCTGAACCGTGCCGTCCATGATCCCGCAGCTGGTCGGATCGTCGCAGGGTTCGGCATCATCCAGCCCCGGATCGCCGTCAAACTCGTGAGCGCGCGACGGTCCGCGTTTGCGGCGATTCATTCGGGACTGCCGGGGATCGATCCCTATACGACCGCGGTCTCCGATTTCTACCAGGACCTCTTCGGGGAGGGAAGCTTCACCGGAAAGGGCATCATTGACGTGGCCGCGTTCCGGCTGGCGACGCGCGGGCGCTTTCCCGAAAACACGCTCCTGTCGCATGACCTGATCGAAGGCAACTACGTCCGTGCCGGTTTGGCGACCGACATTGTGCTCTACGACGACTACCCGACCACATATATCGCGCACGCACGCCGGAAGCATCGCTGGGTGCGAGGTGACTGGCAGTTGCTGCCCTGGCTCGGTCGGCACGTGCCCGGCCCGTCCGGCCCTGAATTGAATCGACTCCCCCTGGTGTCGCGTTGGAAGGTGCTCGACAATCTGCGACGCAGCACGGTCGAGCCTGCTCAGCTCGCCCTGATCATCGCCGGCTGGTCTCTGCTCGCGGGCTCCTCGGTCCGATGGACGCTCCTCGGGATCGGCGCCATCGTGGCGCCGCGCATCGTCCCGATCCTGCTGGCCTTCGTGCGGCCGCCACGGGATCGATCGTGGCGCGCGTACTACGGGGCACTCCGTGACGATGCCGTTCGGGCGGCACAGCAGATCGGGCTTGCGATCGTGGTGCTCCCCCACCAGGCGTGGCTCTCGCTCGACGCCATCGTGCGGACCCTCTGGCGACTCGGTGTCTCGCGCCGACACCTGCTCGAATGGCACGCCGCGGCACGCGTCGAGCGCACCATCCGGAACACGAGCGATGCCGCCTGGCGACAGATGGGGCCGTCGCTCGTGGCGGTGGTGGTCGCCGCCATCAGCATGACCATCCTGGACGGTCGGAGTGCGGCGGAAGTGGGGGGGGGAGTACGGGCCGTCTGGCCCCAGCTTCTCGCCATCTGGCCGTTGACGCTGCTCTGGCTGACCGGGCCGCTCATCGTCACGCGCTTGAGTCGCGTCGGGACGCCAAGCCGACTGAGCGACGCCCATCGTGACGCTGCACGGCGTTATGCCGAGGCCCACTGGCGGTTCTTCGACGAGTTCGTGACCGCCGAGACCGGCTGGCTCGCACCGGACAACGTGCAGGCGAAGCCCGTCGAAGCGGTCGCCATGCGCACGTCGCCGACCAATATCGGGTTGCAGCTCCTCGCGACCGTGAGTGCCGTTGACCTCGGGCTGTTGTCCCGAACCGAGATGGTCGAGCGGCTCGAGCGGACGTTCGGTACGCTCGATACGCTGGCGCGCTACCGGGGGCACTTCCACAACTGGTATGATCTCGAGGACGGGCGCGTGCTTGACCCGCCCTACATCTCGACCGTCGACAGCGGCAACCTCGCCGGTCATCTGCTCGCGTTCGCCGAAGCCTGCCGGGAGCACGGGCGGGCGCCCGGCGTTGCGAACAGCGGAGACGAAAGCCGTCTCGCAAGTCTGGCGACGCGGGCGGAGCGGTTTGTGCACGACATGGACTTCGCCTTCCTGTACGACACCGCGACCCAGCTCTTCACCATCGGCTACCATCCCGAGAGCCACACCGCGGACGCCTCGTCCTACGACCTCCTCGCGTCCGAGGCACGCTTGGCGGTCTATGTGGCCATCGCCAAGGGCGATGTGCCGGTCGATGCATGGTTCCGTTTGGGTCGACTGATTGTGCGGGCGGATGGTCGGCCGATGCTGGCATCGTGGAGCGGCAGCATGTTCGAGTACCTGATGCCGCTCCTCGTCATGCCCGCCTACGCCGAGTCGCTCCTGGGTCAGACGGATCACGCCGCGGTGGCGAGTCAGGTGGCGTACGGGCGTCGGCGTGACGTGCCCTGGGGGGTGAGCGAGAGCGCGTACAACCTCCGTGACCAGCAACTCACGTACCAGTACCGGGCATTCGGTGTGCCAGGCACGGGGCTCCGTCGGGGCCTCGACCGGGATCTGGTGATCGCGCCGTATGCCTCCGCGCTGGCGGCGATGCTCGCACCGACTGAGGCGTTCGAGAACCTCAAGGCCCTTGAACGACTCGGCGCACTCGGACCGCACGGATTCTGGGATGCGCTCGACTATTCCCGTCCCGATCCGGGTCGAGCGTTCGCGGTGGTCGAGACGGTGATGGCCCATCATGTCGGGATGAGCCTGGTGGCGTTCGCCAACGTGCTCGGGGTCAGCCGCTGGCCAGAGCGTTTTCTTCGCGTCCCGACCGCGCGCGCCGCCGAGCTGCTGCTGCAGGAGCGAGTCCCGCGCAGTCTCGTGGCTCAGGTGCTGGCCACACCCGTGGCGTCAGGGCCTCCGCCACGAGCGCAGGGCTCACCCGCGGTGGTGCGCATGGTGATGGGCACCGAGACGGCCCTGCCGCGGATCGGCTTGCTGGGGGACCTGTCCTATGCGGTGATGGTGACCCACGCGGGGGGGGGGTACAGTCGGCACGCCGGCCTCGACGTCACCCGGTGGCGGGCCGATGGCACCACCGACGATCGCGGCCAGTTCTGCTACCTGAAGGATGTGGGCACGGGGCGGTGCTGGTCGGCCGGATTCCAGCCGGTCGGTGCCATGGCCGACGAGTATCACGCCCACCTCGCGGCCGATGCGGTGACGCTGCACCGGATCGACGGGCCGGTCGAGACCCGGACCGAGATCGTCGTGGTCCAATCCGATGCCGCAGAGGTGCGCCGCATCACCGTGACCAACCATGGGCCGGAGACACGCGAGATCGAGCTGACGAGCTACGCGGAGATCGTGATGGGCCCGACGGGGGCCGACGCGCCACACCCGGCATTTGCCAACCTGTTCGTGGAGACCGAATGGCACGCCTGGTGTTCTGCCATCACCGCACGACGCCGTCCACGCGCCGGCGACGAACCGGCGCCCTGGTACGTGCATGTCGTGGCCAGCGGACCGGAGCGGGTTGGCGAGGTGAGCTGCGAAACCGATCGGGCACAATTCGTGGGACGAGGCCGCAGTGCCCGCCGACCGATGGCCCTCGACGAGACGGGTCCCCTCTCCGGCACGACCGGCGCGGTCCTCGACCCGGTGGGTGCACTGCGCGTTCGCATCCGAATCGACGCCGGCCAGTCGGCGTCGGTCGCATTCACGACGCTCGTGGCCGACTCCCGGGAGGCCGCGTTTGAATTGGCGGATCGGTATCGCGGCCCGATCGCGGCTCAACGGGCCCTCGAGCTCTCCTGGATGGCCACACAGATCGACTTGCGGGAGTGGAAGGTCACCAGTCAGGAGGCGGCCGCGTTTCAGGATATCGCCGGACACCTCCTGTTCGGGCCCCCCGATGGCGATGCGGGTGTCGCCATTCCTGACACGCCCGGTGGCGCTCAGGCCAGTCTTTGGCGCCACGGCATCTCGGGGGACCAGCCAATCCTCCTCGCGACGATCGACGACACGGCCGGTCTGGCGACGCTCCGAGGCCTCCTCGCCGCGCACCGCTATTGGCGCCGCCATGCGCTCGTGGTCGACCTCGTCGTCCTCATTGGCGAACCGCACGACTATCTGCAGGCCCTGCGCACCGCCATCGAGCACGAGATGCAAGTGGCCGGCACAGCCCAGACCATCGATGTGGCGGGTGGCGTCTACCTCCGCCGACGGGACAGCTTCGAACCCGAGGACCTCCAGACCCTGCAGGCGATCGCCAGCCTGCACGTCCCGTGCGATGGTCGATCGCTCGACGCCGTGGTCCCTGTCGGCCCAACCCGCCGTGCTGACACGACACACGACCCGCTTCGGCCCCACTATATCGAACGCCGGGTCCAGGCCCGCCCGACGCCGACCCGACCAACGCCTGGATCGCATGATCTCACCGAAGGGAACGGGTACGGCGGGCTCACCGAGGTGGGCAATTATCGTCTCCGAGTCGCGGCTGAGCATCTTCCGCCGGCCCCGTGGGCAAATGTGGTTGCCAATCCCCTCGGCGGCTTTTTGATGACCGAACGGGGTTCCGGGTGCACCTGGGCCGAGAACGCCTACTTCTTCCGGCTCACTCCGTGGCGGAATGACCCGGTGAGCGATGAGGTCTCGGACGCGATCTACCTGCGCGACGAGGCCAGCGGCATGGCGTGGAGTGTCACGCCGGGACCGATGGGGGGGGGAGGGGAATACGAGGTCGAGCATGGACCAGGCGTCTCGACCTACACGCTCGAACACGACGGTATCCGGAGCGTTGTCCGCTATGGCATGCCCACCGCGGATCCCGTGAAGGTGGCGCGACTCGCCCTGGAGAACCGCTCCGATCGCCCGAGGCAGATCCGTGTCACGGCATACGCCGAATGGACACTCGGTGTGCGTTCGGAAACCACTCGTGGGCACATCGAGACCGACTTTGACGTGGAGACGGGGACGCTCCTCGCCCGCAATAAATTCGCTCCGGACTTCAACGATCGTGTCGCGTTCCTCGCCACGAGCGACCCCGTGCAGTCCCATACCGCCGACCGGCGCGAGTTCCTCGGCCGTCACGGTAGCCTTGCCGATCCGGCCGCTCTGCGCCGCGACCGACTGGGGGGCCGCACGGGCATCGGACTCGATCCCTGCGCCGCCGTGATGTCGGTCCTGGAGCTGGCTCCGGGGGCCACGCACGAGCTGGTGGTCCTGCTGGGCGCCGCCCCCGGTCGCTCGGCGGCGTTGGAGACGATCGCGCGATACCGCGATGTGGCATCGGCCGCCACGGCACTGAAGACCGCCGAACAGGCATGGGACGCCCGACTCGGCACGATCCAGGTGCAGACGCCTGATCCCGCGTTGGACGCCCTGCTCAATCGGTGGCTCTTCTACCAGGCACTCTCGAGCCGGATGTGGGCCCGGACGGGGCTGTATCAGTCGAGCGGTGCGTATGGATTCCGCGATCAACTGCAGGATGTCATGGCGTTCGTGCACGCCGAACCGGGGATCGCTCGCGAGCACATCATTCGCGCGGCGTCCAGGCAGTTTGTCGAGGGCGATGTCCAGCACTGGTGGCATCCCCACACGGGACGGGGCGTCCGCACGCGGTTCTCCGATGACCTCGTCTGGTTGGCTTACGTCGTTGAACATTACGTGCGAGTGACGGGGGACAGCTCGATCCTCGACGAAGAGGTGTCCTTCATCGAGATGCGCGAGTTGCGCCCTGATGAACACGAGATCTACGACCTGCCACGCATCGCCGACGAACGCGGATCGGTACACCAGCATTGTGTGCGCGCGCTCCGGCGCGCCTGCACACACGGCGTGCACGACCTGCCGTTGATCGGATCGGGCGATTGGAATGACGGCTTCTCGAGGATCGGAATCGACGGGAAGGGTGAGAGCGTTTGGCTCGCGTGGTTCCTGATCGATACCCTGACGCGTTACGGGGCGCTGGCGGAGCGCCAAGGCGCTGGCGAGAGCATGGCGTGGGGCGCAGACCATGCCCGTCGCTATCGCGAAGCGGCTGAGTCGGCGGGGTGGGATGGCGAATGGTATCGACGCGCGTACTTCGACGACGGCACCCCTTTGGGCACGGCCAATGGGATCGCCTGCCAGATCGATTCCATTGCCCAGAGCTGGAGTGTGCTCTCCCGTGCCGGTCGCCCAGACCGACAGGCCACCGCCATGGAGGCATTGCAGACGCACCTGGTCAGCGATGAGCTCCGCCTCATTCGTCTCCTCACACCGCCGTTCGACGGCGGCGAGCTCGATCCGGGGTACATCAAGGGCTATCTCCCGGGCGTGCGTGAGAACGGCGCCCAATACACCCACGCCGCACTCTGGGCCGTCATGGCGACGGCGGAGCTGGGCGACGGCGACCGCGCGATGACGCTCTTCCAGATGCTCAACCCGCTGACGCACACGGCGACGCCCGAGGGCGTGGCGCGCTACAAGGTCGAGCCCTACGTCGTGGCCGCGGACGTCTATACCGCGGCCGGGCAGGAGGGACGTGGGGGGTGGACATGGTACACCGGCTCGGCGAGCTGGATGTACCGCGTCGGGCTCGAAGAGCTGCTCGGGTTTCGCCGCGAAGGCACGTCGCTCAGGATCTCACCGGTGGTGCCACGGGACTGGCCCGCCATCATGATCTCCTACCGGTACGGAACGAGTGAATACCGGATCACCGTCGAGCAGCCCGCCAAAGTCGGAACGCGGGGGGGTGTGGTGACCGTCGATGGCCACCGACTCGAGTCCGACAAGCTCACCTTGGTCGATGACGGATCGGTCCACGTGGTCACCATCACTCCGAACGCCCAGGAACAGTGGGCAGTTTGACATAGGGGAGGGGGGTATATAATATCCCTCACGCCGTGCTGCTGCGGTGTGACTTGAGACGGGATTCCTCACCATGCGCACCGACGAACTACTGGTCATCCTGGGCGGCATTGTCCTGATCCTCTGGATCGGGTGGTACTTCTTCGTCGCCCTGCGCGTGTCCGTGGGGGCGGTGCCAGCGGCATCGCCGGCGCCCGGGGGGCTCGGACGGGTGACCATTCCCGTCACCGGGATGACCTGTGCCGCGTGCTCGGCGCGCATCCAGCGCGTCCTCGAGAAGACACCCGGTGTCCAGGACGCATCAGTCAACCTCATGTCCGAGGAGGCCATGGTCGCCTTCGACGGCGCAGAGACTGATCCGCAGGCGTTGGTCGAGGTGATCCGAGGCACCGGCTATGGCGCGGAACTGCGCCGACCTGAAGTGAGCGCTCTCGATGAACAGGTGGCGCAGGATGCGGCCCAGGGCGAGGCCTACCGAACGGTGCGCCAGCAGGCAGTCGTCAGCCTGGTCGTCGCCCTCCTCGGGATGCTCTTGTCGATGCCCGTCATGGCCGCGCATGCTCGGCACACCCGGACCACGGGGGGGGGAATAGCGCTCGATCCCTTCATGCAATGGAGCCATCGCGTGCTCGACCCGGCCATGGCGGCCGCGCTGCCGTGGCTCTACCGGATCGACCCACGTGTGCTTGTCCTCCTCCTCTTGGTGATGACGGTGGCGATCATGGCCTGGGCCGGCCGCGAGTTCTACACGCAGGCATGGCGCGCGTTTCGCCACCATGCCGCGGACATGAACACGCTGATCGCGGTGGGCACCGGCGCGGCCTTCGGGTATTCCCTGGTGGCGACCGTGTGGCCCGGCAGCTTCGTCTCGCGTGGACTCAGTCCGGATGTCTACTACGAGGCGGTGCTCTTCATCACCGCCCTCATCCTGGTCGGCAACACCTTCGAGGCGCGAGCCAAGGGCCAGACGTCGCGTGCCCTGCGGGGGCTCGTCGACCTGCAGCCGCGGCAGGCGCGCGTCCTGCGGGACGGTGCCGAGGTCGACCTGCCGGTTGATCAGGTGGTGATGGGTGAACTGGTGCTGGTGCGTCCGGGAGAGCGCGTGCCGGTCGACGGGATGATTGTCACCGGTCATAGTGCGCTCGACGAATCGATGCTCACCGGTGAGAGTCTGCCGGTCGAGCGCTCGCCCGGTGATCGGGTCATCGGCGGGACCATCAACGGTACCGGCGCATTCCGGTTCGCGGCAACCAACCTCGGCGATGCCAGTGTCCTGGCGCAGATCGTCCGCTTGATGCGGGACGCCCAGGGCGCCCGCGCCCCGATTCAACGTCTCGCGGACCGCATCAGCGCGATCTTCGTTCCCGTGGTCCTGGGGCTCGCGATCGTGACTTTCGTGGCCTGGTATCTCCTCGCGCCGAATGCCCCCGGCATGCGGGCCTTCGCCGCCGCCGTCACCGTCCTGATCATCGCGTGCCCCTGCGCCATGGGGCTGGCCGTCCCAACGGCCGTGATGGTGGCCTCGGGCAGGGGCGCCCACGCGGGTGTCCTGATCAAGGGGGGGGGAGCGTTGGAGCGAGCCGCCGGTATCGATACCGTGATCCTCGACAAGACCGGCACGGTCACGGCGGGCCGTCCGACGGTCACCGATCTGGTGCTGCGGGAGGGCACCGCGCACGCCTCGAAGCGAGTCCTCTCCCTGGTGGCTTCGCTGGAGTCGGCATCTGAACATCCACTCGGCGAGGCGATCCGCGCACACGCCGATCACGCGGGTGTGGCACGCCACGAGCCGACTGCATTTGAGTCCGTCACCGGGCGCGGCGTGACGGGCCTGGTCGATGGCGTGCGGGTTCGCGTCGGCAACGCGAAGCTCCTGACGGAGGCTGGCATCGACCTCCAACCTTTGGAGGAGACGCTCACGCGGCTCGGCGCCGCGGGTCGCACCGCGATGTATGTGGCGCTGGACGACGACCTCGCCGCGGTGATCGCGGTCGCCGATCCGATCAAGCCGGACGCGGCGGCGGCGGTGTCTCGCCTCCGACGGATGGGACTCAAGGTCGTGATGCTCACCGGTGACACCGAGGCGACGGCGCAGGCGATCGCTCGTGAGGCGGGGATCGACCGAGTCGTCGCCGGGGTGGAGCCCGAAGGCAAGGTGATGGAGGTGCGTCGCCTCCAGGCGGGCGGTGCCTCGGTCGGCATGGTCGGCGATGGCGTCAACGATGCGCCGGCATTGGCGCAGGCGGACATTGGGATGGCGATGGGCACCGGGACCGATATCGCGGCCGAGGCGGCCGACGTCGTGCTCATGCGTGGGGAGCTCGGGTCGGTCGCCGACACGATCCATCTGGCGCGCCGCACCCTCACGATCATCAAGCAGAACTTGTTCTGGGCCTTCGGCTACAATGTGATCGGGATCCCCATCGCTGCGGGAATCCTCTATCCGACCACGGGCCTCTTGCTGAGCCCGATCCTCGCAAGTGCCGCGATGGCCTTCAGTTCGGTGAGCGTGGTGAGCAACAGTCTGCGCCTTCGTCGGGTGCGATTGCACCCCTGACAGCCGCCCCGGAGCCGGGACAGGGCCTCACCCACCGTGCTGCCATGTCGGGTCCGGTCACGATTCCTCGTGTTTGAGGGTGAGGGGCAGAGAGTCGCCCCGTCACGTGCTCCGCCAGTCTGGGGGAGCGAGGACCAGCATCCGACGCCTTCACCCAAAGAGGTTCCACAATGAGACTGTTCTCCCGCTCCGCTGTCGCCCTGCTCGCTCTGGTGGGCTTGACGCTGCCCATGGCAGCCCATGCGCAGATCGCTCCCGACCGGATCCCGCTACAGACCAAGCTCAATGAGCTGATGCACCTGCGCGAGGCCTACAACGACGCCCTCAACACCAAGGACGTGGCCAAGCTCGCGGGCATGTATGCCGAGGATGCCATCCTGATCACACCAGACGGCGTGATGCACAAAGGATACGCGGCCATTGCGAAGCATCTTGCTGACAACGTCCCGACCTTTCCTCACGCAGTGATCACGTCTGACTCGCTGTCGGTCTACGGCAACATGGCAATCGATGTCGGTACGGTGGCGCTGCACCCCGCCAACGCGGCGTCGACCAGCCAGCGCTACATGACGGTCTCCCAGCGCGGGCTGCAAGGTGTCTGGAAGATCCAGCGCGTGGCGTTGGTGCCCGTCGGCAGTTGATGCCCGCAGTGCAACCTGCATCCCCTGCGTCGGCCGGAGCCTCCCCCGTCGGCGCAGGGTCCCGGAATGGAATCGATTAGAGAGCGACACCCAGTGGCGGCAGCAGCTCACCCGCATGCTGAGGTCGTCGGGCCGGGTCGATCTCGAGGCACCGATCGATAAGTGCGATCACGGCCTCTGGTACATCGTTGCGGTGCTGGGACAACGGCCTCGGCCGTCCGGCCTGGCGCGCGGCCGTGACGTGGTGGGTTCCCGACTCGGCGAACGGTGGCGCGCCGCTGAACAGTTCATAGGCGAGGCACCCGAACGAGTAGATGTCCGTGCGGTGATCGATTGCCGGATCACCGATCCACTGCTCGGGCGACATGTACGCCGGGGTGCCGATCGAACTGCCGACCTCGGTTATGGACGCTGGCAGGTCGCTCGGACTGTCACCGTCGGGGCGCTGGCCTTCTGCCAGCGCCTTCGCGATGCCGAAATCAACCACCACCGCGCCGCCGCTCGAGAGCAGGACATTCCCCGGTTTGATGTCCCGGTGTACCACACCATGTTCGTGCGCGTAGATCAGCGCGCGCGCCACATCGTGCAGGTACGCGAGCGCCTCGGCCGTGGGCAGGGGGCCATGTGCCGCGAGTCGGGCATTGAGCGACGGTCCCTCTTCGTACGGCATCACGAAATAGAGCAGGTCATCGTCCCCACCGGAGTCGAACAGCGGCATGATGTTCGGATGTCGGAGTCGGGCCGCGATGCTGATCTCCCGGAGAAACCGCTCGTGCCCAAGCGTGGTGGCAATGTCGGCACGAATCACCTTCACCGCCACCGGGCGGTCGTGCTCCAGGTCGCGCGCCAGATGGACGCTCGCCATGCCTCCCCGACCAATCTCGTGTTCCAGCCGGTAGCGCCCGCCGAGCAGCGCGGGCAGCGTCGGCTCCGGGTCGGTGGGGAGGAGTTGGTCGAACCGCTCGACGGCAGGGCGCTCAAGGAATGGGAAATCGCGTTCACACTCGGTGAGCAGCACCGCGAGGCTGGCGTGTCGCGCACGGTCCCCGTCGGAAAGCGAGACAAGCAAGATGGCCCGCTCGTCGTCGGGTGCGTCGAGCAGTCGGTCGACAAGTCCCGAGAGCTCGGCCCAGTCTTCGGGCAGGAGCGAACCGTGGGCCGAGGTCACGTGGCGAGTGCTCGGCGGAGGAGCATGCGAGCCTTGGCCCAATCGCGTTGCACGGTTCGTGTGGTGACGCCGAGTGCACTCGCGATCTCCTCCTCGCTCAGCCCACCGAAGAATCGGCAGTCGATCACCTCCGCGAGTCGCGGCTCGACGGTGGCCAGACGATCGATCGCATCGCTCAAATCGAGCAGGGCCTCGGCCTGTGCCTCAGCCGGGATGGTCCGCTCGTCGAACGTGACTTGCTGGTGGACACCGCCCCGCTTCTCGGCAAGTCGAGCCTTGGCCCGATCAACCAGAACGTGGCGCATTGCCAAGGCCGCGAGCGCCAGGAAGTGCGCCCGATCGTTCCAATGCACACGCTCCTGATTGGCCAGCTTCAGGTAGGCCTCGTGGACCAGCCCGGTGGTCGACACCGTGCGATCCGCCGCGTGCCTGGCGAGTTGACGATGCGCGATCACCCGAAGTTCCTGATAGACATCAGGTAGCACCCGATCGAGGGTCGGATGCGTTGGTTCTTCGGGCGCCGGATACGGCGATCGATCCACCACGGCTCCTTCGAAGGGTGCCTGGGTCAGGTTGAACATGGCGTGAGAGGGATACCTGACGATAACGCGATTGGGTCAGGAGAGCGAAATCACCCCGGGCTCGGCGTCAGCTGGCCAGGGCGGAGTAGACGTCGGATGTCGCGATGCGCACCCAGTTCGACCAGAATCGCACCTTCCACGGCCCGGGCCTCTCGGAGATCCCGGGTCAACTCTCCCGGGGAGCCGGCGACCCCGCCAAGGCGGGTGAGGAGCAGCCGGAGGCGTTCGAGTGCGCTGGTCGCCTCGGTGCGACGTGCCTCAAGACGCTCTCGGAGTGCCCGCACACCGGCGCCGCGATCCGCGCGGGCCTCATCGAGCCGGTCGAGCAGGGCACGGAGTTCCCGAATCCGATTTCTGAGCCCGCGTGCCACCACCGGCACATCGTCGAATCCTCGGCGGGTCTCGTCCGGAAGTGCGCGCCAGAGTTCCTCGATCTGCAGGTCGAGCATCAGCTCCGTGGGTCGGTGCAGCGTCCGTTCAGCGATGACCGTTCGCGGTAGGCCGAGTCGCATTGCCTGGACCAGCCATCCGGCAACTCGGCTGTTCCAGAATCGCTCGCGCAGACGCGACCGCCGGTCGGTCGGAGGGAGGGCATGCCCCGGGGTCAGGAAACCGATCCCACGAGAAATCCAGAACAGCATCAAGCCCCAACGGAGCACCGGGAATCCGACATCCCAGAGCAGGAATCGGAGCGACCATGGCAGACTGCCACCGATCTCCGCGAGGGCGAGCATTCCAACAGCCGCCAGTCCAGCCGCGGTCCCGCCGTACCGGATCAACCGTCCGCCTGCGGAAGGCAGCACTGGTCCGATGCGCCGTCGTGCCGCCAGGTGTCGGTCGAGCGCGACCCGCATGTCCTCCAGTCCGAAGCCACTCCGTGCGACGCGACGAATCGCGCCGAGCGCGATGGCTGCCTGGACAACCAGAGGCAGCATCAGCACGACGGCCCCGGCAACCAGCGTTGCACCAAGGAGCCCAAACACCAGACTGCCCGAGGCGATCCGGAGCGTGAACCCCGTTGCCATCGCCAACAGCGTCATGGCAAGCGCATAGTACGGAGCGGAGGCCTCCCTGGTCTGCAACCACGCGCGCAGCGGTTCGGCGAGCTGGACGGCTCGGGCCGGTTCCTCGAGCAGCTCGAGCCACGCCTCGGCTGTCGATGGGCGTGCGCTCGGGTCACGTGCCAGGAGCGCCTCGATGGCGCGGCGGAGGCGAGAGGGGGTCGCAGCAGCGGCGCGCTCGAGCGACGGGATGTCGTCGTGGAGATGACGCAACAGCACTGCCGCAGGATCTTCGTCGGCAAACGGCAGGAATCCGGTCAGCGAGGTCCAGCCGACAATTCCCAGCGCGTACAGATCGCTCTGGGGCGACGGCGGATCGCCGCGGATGAGATCGGGTGCCAGATACGCCGCGGTGCCGATCAGCGGACCGGCGTCGCCACCGTCGATCGTGGCGGCGATGCCGAAGTCCGCCAGCATCGCTCGCCCGCTGCGTCGATCGATCAGGATGTTGTCGAGTGTCACGTCGCGATGAAGAATCCCTCGGGCATGGGCATTGGCGAGCGCCCACCCGATTTCGCGCAGGATGCGCTCCACATCAACGGCCGGCAGCCCTCCCTGCCGAGCCACCCGATGTCGGAGCGACTCACCATCGACCAATCCCATCACGAACCAGACATGACTGCCGGATTCGCCCACATCGTAGATCGGTACGATGTGTGGGTGGGAGAGGCGAGCACCTGTGCGAGCCTCGCGGAGGAAGCGCGCACGTTGGTCCGGGTCGCTGGCCTGGTCCTGGTGGAGCACCTTGATCGCGCACGGTCGATCGAGCGCCACATCGCGCGCGAGGTACACGGTGCCCATGCCACCTCGACCGAGCTCGCGTTCGATCGAGAGCACCCCAGCGAGTGCGTCCTGGAGATCCGCGAGTCTCGCGTCACTCATGCCGAGACTGGAGCCGGGGTGGGACTCGGCGTCCGGCCGCGCTTGCCGCGCATGAATCGCCGGACCTCGTCGTGCGCGGCCACCTCGACGAGCATGCCGTGTTCCAGCGCCCGTGCCCGCTCCAGATGACCGGTGAGTTCCTGGGTACTGCGCCGCTCGCTGGCGACTCGCAACAACTGAAGTCGAATCCGTTCGAGAGTGGCCACGCTGTCACGCTGGTGTGCCTCGACACGCTCCCGCTCCATCACCAACGCGGTGAGCTCGGGATCGTCCGTCGCGAGACCGGACTCCGCCTCGCGCATGCGCTCAGCCAACGCACGAAGTTCTTCAGCGCCATGACGGAGCGTGCCGGCGATCTCGGGGAGATCCTCACCGATCTCGAGTTGCAATGCCCGCGGCAGTCCTCGCCAGACCTCCTCAATCGCGAGCCCGAGGACCAGTTCGGTGTTGCGATGCAAGGTTTCGGCGGTGACGAGTCGCTCGCGCTGCCCCAGGCCGGCGAGCCACGTCACGGTGCTGGCGAGTCGGGTGTCCCAGAGTCGGCGCATGGCGCGCCGGATCCGGCCTGCCGGCGCAATCCGGATGCCCGGCGAGATGAATCCGATGCCGAGGCCCGTCATGACACCGAGGTAGACGGTACTCGCCATGCTCATGAGGGCACCTCGGACGCCGTTGACATCGGTCGCGTCGATCCATCCCGAAAGAAATGGGATCACGAGGGCGAAGGTCAGGACGACGACGACCGCGCCGACCACCGTCAGGTCGAAGATCACCCGCCCAGCGAGGGGGCGCAGCCCATCGCGGGCGCGGACTCGCTCGAGGTGTTCGGTCCAATGGGGCCACGCTGCCCGGATATCCTCGATGTCGAAGCCATGGTGCCGCAGACGGCGGAGTGCGGCGGCTTCCGCGAGCAGATGGGCCACGATGGGGATGGCGGTGATCGAGGCGATCGTGCTGAGCAGGGCCGCAATCAGGAGCGAGGTCCGTCCGCTGCCGAAGTAGCCCCAGACGAGCAGCCATGATTGCAGCCCGAGCACCGGCGCCGCGATCGCATAGATCGGCCGAAAACGTGTCCACCGGGAGAACCACGTGGCGAGGGGAGGGGAGATGGTGATCGACTCCGGGGCGCGTGCCAGCCTAGCCAGCAGGGCGTCGGCATCGGCGGGCCGATCCGCGGGATCCTTCGCGAGGCACGCTTCGATCAGTTCGATCAGCCGTCGAGGGGCACCGGACGCCAACGGGGCCAGTGGTGGCGGCGTGGACACGAGGTGGCGCGCGAGCAGTTCGCCCGCGGACTCGGCGACGAATGGTGGCCGGCCGGCCAGCACCGTGTAGCCAACCACCCCGAGGGCGTAGATGTCGCTCCCTGGGCCAGCGGATTCACCGCGGATCACCTCGGGGGCGAGATAGCCGGGTGTGCCGAAGACTGGGGCGGTATCGAGGTGTTCGGTCACGGTCGCGAGGCCGAAATCCGCGAGCAGGGCACGCCCAGTGTCGGCCTCAAGCATGATGTTGGCGGGTGTGATGTCCCGGTGGATGACTCCCGCCGCGTGGGCATAGCCGAGTGCCCATGCCATCTCGCGCATCAGTCGATCGACGTGCGCGACCGGCATGGCACCCCGTGTCGCGAGACGTTCTGCGACGGATTCGCCATCGATCAATGCCATGACGATCAGCGGTGGATCGTGCTCGGCCTCGACGGCAAAGACCGGCACGACATTGGGATGGGCGAGTCGCGCCGCAAGTCGTGCCTCGGTGACAAACCGACCGCGCGCGGCCGCATCCGCGGCGAGATGCGGGTGCAATACCTTGATCGCAACGAGGCGATCGAGTCGAATGTCGCGCGCCAGCCAGACCGTGCCCATGCCGCCGCGGCCGAGCGCTCGCTCGAGTGCATAGCGCCCGATGAGCGATTCCTGGAGTGCAAGAAAATCGGTCAGGGCAACGTCACCGTGCAGGTCGTGAGGAACCCGCCTCGCACGTTGTACCGGGTCGTGACCGAGAGGGTCTGTGCCTCGAGCACGCGCTGCAAATCCTCGGCGAGCCGAGCCGTCGCATGCTCCTGGAAGATCCCGACATTTCGGTAGCTCATCACGTAGTACTTGAGTGACTTGAGCTCGATGCACCGGTCACGTGGGACATAGCGGAGCGTGAGACGCGCGACGTCGGGCAGGCCACTGAACGGACAGACCGCCGAGAATTCGTCGGTCTCAGTCACGATTTCCTGATCGGGGCCCGCGTAGCCGAAGGTCTCGAGGACGGCCACGTCGATGGCCTCCGGACCGGTGAACGGGATCGTGCGCCCTTCGGCTGTTGCCATCATCGCCCCCTCTCAAGTGAGCCTGAAAGATAGGATCGGTGCCAGCTTGCTGCACCATCAGGGTAGTTTTGGGATTGACCAACTGCGGCACGAACCCGAGGTTCCCGAATGCCCGATACCGTGTGGATCAACGGCGAATACCGTGACCGCGACAATGCGACCATTTCCGTCTTCGACCATGGCCTCCTCTATGGCGATGGTGTCTTCGAGGGGATTCGGGCCTACGACGGCAAGATTTTCCGTCTGGAGGCCCACCTGCGCCGGTTGCAGGACAGCGCCAAGGCGATCGCTCTCACCGTCCCGATGACCCTCGACGAGCTCGCCATCGCCTGCACCGAAACGTTCCGTCGTTCCGAGCTGCGGGACGCCTACTTCAGGGTGGTGGTCACCCGTGGCGTCGGCGATCTCGGCCTCAATCCGATGCTCTGTCCCACGCCGACCGTGATCATCATCGTCGCGACCATCAGGCTCTTTCCGCCGGAAAAGTTGCGCGAGGGTGTCCGGCTCGTGACGGCCGCCACGCCGGTGCCGCACCGCGAGGCACTCTCGCCGCGCGTCAAGTCGCTCAACTACCTGCCGCACGTGATGGCGAAGCTGGAAGGCATCAACGCCGGCGCTGACGATGTACTGATGCTCGACCCGAGTGGCACGGTCGCCGAGGGCTCCGGCCAGAATCTCTTCGTCGTCACGGATGGCGTCGTGCGGACGCCGCCCCCCAGTGCGGGGATCCTGCGGGGGGTGACGCGGGACGCCGTGCTCGAGATCGCGGCCGAGCTGGGCATCCCGGTGCGTGAGGAACTGCTCAATCGCTACGACGTCTACACCGCCGACGAGGCGTTCCTCACCGGGACCGCCAGCGAGGTCGTGCCCGTGCGCTCGCTCGATGGCCGCGTGATCGGTGACGACCTCCCGGGGCCGCTCACGGCGCGCTTGCTCGGCGGCTTCCGCGCGCTGATCGGACGCGAATAGCGTCGGACACGCGGCAAACTGAAGCGTTGGTCAGTCGGATGGCGGCCATGGTCGCCGCACCAGTCGTCCTGGCCGAAGCGCGTCGAACCCATAGCGTGCGCGCACGGCGTCAAGCGCCTCGGTGACCTCTCGCCGGCCGGGTGCCGCCGTGATGGTGAAGAGGTCACCGAGTGGCGCCTCGAGCAGGTTCACTGTTCCCACCCCGAGCAATCGAACGGCCGCGCCTCGCGCGCGTGGCTCATCTCGTGCCGACTCGATCAGCGCGCGAGCGGCCTCGCGGATGATGAGATCGTCGGCGCTCGCCTCGGGCAGCGTATGGCGGCGCGTGATGGTCCGGAAATCGGTGAAGCGCAGCTTGAGCACCACGGCACCCGCAACAAGTTGTTCCTCGCGGAGTTGTGCGCCGATTCGCGCGGTGAGCAGGACGAGGATCCGATCGAGTTCCTGTGAATCCGAGATGTCGCGCGGAAAGGTGGTCTCGCGGGACACCGACTTGGCGCGCAGACGGGCTCGGACCGAAGTGCCACCGGCACCGGATGCACGGCGGGCAAGGGCCATCGCTGCGTCGCGCCCGAGCAAGTGAGCCAGCTCATCCTCCGGCATCTCCTGTACCTGGACAACGTCGGTGAGCCCCAGTTCGGCGAGGCGCGCGGCGGTCTTCGGCCCGATGCCGGGAAGTGCCTTGAGCGGCAGGCCGGCCAGGAATGCGCGCTCCCACCCCGCACGCACTTCACAGATGCCGCGGGGTTTGGCATAGTCGGAGGCGATCTTCGCGATCATCCGATTCGGGCCGATGCCGATCGAGCAATCGAGTTGAGTGGCGTCGTGCACCGCGCGACGCAGCTCGGTCGCTGCCGCGAGGAGCGATACCGGATGGAGGAGATCCGTCCCGGTGTAGTCGAGGTACCCTTCGTCGAGACCGACCATCACCACCACGGGTGCATGCCGCGTCAGCACCTCATGGACGGCGGACGAGGCGGTGCGGTAACTCACGAAGTTGCCTTGCACGAAGGTCGCGCGCGGGCAGCGCCGGACCGCTTCGGCGATCGGCATCCCGCTCCGGACCCCGAAGGCGCGTGCGCCGTAACTCGCCGACTGCACCACACCCCGCGACTCGCGCCGTCCGCCCACCACGAGCAGCTCGACGTCGCGAAGCGTCGGGTCCTCCCGCCGACAGACCTCGACGAAGAACGCATCGAGGTCGAGATGCATGATCCGAACCGACAACAGGCCATCCAGGGTGGGGACGCCCTAGATTCTATGCGAACCTCGACCGGGATGTCGGATGAAGATCGGATTTGCAGGGCTGGGGGCCATCGGGACCCCGATGGCGGCGCGGTTGGCCGCGAGGTCGACACTCACGGTGTGGAATCGCACGGCGGCGCGTGCGGAGGCATTCGTCGCGGCGCATCCCGGCACCCGGATGGCCGCGACGCCCGCGGATCTGGCGCGCGACCTGGATGCGGTGATCACCTGCCTGCCGACGAGTGCCGAAGTGGTGTCCGTGCTCGAGGGAACGGATGGCATGCTGTCGACGCTGCCGCGCGGTGCCCTGCTCATTGATTGTACTTCGGGGGATCCGGCGGAGTCCCGGAGCATCGCGATGCGACTCGCTGAGCGGGGCATCGGTTTCGTGGACGCTCCCGTCTCGGGCGGTCCGCCGCTCGCCAGTACCGGACAACTCACCGTGATGTGTGGCGGGACGGACGCGGATGTCGCCCGCGCCCGAGAAATCGTGGCGCCCTTCGCGGCGAAGGTCATCCACTTGGGCCCGGTCGGAGCGGGTCACGCGATGAAGGCGGTCAACAACGCCCTCCTCGCCGTCAATATCCTGACCGCCGCCGAGGGGCTGGTGGCGCTCGCCAAGGCGGGGATTGCGCCGCGTGATGCGGTCGAAGTGCTGAATGCGTCGAGCGGCCGTTCGTTCGCGACCGAGGTGCTGGTCCCGGATCGGGTGCTCACGGGGAGCTACCCGCCGCTCTTTCGGCTGGCGTTGCTCGAGAAGGACATCGGCATCGCGCACCAGGTCGCTGAGGACGCCGGCACCGACGATCCGGTGCTGGGTTTCGTCCGGGAGCAGTTCCGAATGTTGCGTGCCGAACTCGGCGAGACGGCCGACTACATCGATCCGATTCGCCGCGCCGAGCAGCGGGCCGGTGTCGAGCTGCGCGGGTGACCGAGATCCCCGTCGAGGAGACCGCGCCGGTCCTGGTGCTCATCGCGATCCAGGACCTGGTCAACCTCGCAAGCTGTATTCGGGTCGCCAAGAACTTTGGGATCACCGAGATCCGTCTGGTGAAGCCGGAGTGTTCGCTCGACCCCTATCGGCTCGAAGGGGTCGCGCATCATGCCGCCGATGTCATTGCCGCGATGCAGGTCTTCGACTCGCTCGACGAGGCCCTCGCCGATCTCGTCTATGTCCAGGCCCTCACCGGTCGGGAGCGAAGCGCCAAGCGCCGGGTACTTCGGCCTCGGCCGGCCGCCGCCGAGCTGCTCGGGGCGCGCGGCAGGGGGCGAGTCGGGATTCTGGCGGGCCGGGAGGACCATGGGCTGCAGAACGAGGAGCTCGACCGCTGCGATGTCCTCGTGACCATCAGCGCGAACCCCGCCTATACCTCGCTCAACCTCGCGCAGGCCACCGGCATCTACTGCTACGAGACCTGGCTCGCTCGTGGCGGCGATGAGATCGCGTTCAAGCCACCGCGCCGCGACGCACCCGCGGCGCCCCACGCCGAACTCGAGGCGCTCTTCCGGGACTGGGAGTCTTCGCTCCATGGGATCGAGTTCTTCAAGAAGCGCGAAGCCGATCTGGTCATGCGTGGCTTCCGGGAGGTGATCTTCCGTGCCTCCCTCGATGCACGAGAAGTCGGACTCTTCCGAGCCATCGGACTCGAAATCGGGCACTTCCTTCGGCGGAAGGGTGTCCTCGACATCCCCCGTAGTTGAACGGACCCCCTTGCCGCGCTACCTTATGCACCAACCGGGGGGGTCGTGCACATTGACCCTCCTTCTCGTGGGGCCCTCGAGTTCGTGAATCCGTTCACAACCCTGGATCTGCTGATATGCGCAAGCGGTACCTCCTCGGTCTCGGCGCGACGATGGCAGCGGCAGCGGTGCTGGCCGTCGGCATCTCGCCTTCCGATGCCCAACAGCCGACATCCGGTCCGACAGCTCTCACGGCAGCCGACTCAGGCAGCCTGAAGGGACCGACCCAGCCGATCTTCTTCCGGCACGACATCCACGCCGGCGAGCTCAAGCTGCAGTGTCAGTACTGTCACTACAGTGTCGGGGTCTCGACCGAACCGGGGATTCCCAGCATGCAGACATGCATGGGGTGTCATGCGGTGGTGCAGGGCCGCGACTCGACCGACAAGGCCGAGATCACGAAGTTGAAGGACGCGTGGGCGGCGGGGACCCCGGTTGAATGGGTGCGGATTCACAACCTGGCTAGGCACGTCCGCTTCCCGCACATGAGCCACATCAAGGCACTCGGTCCGAACGCGTGCGCCACGTGCCACGGCAACGTCGCGCGGATGCCCCAGGTGTTCAAGGTGAACAACGTGAACAACATGGGCTTCTGCATCAACTGCCATCTCGAGCGGAACGTCACTCGAGACTGCACCGCCTGCCACTACTGACATGACCATGCGATCTGACGAGCAGCCCGCCCTCGAGGTCGATGCCGAATCCGGCGTCGACCGTCGGCAATTCCTGAAGGTCCTTGGCGTCAGCAGTGCCGGTGCTGCAGCGCTCTCCGGCTGCTCGACCGACCGGGTCGCGAAGCTCATTCCCTACATGGTCCAGTCGGAGCAGCAGGTTCCGGGCATCGCGACCGTGTACGCCTCGACCTGCGCCGAGTGCAACAACGGCTGCGGGGTTCGGGTCACGACGCGCGAGGCGCGGGCGATCAAGCTCGAGGGCAATCCCGACAACCCGATCAATCAGGGGAGAATCTGCAGTCGGGGTCAGGCCGGGCTGCAGGCGCTCTACAACCCGGATCGGATTGGGGCGCCGATGGCGCGGAATGCGGCCGGCGGGTTCGACGAAATCACCTGGGATGACGCCACGGCGCGACTCGCCGCGCAGTGGAGTACAGCGAACGGTCGCATCGCCGCGATCAACGGCTACGGCGACTCGACCTTCTCGACCCTGCTCGATGGTGTGGTGGGTGGGCTCGGTGGCAAGGTGGTGCGCTGGGAGGCGTTCGGTCGCGAGGCCGAGTCGCTGGCGAATCAGCGGACCTTCGGTCGCGATGACTTGCCGACGTACGACTTCGGCGCCGCGCACCTGATCGTCTCGTTCGGTGCCGACTTCCTCGAAACGTGGGGCGCGACGGTCGAGCACGCACGGGGCTTCGCCGCATCGCATGGCTATCACGACGGCACGATGGCCAAGCATGTCTACGTCGGCCC
Organism: Gemmatimonadota bacterium; assembly: GCA_039933845.1. GTDB lineage: Bacteria > Gemmatimonadota > Gemmatimonadetes > Gemmatimonadales > GWC2-71-9 > Palsa-1233. The sequence continues at coordinate 30,367 of JBDTNH010000015.1, forward strand.
GCGGATGAATCTCACGGCGGCGAACGCCGACGAATGGTTCGACGTGCCCGCCGGGACCGAGAGCTGGATCGCGCTCTGCCTCGCGCGGGCGGCCGCCGAACACAACGGTGCGGCGTTCGCCGGCGACCTCTCGGCCTATACGGTCGCTGCGGCTGCCGAACACACCGGCATCACCGCCGACCGGATCGAGGCACTCGCCTCGGCATTCGCAACTGCCGCGCCCTCGCTCGCGGTGGCCGGCGGCATTGCGGCCCAACATCGCGGCGCCATCGATCTGTGCCATGCCGTGAACCTGGCCAACGCCGCCGCCGGTAACCTCGGCCAGACGGTGCACTTCGGCGCGGGTTCGACGCCGACCGATGGCTACGCTGGTGCCCAGGAGCTCTTTGGTGCGATGGGACGGGGCGAACTCGCCGTGGTCTTTGTGCACGAGGCCAACCCGCTCTATGCACTCCCCAAGTCGGGGGGCTTCGCTGAGGCCTTCCTCAAGGTTGGTTACAAGGTTTCGACTGCCAACGTGATTGATGAAACGGCGGCGGCGTGCGACCTGATCCTTCCGAACCTGCATGCCCTCGAGCGCTGGGACGATCGCTTTCCGCGTGCCGGCGTGCTTGGCCTGATGCAGCCGGTGATGGAACCCGTCAAGCCAGGGATGCACACCGGTGACGTGCTGCTGGCCGCCGCGCGTGCGGTCGGCGGCGCGCTCGGCAGCTTCACGGCGCCGAACTTCGAGACGCACTTGAAGCAAGCGTGGACGGTCGAGGCCTCACGTCGCGGCGCGTCGAATGCTGAGAGCTTCTGGCGTGAATCGCTGCAGCATGGCGGCGTGTACGAGCCGGCGGCCTCCGCGGCACCCGCGGTCGTCCGCAGCACGGTCGGTGAGCTGGCCACCCCGACGTTTGATGGCGACGGCGAGTTCACCTTCCTGCCCTACCCGTCGAGCATGTATCACGACGGCCGCGGCGCGAACAAGCCCTGGCTGCTCGAGAATCCCGACCCGGTCACCAAGATCACCTGGCAGTCGTGGGTCGAGCTCCATCCGGCGACTGCCGCGCGAGTCGATGTGCGCGAGGGCGAGATCGTCGAGCTCACCTCACCGCACGGAATGATTCGTGCCCAGGTCTACGTCTACCCCGGCATCCGGCCCGACACGCTCGGGATGCCGCTGGGACTCGGCCACACCGCCTATGGTCGGTACGCCGAGGGACGCGGTGTCAACGCGGTCGACTTGCTTGGCGCGGCCGACGGACAGGGTTTCCTGCCGTACGTCGCGACGAAGGTCTCGATCACCAAGACGCATGACTACCGCAAGGTCGCCAAGACCGAGGGCACCACGCGGCAACTGGGGCGCGGCATCATCGAGGCGATGCCACTCGCCCACGCAGTCGCTGGCATGACCCCGAAGGAATCGATGACGGCAGTCGGCCATGCGCCGCACGAGGTGAACACCGAACGCGAGCTCGAGGCGATCGACGGCTGGTACGATGCGCAGAAGGACAAGTGGGCGCTCGGCGACTACGCACGCGACGCGATGCCGAAGTGGGGCATGGCGGTCGATCTCTCACGCTGCACCGGGTGCTCAGCCTGCGTGACCGCGTGCTATGCGGAGAACAACATCGCAACGGTTGGCGAAGAGCAGATCTTCAAGGGCCGCGAGATGAGCTGGATGCGGATCGAACGCTACTGGGAGGGCGGCGAAGAGGGTGAGCCTCTCGAGGCGCGGTTCGCGCCGGTCATGTGCCAACATTGTGACAACGCCCCATGCGAACCGGTCTGCCCGGTCTACGCGTCGTATCACACCCCGGATGGCCTGAATGGCCAGGTCTACAACCGGTGCGTCGGGACGCGCTACTGCAGCAACAACTGTCCGTTCAAGGTGCGCTACTACAACTGGCTCAAGTACAACGAGAAGGCATGGCCGGAGCCGCTCAACCTGCAACTCAACCCGGAAGTCACGGTCCGCGCGCGGGGCGTGATGGAGAAGTGCACCTTCTGCATCCAGCGGATTCGCGGCGCACAGCATCAGGCCAAACTCGAGGACCGTGCCCTCCGGGACGGCGATGTCGTCACCGCCTGCCAGCAGGCGTGTCCGTCCAACGCGATCGCCTTCGGCAACGTCCGCGATCCCGAGGCCGCCGTGGTGCAGTGGAAGCGTGACCCGCGCGGCTACACCATGCTCGAGGAGACCAACGTCATGCCGGCGGTGACGTACCTGGCCAAGGTGCGGGCCGTGGAGCCGGTGGGCCACGCGACCGCCACGACCGAGGGGGAGCACTAGCATGGCCGTCATCGCGCATGACCCCTCGCGTCCGACGCAGACGCACGCCGAGGTCACTCGGGACGTCATCAGGACGATCACCGATGCGCCGACTCGTGGCTACTACATCCTCGTGTTCGTCATGGCGTTCCTCGTGCTGGTGCTGGCGGGGACCGTCGTCGCGGAGCTCAAGGAAGGCATCGGTCTCGCGGGATACGCGCCGCCGATCATGTGGTCGGTGTACATCACCACCTTCGTGTTCTGGGTCGGCATCGGCCATGCCGGGACGTTGATCTCGGCGATTCTCTTCCTGTTCCGGTCCCCGTGGCGTACCGCGGTCTATCGGGCCACCGAGGCGATGACGGTCTTTGCGGTCATGACGGCCGCGCTCTTCCCGATTCTGCATATCGGTCGGGAATGGCTCTTCTACTGGCTCATTCCATACCCGAACCAGCGCTACCTCTGGCCGAACTTCAAGTCGCCGCTGATGTGGGACGTCTTCGCGATCTCGAC
>JBDTNH010000016.1:0-32895 GCA_039933845.1 Gemmatimonadota bacterium
CGTTGGGAGCGCACCGCCGCCGGGCTCGGAGCGGGCATCTATGTCGACACGCTGCAGGTCACGGCCGCGGGTGCGATCGGGTCACCGTATCAGCTGATCGACACGCTCGTCGTCACTGCGGCGCCGTTGCCAATCGTGGTGACACTCGCTCCCACCTCGCGTTCGACCTCGGTGACACAGGGCCAGAACGCTTCGAGTGCCAACGCCCAGCTCCAGATCACCGGTGACGGTGCCGCCGACGTTGCCTGGTCGGCGAGTAGCGCCCATCCATGGACGACGCTCACCACGTCGAGCGGCACCGGCAGCGGAACCGTGAGCTGGAATCGGAACACCGCGAATCTGCTGCCCGGTACGCACGTCGACACGATCACCGTGCTGGCCAATGGGCAGATGGCCAGCCTGATCGACTCGACCACCGTGATCGAGCGAGTGACGGTGCCACCGCCCTCGACGAGTGAAGTGGTACTCGCGCGGCGTGGGTTCAAGCGGCGCGAGGTACGGATGGCGGGATCCGCCTCCAACGACGTGACCACCGACTCGGTCCAGGTCACCTCGATCACCGGACTTGGCAGCAGTGCCTGGACCGCCACCAAGGGCGCCAGTTGGCTCACCCTGATCACCAGTGCGGGACAGGCCCCGGGTTGGCTCCGCTGGTCGCGCCAGGTCAGTGCGCTCGGGATCGGGGTGCATGTCGATTCGATCGTGGTGACGGCGAGTGCCGATCCGGCGGTGCGCGCGGTCTACGTCGACACGCTCGAAGTGGTGAGCGTGACGTCACCGACGCCCACCATCGCGGTGCGCGACCTCTTCCGCGGGGGGGGGCAGCTCAATGCCGATCAACGGGTGGCGTTCGATGCGGCTGGCAACCGGAACGGCCGGTTCGACCTGGGCGACTTCCTGGCCTGGGTCCGCCGGAACAACATCCGGCTCAGCACCAGTGAGATGGCCGAAGTGCAGGCAGCGATGCGTGCCGACCCTGTTGGAGCCGCGGAAGGAACAGCGCGGGCCCGTCGCAAGTGAGTTGAGCGGCACGCGGGGGGTGTGGGGGCCGCGCGATCAGTCGCGGCGCAGCTGCCGCCACAAATGCTTCCAGCGCGGCTGATCAAGGCGGTGGCGATGCACGTGGGCGATCTCGGTCGCCCATTTGCGTTTGTACCCCTCATCGCCCGGACCCAAACGAAAACAGCCATCCCCCCGGTCGGCACTCCAGCCGATCGCCTCCCGCATCAGTAGTGCCCCGATGCCGAAGCGTGCTTCTGTCGGATCCCAGGCCACGCGATAGCTGAGGGTCTCGCCGCCGCCGTGAAAGAGAAGCGTCATCCCGAGGGTCCTGCCGTCCAGGGAAATCTTGACAACTCCGGCGTGGGCGGCGATCGGTCCCTCGGCGAGCGCAGGTCCCAAGCGCTCCCCCGAACCTTGGTGGTCCAGGAACACGGCCCACTGCTGTTGCATCTCCTTCAAGGCGGTGTGCAGGAGTGCGAACTCTGGCCCGATGCCGCGCAACGCCGATCCTTCGAGACGTTCGATGACCAGCACACCGCGTTCCTCGAGCCGCCGGACCGACCGCTCGATGTCACGGAGCATGCGCGTGGAGATTCCCTCGGCGGCGAGGCCACGCCGCACCAGCATGTCCGCGGATGACTCAACCGATGTCGGCCACCCTGGGATCGGAACCCTGACGCGGCTCAGGTCGATGCGGTGGACATCGGGCGACGACCGCAGCGCCTGCCCAAGCACGCGGAGTGTCTCCGGCGGCGCATCGGGCGGAACAACGGGATCGCCATAGTACGTGTGAGCGCCGTTGGCATGCGTGAGGGTACGCCGCGCGCCGAGTCTGCCGCGACCCATCGTGCACGCCGCGGGGAATAGGCCAGCGACGCGACCGGCGTCATGCACGATCGCGAGCCTGTGCTCGTGCCCGGGCCGGAAGGTGTCCTCGATGAACCGCCACCAGGCGGGGCCACTGGTGACGCTCACGTCCGGTGTCGCCTCGAACAGTCGGGCCCAGAGGGCAAGCGCGGAGGCGTCCCGCGCCTCCGCACCGTGCAGCCACTCGACGCGGAGTGTCATGCCTGCCAGCTGGCAAACGGCGTGCGACCGACCACGCGTGCCAGCATCCCAGTCAGTCGCACCCGCGCACTCGAGCTGACGCCGCGCACGATCACCTGCGGGATGCGGATCGTCGCCCAGCTCTGTTTGTACTCATCGTCACCGCGGCCAAGTCGGAGGAGTGACCGCCCCTCGGCGGCGGCCGACTCGGCGAGACCTTGCAGGAGCTGGAGTCCGGGGCTGTACGGCGCCAGCGTCACGTCGTAGGCGAGGCGCCAGGCGTGTACCTCATCGCCGTGGTCGAATGCCAGTACCACCCCGCGAATGTGGCCGCCGGAAGTGAGGGTGACGGCACGTAATCCGGGGGGCGCAGCTGCTCCACCAAATTGTGCAGCGAGTCGCTCGCGCGTTGCCGGATCCGCGAACGCCGAGGGCGTGCCCGTATCCTGCCAGCGGGCACGATGGAGCACCGCGAAGGCCTCGATGACGGCTGGCCAGTCGGGGTCGAGCGGCGTCATGGTGACGACCTCCGTCCCGGTCTCCTCTGCCATCCGTCGACGCAGACGTCGTTGGTTTCTTGCGCGCTTGGCACTCATGACTGCGCCGTCGTCGAGCGGAATCGCGTGCGCGTCGTGATCGTCAATGATGGCGCAGCCCGTCATGGCAAAGGCCCGCGCGAGGGTACTGTCGGCGGCGACACCACGGAACTCAAGGAGATCCCAGCCGCTCGATGCGAGGAGGGCCGAGGCGGCCGCCTGGTCGGAACTCTCTCCTCCCGATACCGCGAAGTCGACCACCGACGCGTGGTAGCCAACGGGGCCGCCGATGAGTCGGAATGGCACGCCACCAACAGTTCGGCGGGTGACCGAAAATGGCAGGAAGCTTGATGCGCCCTCGCCCTCGCTACCGACCGCGAAGGCGAGGCGCCGATCCGGGGTATGGATCGCATGCAGCGCCAACATCACATCGTGACGCTGGAAGGGCGACACCGGTGGCGGGCTACACTCCTGATCGGTCCAGCGCTTGAGCGCGGCCGTGCCGGCCAGCGAATCGACGTCGATGATCCGGCCGTCAGCCATTCGATACAGGGAGGGAATGGCCGGTGGGCGGCGCCTCTTTCGATTCCACTGGTTTGGGTTCGCGCTCGGGGACGTCTCTGAGCATCGATCGGAATCGGCCGCCGGTCATGAGTCGGTCGGCGTCCCGGATCAGCTTGCGCCAGTGGTACCTTCGCGTCAACGCCACCAGCTCACGGTGGAGCTCCGGGTCCCGACGCTCGAGGTCGGGAAGCAGAATCTCCTGCCAATCGACCAGATCCCCCGCATGTTCGACAGTTGCCTTCCGAAGCAGGCGGGGGTTGTCGAGATGTGGGAGGACACTGGAACGCAGATCGAGCGCCCGGAACCCCGCGGCGGTCTGAAGGCACTTCTGACAGACGCCACAATTGTACGCATTGCCCTGGAAGCAGACCCGGACGTGCTCGAGCAGGTCCGGGACGTGGCCGAGGTAGCGAATCTTCTCGATGCGTCGGAGCTCGGCGCCGTGATGGCCGATGCGGACATCCGCACTCGACCAGAGCGGGTCGGTCAGGGGATGGGAACCGTAGGGGCGCAGGTTTTCCCAACTGTTGCTCGCGGCGATCTGGTAGGTGCTGAAGCCCGCGACGTGCACGGCGCTCGCAATCGCCCCACCGAGGCCTTCGGCCCAGCGACCGCCGAGGGCGCGCTGGGCGGCCTTGACGTTGGTGAGGACCTGGACGAGCCGAATGGCGCGGCCACGAAGGGCGGTCCCCAGCTCCTCGGTCACCCGAGCGGCGAGTTCCTCATCGCGATGGGGATACTCGATACCGTCGATGAGCAGTGCGGCGTCGAGGTCGCGACCCAGGGCATCGAGGGTGTAGCTCGAATCGACTCCGCCGGAGTAGCCGGTGGCCGCCTCGACGGTCGGAACCTGCCGCGGAGCGCGACGCGCATGGATGGCGACGGGCGTGAGGGCGGGGAACCACCGACTGAAGATGGATTGCAGGCGGTCCATGTTGGCGAGAAACTCGGGGTCGACCGGCAACTCTGGGGGCAGCTCCATCGGGGCCCCGGCGCGCATCGCGGCTGGCAGGAGTGCGGCGACGAACGGTTCACCCCGCGGCTCGAACGCTCTGCTGCCGGTGACCTGCCAGAACAGCGGATGCCCGCCGACGCGTCCTGCCAGTCGAGCCTCGCCGTCTCCCTGCTCGATGGTGACATGGTCCACCAACATTCAAGCTCCAATGCGCAGAGCGCTAGCGCATCTGATCGATGGGGTCGTGTCCCGCCGCGACTGCTCGGATGGCCTGTGCACACTGCCACGCGGTCGCGTGCACGAGCTGCCATCCCCGAACCGCGGCCGCGGCCTTGGCGAGGGTGAACAGCGCATCGAGATCGTGGCCCAGCAATGGTTCGGCATTCTTCTCCGGTGCTCCATGTGCGTGCAGCTTCAGGAACTTATGGGTCCCAACCTGTGGTGCGTGGTCGAGCCATGCGGTCACCCGTCCGGCGGTCACGGGATCGTGGCCCGCCAGCTCCCCGGCATCGAGGGCCGGCCGTGGCCAACGGTCCCTGGGCCAGCGAATGGCGAGCGGTCCCTGGACCATGAGGAGAGCATCCGCAGGAGGCGTGCCGCCCGGCGTCACGGGGATGCCATCGTCGTGGGATTTGGGCCGATCGGGGTCGTCGACAGCCCAATAGATCGAATTGACCCTTTGGGTCTGGCAGCGGTCCGGGGCGGCCGGCATGGTAAAATCGGCATAGCAGCCGAGTTGGCGGAGCAGGGTGAGCTCGTTGTTGAGTCCGCACCATTTGCCGCTCGGGTGCGAGTTGTCGAGGGCCCAGTTGCCGTGGATGAACCCGAACGTGGGCTTGCCGCCCTTGTCGCGGAGGAGGCCATGGTCGTGGCGGAGGGCGCGGATGAACTCGGCCATGTTGGCCACGAACGCGGCTTCGCCATCGTTGTCGTGATGGATGTGTATCTCGACGTCGGCGATGCCGGCGTGGGTCATCTGGGCGAGCGGTTCGATGAGCCCGGGTCGGTACTCCTCCTGAGGATAGAAGAAGGTGTACTGAGCCGGGCGATCGAGATGGTCGCGGTGCCGATCCGCGATGTGCGGCCACTGCTGGGCCCAGGCCTGCACCCGTGCGTGGGCGGTGGCCTCATCGGGTTGGTCCCAAAAGGGCTCGTAGTGGTCGCCGATCATCAACCAGAGGTGGGTGACCGGCTCCGGCGCGTGGAGCATGCGTGCAATCCGGTCGCGGATCAGGCCGGAGAGCCAGAGTTCGGCGTGTTTGGGGAGGGCCATCATGCGGGCAAGATGGTGCGTGCCGGTCGGAAAGTCGAACGCCAGCCCGGGGTGGGCTGGCGTTCGGAGTGGTGATCGGAAGGACCGCTAGTTCGGGGCGTGGACGCCGGGGGCGTCATGATTGCTGCCAATAGATGGCCCCCCAAAGGCATAGGGGGCATGTGATCCCTGCCGAACGCGCTGCTGGACCGAACCGGGGAACGGCGTGGTTGACCCGTTCATCCCGAGGACGTCGGTAAAAAATATTTCCGGCCCGTTTGGGTTCGTCACCGAGAAGTCGTTCAACTTGATGCCGCGGTGGGTGCCCTTGAAGGGACTCCGGGGGTCGTCCCACGTCACCGCTTCGGCGGATTCCGCGCGAAGCCCGACACAGGGATTGCTGATCGTCAAGAACTCGCTGCCGGTCAGAGTGTAGCAGCTGTTGATCGTCCGGACCGCCGCGCCGGCCGCGAAGTACCGACTTGGGTCACTCACCGACCAGTACCATGCGAATCGCGCCGCCTGTGATCCGTCTACTCCGGTGATCACATTCTGAGTTTTCCAAACCTCCGAGTACTTGGGACGAGGAGCATCAACGCACATGATCGTTGGGAGAAACCTATCGCCCATCGATCCACCGGGGTTCAGCGGGTTGCTAGCCGTCGGACTATCGCTCGGATTCGGAGTTCCAACCTGCAAGCGGCTTCCCCCCGCACACTGGTCCGCAAAGCCGCCGGCCCTGCCAATGGCCGACAACAGTTGCAGCTCGAAGCTGAGGCCATTGTCGCAAGACACTCGGGTCACCTGCTCGTGCAGGTTGTTGCTGAACGCATCGGGTGAATGCGTTCCTTGGTGGAGCTTGGCCACGACATTGCATACCGTCGAGGACCCGGCGCCTCCGCCAGATGGCGTGAACGTCACACCGTTCGCCACTTCGACTTTGTGTCCAACGTGGTCCTCGTGGCGGTGAAAATTGGGACTGGCGAGCGCCTGTTCGTTGACGTAACCGAAAAGGATTGGTCCGAGGGTGTCGAGCGGCGAGGTCGAGGGGTCAGTTCCATGCTCGTGGCCGAACGTGCACCCTGTGAGCGGATCGACCGGTGGGTGCCAGATAGGGTAGAGCTTCCCGTCGGGTCCACTCGCGGTGTAGCGCAGGTGGTCCTCTTGGGTACAGGTATCACCGGGACCGGGGGTCCACGCCAAAGCGGCGGCGCTATAACCTGCGGACCCCGGCGGGGGAGCCGGTGGAATCGGATTCTCGGGCGGGGTCGGTGGCGGGGGCGGCGGGGCTGGGGGTGGCAGGGTTGGGGGGCCAGGTACCTGCGGATTCCCGCCAAGCGTTCCGATTTGTGGGTCAACACAGCCGCCAACCGCAGCAGCCACTGCAACGCAGAGCATCAGTACTGCTGCCGACTGAATCACACGTCGGTCAAACCCGATCTTCATTTCATCTCCTTCGGCGCGGACCAGCTGGCCAGCCACGCAGTTTGTCCAATATTCTGTCGGCGGTCACCACGGGTCAAGGCCACCGGGTGATCACGTCCCGCATCAATTCCAGCAATCCCGCAGCTGTCTCGCGACTGTCCGGGACGGGCCGCACAGCGTGGAATCCTACGTTGAGCCGCCTGATCAGCGTGCTCGCCAACGCGGCCGGATTCCCAGGCGGTACGAGTTCCAACGATGGCTCGCTCGCCAACTCCGGAATCCCGCCCACGGAACTGGCCACAAAGCCTGTTCCGCAGGCCATCGCCTCAACCAGTACGTTGGGGACCCCTTCTGAACGGCTCGGGAGTACCATCAAGTCCGCCGCCCGATACCAATCCGGCAACTCGACCTGAGGGACCTTCCCAATGAATCGGACCGTGTCAATGGGGAGAGTGGCCAGGGCGGTGGCCTCGAGGGACCTCCGGTTCGGCCCATCACCAAGGAGTAGTACCAACGGCCTCAGATGAATCAGGACCGGGTCAGTCAGCGCCGACAGGAGCACGTCAAGACCCTTGACGTCAACCAGTCGACCTGCCCAAGCAAGTATCGGTCGGTCACCCGGCAAACCAAGCCGTTCTCTCGCCTGAGCCTGCGGTGCCGGAAAGAACCTAGTGTGATCAACCCCACGTTGGAAAACGGAGAGTTTCTTGGCATCCAAGCCCCACCCCTCCAACGTGCTTCGCAATCCCGGCCCGATGGTCAGGACATGCGCCGCGGACTCAAGCGTCCGAACCATGCGTTCACGCCGAGCCGACTGGTTTCCGAGCAGCAGGACGTCTGAGCCGCCGACCATCTGCACGAATGGGATGCCGAGTTCTGCTGCCCATCTCGAAGCAACGGTACCATCCGGGTCTGTCCAATAGGATAAGACGACATCCGGTCGACTGAGCCTCCGGCGAGCGGCCGCTGTGCACAGGCGCATCTGGGCAGCCAATCGCAGCGGTGCGAAACGCGGAAGATAGAACCAAAGCGGGTAGTGGACCTCGTATTCCGGATCGACGTTCGATTTTCCTCCACGACGCTCGGTCCACGGAACCGGCACGACCGCCGCAACACTCGCCCCGGCCTCAGTCAGACTCGTGAGCAATCCCTGATTGAACACGCCTTTGGTAGGCGCCCAGGGGTGTGGGTGCACCGTGGAGAAGAAGCCGATGTGGATGGAGGACGTCATCGGACAGTTCCAACGATGGTTTTCAACCAGATATACCACGCCTCCAAGCTCCATGGGTCAAGCCGTAAACGCATTCTGGCGGCGAGACGCGCCGCACCCCTCCGGCCGTCCGCGAGATGCACCGCCGCCCTCCTCCTCAGCAGTCCGACTTCCCACAAGCGCCGCTCGCGTGCACTCAGGTCTGCGCCATGAAGTTCAACCACCTTGAGCATGTTCGCACAATCATCGTCGATATCCGTGGTCGACAGCGATCCAGACGTTACGTGCTGTATCGCCAGCACCCTGTTCATCGCAAGCACTTGGGTCCTCGTGATGAGTCGGTACCACAATTCCCGGTCCTCGGCCGTGCGAAGATCGGTCCGAAATCGCTGCTCACCAATCACCTCTCGCCGGAGGAGAACGGTTCCGGTCCAGCAGGCCGAGGCGAACCGCAAGGCACCGTCCCCACGTAATCCCAGCGGGATGTCCGTCGGGATGTCGGCCCAAGAACTGACGGTACCGGCAGCCGCCCCTGCTGGCCGCAACTCGAATCGTCCCATGATCAGCCCGACATCGGGAAAGTGCTCCAGGGCTAGGAACTGTGCAGCGAGTCGGTCAGGAAGCCATTCGTCGTCGGCGTCGAGGAACGCGATCCAGTCGCCTGTGGCGGCGTCGATTCCCTTGTTCCGCGCCGCACCCGCTCCAGCGTTGGCTTGGTGAATGACTCGGACTCGCGTGTCGAGTCCGGCCAAAGGGCCGACTACGTCGTCGGGGGATCCATCATCGACCACAATCACTTCGTGAATTGGCTCAGTTTGCGCAATGACGCTCTGCACCGCGCGACGGATGGTCCGATGTGCCCGGTAGGCTGGGATGACTACGCTGGTGCGCCTCAATGCTCCGCCCACGAGAAATTCGTGCGTGCCCGGAGCTTGGCATCGACAACCGGGAGGGACGCTGTGGGTCGTCCTCGCGAGCTCAAGGCCGCGAGGTGGTCGTCGGTCAACTCTTGGGCGGTCACGACAAACTCAGACCCCTGACCAATCATCTGGGCCCATGCCGTACACTTTTCTTCGTAGGGTACGATCAGGACTGGGCGTTCGGAACAGTACCCGAAGACGGCAGCGTGCAAGCGCATCGCCACGATCCCATCCAGTCTGGCGATCCGGGTCCAAATCGCGCGCGGATCGCCCCGGTATCGGTAGAGCTCGACTGGCCCAGCATGTCCGAGTTCGTCGGCCAGCCGTTGATGTACTGGGAGATCGCCCTTCCGGGGGTGCTCATTGAAGGGGAGGAGCACGACTTTCCTGTCCTGTCCCCCAGCCAGCCACACTTCGAGTGCTTGTCGGATGGCGTGGTACTCCGTCTCGGTGACTGCGGGTCCGCAAAGGGCCACGCCCAGTTCCTGTGTCTGCCGGTCAGTCCGGGCGCTCGACTCCGGGGCGAAGGCTGGGAGGAGCGGCGCTAGGTCGAAACTCAGCTCGACGCGGGCATCCGGTGCGATTTTCTTCGCGCGCTCGAGGCTCGGCAAATCGCGGACACCAACCGAATCAAATCTCTGCAGAACGCGCGCGCAGATATCGGCGGCCCTGTCGTCGCTGAAGGGCCCGATCGAGACGCCCATCGCGCGGTGCCCTGTTCTCGGAGACCGCGACAGGAGGCGCTCCAGTTCCAGCAGACCTGCCGAATGTCTGAACAGCGAACCACCACCGACCACAATGCGGGCTCCCCTCGCGAGCCACCACCGGATACGGGCCTGCTCGAGGTGCCCAGCCAGTCCTCCAAAATGGTGTTTGGTCAGCAGGTGCTTCGCTGGGAGACCAGCAATCGTGGGCAGGTGATTCGCCAACACGCCGATCGGTCCGTGGCCACGCAGCGCCAGCTCTTGAATGCAAACGGTGGTGAAGGCATCGTCACCGGCATTGCATTCGCCGTAATAGCCGTAGAGCAAGATCACCTGCGCCGCACCCAGCTTCTGAGAAAGCCCACTGCTCTCTCCTGCAGGGCATCCGGAACCATCCCCAGTCTCCACATTGTGAAAAAGTACAAGGTCGATCCGAGTGCACCAGCAGCGAGCATCAACTCGACACCTCCCCCCAACAACCTGGCGATTGCTGCTGGCACCCCGATTGTTGCGGTAAGAAGGATCAGGCGTTTGGAGTCATTCCAGCGCCACACCTTGCCGTATTCCCTGAGGGCAGCCGGGGTGCGCAGTATGACCAGCATCAGCCTGCCGCAGACCCGTGCGATCGGTGCACCGATCAACCCCAGGGTGAGGGTTCCAGGAATCAGCATTGCGGTCGTTGCCGAAGTGGATGCCATACTCGTGCCGACGACCAGGCGGTTGCGATGCACGACAAAGAGTCCGTGACCGAGCACGACTGCCGCAGCGGTGAGCGGCAGCGTGAAGCAGGCAATCGCGAGCACGGGCGCACCATCGAGATACTTGCTGCCATAGAGGAGGCTCATGATCTCTGGCGCAGCGATCGCGATGCCAACGGCAAGCGGCAAAGTCAGCGCCATGAGCCAGAGCAGCATGGTGCGCATGAGAGGAGTGGCCTGCTCCGGATTTGTGGTACGCAGCCTCGCCAGTGAGGGGAGGAGAGCGGTCGCCGAGCCGTCGACCACGATTGCGGCGCGACCGAGGAGGCCAGTCGCCGCAGTGTAGCCACCAAGGTTTGCCTCGCCGACGGTGCGCGCCAACAGGAAAAGATCGAGCCGACCGCTGAACGAATCGAGCAATCCTTGACCAAAGAATGGCAGGGCCTCAGCCAACAAACGCCTGAACTCCGGTGGGTTCCAGGTCAGCGTGGGGCGGATTCCGATCTGTCCGGCGTAGTGCCAGAGGATGACCGCGTTGATCGCCGGTCCCAGGAGATAGGTGAGCGCCAGCGCGGTCGGCCCGCCGCCCGAGGCGACAGCGATGACACTTGCGATGGTCAACACAAGCCCCCCGACCATGGCTGCACGCGCAGGGCGGCCCATGTCCTCGCGTGCATGGAAGCCATCACTCAGGACCCCCACCACCGTGTTGAACAGGAGGACGAACGCGGCGACGGATGCGACATTTCTGGTCGCCTGACTATCACTGCCGAGCGGCGCGGCGAGCATCACCATGCCGAACGCCAGCATGGCAAGCACCAGTCTTAGCGCCAGCACCGTCCCGAGGTAGACGCGTTCACCCTCTCGATTCTGGGCCAGATGGCGCACCGTGAGGGCCCGCAGGCCCATGTTGGTCAGTGGTGCGAACATCAATGCGAAGGCCATGCCGATGTTGAAGGTCGCGAACCCGGTTGGGCCGATGGTGCGCGCAATAAAAGCCGTCGAGCCAATCGAGATCACATTGAGGGCCAGAGGCTGGCCGATCAGCCATGCTGAGTTTCTCGCGACATGCCGCCCTCCTTGTATGCTACCGCCCTCTCCCGGCGGTGCTTCGGTCATCGCCGGCTCATTGGCGAGACGCGCACGCGACGACCTGGCCGAGGCGTGGGATCTGGTCGAGGCTCAGGTTGGAGTGGCGCCACCGCGTTCGTTCGGCCGAGCAACGCCGCACTCGCGAGGCCGAGAATCATATAGGTCAGTGGATAGTATGCGTTTGACAGGAAGCTGCCGGTCACCAGCATGCCCGCCAATGCTGCGAGCATGTGTCCCGCGAGTATCGCATCGGCGCGGTCAACAGCTGAGCCTGAACCAATTCGGTGTCGAAGCCGGTTCAGTCCCTTGACCAAGGAGCGGACCAACGCCACGATGGCGACGAGTCCGGCTACACCGAGTTCCATCCCGTATTGCACCCACATGGAATGTGCGGCCCGATCTGGACCATTGAGCCAACCAAAGTAGGTACCGAAGTTGCCGATGCCGTATCCCCACGGACGCTTGATCATCCACACGAAGCCCTGACGCCAGAAGTACCATCGTCCCTCGTTGGTCAGGTTGTAGTCATCAGGTCCGAAATCCAGAAACCGCTCCAGATGCCCGGAAGTCGCGACCGTCGCAAAACCCACCCCTGCGATCGTGATGAGCGAGAGGGTGAGGATGCGGTTCCATCCCTTGGTACCGACGGTGATGAGCACCATCCCGCCAGCGACAAGGCCCAGGAAGGTGCCCCGTGATCCCGTCGGGACCACGGCAATGATCAGCAGTGCGGTGATCGGCAGGAAAATGATTCGTCTCGTGAATGATCCGATGCTGAGCCAAAGCGCGAGCGGTGCCGTCGAGGCCAGGACGGCGCCCCAGTCATTCGCATCCAGGGATGCACCCACGCGAATACGAATCTGCTCCAGGTTGACGTCTTCGACCGGGATCGGGTTTCCATACCGGTCGAACGCATACTGGGTGATGTCATACGTCAGTAAAGCGTAGGCCGCTACGACAGCCACGCCGATGACGAACACCGTCAGCGCCATGCGGAATGAGCGACGGTCACGAAGCAACACCGTGCAGGTGAAAAAGACCATGACCGCAACCACGTATCGCTCACGGACGAATTCCAGCGAGCCCATCATGTAGATACCGAGTGGTATCGTGACAATCGAGATCGCAAACAGGATCGTGACCAGCCGGAGTGGCATGCTCGCGTCCCAGATGACGCGCCATCCGGCCGGAGGGATGAACACCACGAGGGTCGTCAGGAAGACGGCCATCATGATCATCTGTAGTTTCGGGATCTCGAGTACCGGGAAGACCTCTGCCAACCTGACCACGGCATACACGAGATACAGACCAAGAAACGGTGGGATCCAACGCTCTGACGGGCCCGCGCGGTCGAGTTCGAAGTTGCTGGGGCGCCCTCGTGGCCCCGCCTCCCCCTTCGATGCGGTCGCCTCGCGCACCAGATCAGCCGTGCTCGCCGCGCCCGGCATCGCCGGCCGACGATTCATGGTCCGGCTCACGAGACCCCCGCCTCTGCCTGGCGCGCACGTTCCGCCAGGCGATTCACCACCACCTTGAGCTTGCCGGCCCCGGTGAGCGGAATGTCGTCGACCGTCTCCACCCGGACCCGAAGCTGTCCTCCCGCCACCGAACCCACCTCGCGTGCCAACCGACCGGCATCCTCTGCCGACCACGTCGGCGCCACGATCCGCACGAGCACCTCGTCGGCGACCTCCTGGACCACTTGGAATCGTTGCACCGAAGCGAACTCCTTCATGATGTGCGGAAAGAACTCACCTGGCAGCTCGTGGCCATCGGGCGTCGTCAAGACGTCGAGCCGCCTGCCGGTCACCCGCGCCAGGCGCGGCAGATGGCGGCCACAGGCGCAGGCGCCCGTCGCCATGATCCCGCGGTCGCCGTTGCGATACCGAATGAATGGCATGCCGAAATTGGTCAGATCGGTGATCACCATGTCGCCCTCAATACCGTCGGCCACTGGTTGCCCGGCCGCATCGACGAGCTCGACCAGATGGTGCTCAGCGGTCAGATGCAGCCCCGCATGCTCCGGACACTCGGCGCCGATCAGCATGAACTCCCGCGAGCCGTAGGTCTCGAAGACCGGCGCCCGGAACACGCGCTCGATCGTCTCGCGCTGAAAGTCGTGCAGTGCCTCGGCGCCAACCACCAGCGAACTCGGTCGGTACGGCACGATCCCCTCGGCCTCGAGCAGGCGTGCAAAGGCATAGAGGGCGCCGGTATAGGCCACGATTGCATCGGGACGCGTTTGCGCCAGCGAGGCCGCAAAGCGGCGCAGCGTCGACTCGCCGAGCTCGAAGCAACTCATCGTGGTCCGACGATAGAGTCGGTCGTAGAGCCGTACCTTCTGCTTCCGCCAGCCAGCGGTGCTGTCAGGCGGTACGCCCCAGAGGTACCACTGCCGTGTCCCCGGCCCAGCCCCGGCCCAACCGTAGCCGCGATGCCACGCCGCCATCCGGCGTTCATTGCTGTCGTGGTCGAGGTCGAACTTCAACGGTACACCGCTCGACCCGCCGGTCGCCTTGGCGATCAGTCGCATCCCGGGCGCCGTCGACCGCATCTCCAGACGATGCGCCACGATATCATCGCGATCGACGATGGGAAATCGAGCGAGCTCGGCGATCTCGGTGATGCTCGATGCCCCGAGCCCCTCGGTCGCCCAGCGATCGCGATACCATGGTGAGGTGTCCCGGGCATGCTGGATCAACGCGCGTAGCCGGTCCAACCGAAGCGACGCAAGCCGCTCGGCCGCCCACCATTGACTGCTCTCGAGTTCGGCCCAATAGCCGAAGACGGGGCGACGCTTGAGACCGCCCTCGAAGGCCCGGATGAGCTGGCGCCGCAGGGTGACATCGAATCGCGTCATCAGGCCGACACCGCCACCGGTTGCGAGACCGGTCGACCCAGTACTTCGAGGTATGCCGATTCGTAGGCGCGAACGGTGCCTGCAATGTTGAACTCCGCCTCGACCCGCCGCCGTCCCGCGGCACCCCAGGCTCGTGCCTGCACGGGATCCCCAAGGACCTCGTCGACCGCATCGGCGAGTGCCTGGGGATCGCCGACGGGGACCAGCAGACCGGTCTCGCCGGGGACCACCACCTCGCGGTTGCCACCGACATCGGTGGCGACCACCGGCAGGCCGGCTCCCATTGCCTCCAGCATCGTGATCGCGATGCCCTCTGAGAGGGACGGAAGCAGGAAGAGGTCGGCGTTCGTGAGGTATGGCGTCACGTCGTCCTGCATGCCGTGAAAGGTGACCGCAGCATCGAGGCCGAGCTCGGTCGCGCGCGCGCGAATCTCCTCACCCATCGGGCCATCGCCGACGATGTCGAGATGGAAACCGGGATGCCGATCGACGAGCACGCGCGTCGCGGCGAGCAGCGTCCGCTGATCCTTGATGCGATTGAGACGGGCCACATGCACCGCACGCGCCGGCCGTCCGGGAGGCAGGACGGTCGCCTGGGTGATGCCTGCAAGATCGATCCCGTTGTGGATCACACGGAGTTTCCGAGACGGGACACGATCGATCGTGCGGGCCACGTCGGCAGCATCCATCGACACCGGAACCACGAGGTCAGTGAATCGACCAGCCATCTGTTCGGCCCAACGCCGGCTCCGTGTCGGGAAGTTGTTGCGGCCGTGCTTGGTGTGGACCAGCGCCGGCACGCGGGCCAACAGCTTGGCCACGGCGCCGAGCTGGTGCGGAGCGGGGTTGTGGGTGTGCAGCACATCCGGTCGATGGGCCCGGAGTCGTGCGGTGAGTCGGCGAATCAAGGGCCATCCCGTGATGTCTCCCCCCCCCACGACCTCGACCGGGATGCCGAGGGCCGCGATGCGGTCTGCGACCGGCCCGCCGTCATGCAAGGCGAGCACGATCGGCCGGAATCGGTGACGGTCGGCATGGGACACCAGGGCATGGATGACCATCTCCTGACCGCCGATGCCGAGTGTCGACACGAGGTGCACCACGGTGACCCGTTGCATCGCAGACCCCGGGGTGCCGGACTGACTCAGGCCGTGCTGACCGGGGTCCCGAGCGACGCAAAGGCGCGCACCGACTCGTTGGTCGGGTCATGGCGCAGGTGTGCAGGGATCGGTGCCCGAAAGATCTTGACGAGCACGCGGGAGAGCAGGTCCGCCAGTTTGTGGGGCACGTAGCAGAAGCGCGCCACCGAGAAAACTCGCCGCCGGAACGCCCACTGCTTCATGAACTGTTCGTTGTAGAAGCGCCAGCCGTGCCGCTGCTCGAAGAGCGCATGGCTCTTGTCGATGAAGGCATCCGACCAGCGATAGAAGAAGAATTTGAGGTCCTCGTAGGTCGGCCGCGAGTGGATATTGTCGAAGATGACCTCCGCGCGCGGCTCACACCAGATCGGGACGCCCATCTTGTGGAGCTGAATCCCGATGTCGACATGCTCGCGGACCACCATCGACGGATAGTCGATCTGCCGGAGCAGCTCGGTCTCCGCGAAGAAGGTGTGCAACTCGAAGAAGTCGATCGTCCACGGGCCAGCGGGTACCTCTTCCTTGCTGGCGCGACGGTACGGCTTGTAGTCGAAGACGTATTCCTTGCCGTCGACGGTCACCTTGCGCAGCTCCGAGTGCGAGATGTGCACCCGCTTCTCGAGCCGCCGGGTATCGACGTCGAGGCCCTCGCGCTCGAAGGTGAGCGGCAGGATGGCGCGCATCCCCTCCTCCTCGGCCCCCTTCACCAGCCGCGCGATGCAGCCCTCGGTGACGAAGGTGTCGTTGTCGACCCAGCACGTGTACTTGGTGGTGATCCTGGGCAGGTAGTCGCGGAAGCCGTCCATCGGGATGCTCCGCCCGCAATCGACGATCTCCATCGGCACATTCGCGCAGATCTCGGTCAGGGCGCGCTTGGTCGACGCCGCATAGCCGAAATCGAGGAAGGCGATCTTGAAGGCGACCTCGGGCGTGTTCTCGATGATCGAACGGGTGCACGCCTCGACGCTGCTGAATCGATCACGCGGCACCACGACGATGGTCACGGTGGGTTCTGACATCAGGGCATTCTCCGGCAACTGGAATCAGGCGGACCACCCGACGGGGCGGCCCGTAACATGGCGGAGATCAGCAAGGAGCAGGCCAGTGGGAGACCCCGCCAACTCACCGCAGGATGGCCTCATAGAGCTCGCGGTGGCGCCGAGCGAATGTGGCCGAGCCATACTCCGAACGCGCCCGCTGGAGCGCGGCAGTTGCCAACCGGGTTCGGCGTTCGGCATCCCCGAGGAGGTCCGCGATCAGGCCACCGATGGCAGCTGCATCCTCGGACGGGGCCAACTCGCCGACCCCGGGGACCACGATCTCCGGGACCCCACCGATCGACGAGGCGATCACCGGCAGACCTGCCGCCATCCCCTGGATCAGCACCAGGCCGAATGCCTCGAGTCTGGGTGTATGGAGGAGCAGGTCGGCAGCTGCGAAGAAACGTTCCGGATCGGAACGTTGCCCCACCAGTGTGGTCCCGCCCCCAGCCTCGGCTACCCGGTGGGTGATCCACGCGATCCGATCGGCGTCGCCGGTGCCGAGATGGAGATGGCGGAGCACGCTGCCGTGCCGGGCGAGCGCGTCGCGGGCATGGCCGACCGCGGCGATGGCGATATCGAGCCCCTTCTCTGGCCCGTAGTGCCCCGCAGACACAATGAGCGGCTCGTCCGGTCCGACCCCGAATTCGGATCGAATCGCTGCCCTGGCGGCCGAGTCGGGGCGGAAGCGATCCAGGTCGATTCCGAGTGGGATGGTGGTGACCTTGCGGGCGGGGATCAAATTCTCCCCGAGGAAATGCGTGCGCCGCTCCTCGGAGGCGGTCAGGACCCGGTCGACCAGCACGAGGGTCGCCGCATTTCGGAGCCGGTTGCGCCAGCCAGCCGACTCGAACCCGAGCGAGCGATGGAAGGTCATGACTACATGTAGCGTTGGCGCAACAAGGCGTAGCATCGACGCAACAAATTGTGATGAAGCGTCGTGCGCGTGCACTATGCGAATTCCTTGGGCGACGCAACGATCCCTCAGATCGCGGAGTTGCTGCAACGATGGGCGGCCCTGGATGTCGAGGGCGCTGTACCCATCGAAGTCATCCTGGTGGGGCTCGGCGTCGCTCGGATTTCCCCGCAGGGTGGCGAGGTACGGGCGGACGCCGAACGGGCGTGAGGCACGGGCAAGCGTTACAATTGCATCGCGGCGTCCCCCGCGGGCGAAGCTGATGGTCAGGTGCAGCACCCCGAGCGTGGGGTATGGCAAGAGGTCGTCGGTGGTGGTATGCATTCTGCCATTCCCCTCGGAGATTCCACGCAATGCTCGTTTACCGCACCCTCAACTCCAGGCGGCAGTGATGGCCGAATTCACGAATCGTCAGCGCACGCTCCTCGGGGCGCTCTATCCACTGATCGCAGTGCTGGTCGTCAATCAGCTCGTTGATCTTGCAATCTCGATCACCCCGATGGACTTCGGGGCGATGACATGGAAGTATGGTGCCGCAGGGTTCCTGATCGGCGCGATGCCCATGGTGGCCCTCGGTACCATGTTGGCGCTCGCCCTCAACGCGCTCCTCGACCACAAGCTGTCGGCCCGAATGCTCGGGATCTGGGCGATCGTGTTCGCGGTGATCATCGGGTTCGCGGTCCTGTCGTTCGGGCTCGACGCGCTCCAGGTGCGTCGCCTCGTGCGGGAGGACCAGAAGCCGGCGTTCGACGATGCCACGTTCAAGTCGATCGCGATTGCGGCGCTGTTCGTCCCGGCCATGCTCTGGACCGGGTGGGCCGCCCTCAAGTTCTCGAAGGGTGCCATGGCCAAGCGCGACGAGGGTGGACCACCGATCATGGTGGGCAACTAACCCTCGATCACGATTCCTGTTCGGCCGGCGGCCTGGTGCCGTCGGCCAGCTTCAGGATCCGCGCCGGGATCCCCCCCACCGTCACTCCGGGTGGGACATCGCGCACCACCACCGCATTGGCACCGATCCGGGCGCCATCGCCAATCGTCACGGCGCCCACGATCTTCGCCCCCGCGCCCACGAACACCTCGTCGCCAAGCCGGGGACTCTGGTCCTTCTCGGCACCGATCGTCACCTGATGCTCGATCCGGATGTTGCGGCCTCCGCGCACCGAGCCATTGATGACCACGCCCTGGCTATGGATCAGCACGAACCCCGGCCCGAAATCCGCGCCCCGTCCGATGATGCACTGTCCGAGCACCGCGTTGATCTTGCCGAACACCATGGCCAGCGGCGCCAGATGATGTCGATTGGACCACCACATCAGTCGGTAGCACGCCATGGCGAAGGTGCCATCGGTGAGCAGGGTCTTGAGCAGCGTGCGTGGTGTCTCAGCACCATAGTTCCACTCGGCCTTGGCCCGGAGGTCATCCAGGAAGATCATTGCGTCCTCTCCTCGACTCTGACCGCATCCAGCAGCTCGGCCATCTGGCCGGCCAGGGCACGACGCGTGAACCCTTGGGCGTACTCGGGAGACGTGCGAGTCGCCTCCCCCCCCCCATGCTGCGGGTCGAGGCGAGCGCGGAACCATGCCGTGATGCCCAGGATGTCACGTGGACTGCGCCATGCATCCGGTTGGGCGCCGCGCACCAGCTCGGCGGTCTCTCCGTCCGGTGTGACGGCCAGCATCGGCTGGCCCATCGCGAGATACTCGAACAGCTTGGCTGGCGCCACCCGTTCGGCACCCGGCACATCGCTCAACAGGAGGAGCAAGGTGTCGGCCGAGCGCATGGTGGCGAGCGCCACCGAATGCGGCACGTAGGCCGGCGTGTGCACCGTGATGGAAGTGCTGGCAAGTCGACTGAGTTGCTGTTCCTGCTCGGCGGTCTTCCGACCGAGCACGACCAGCTCGAGACGCTCGGCGAGGTGGGGCGCCTCGGCGGTGAGCTCGAGGAGAGCCTGTATCACCGGTGCGATCGACGTGAGGTTCCAGAGCGTCCCGGCATAGACGATGCGATGTCGGGTCGGATCGACGGGCACGGCTGGCTCGATGCCGGCGACCTCGTGCAAGTCGGAGGGATCCCAACCATTGTAGATGCACCGGGCCACCGGACGGACGCCAGCGTCCGCGGCACGGGCCGCGATGCGCGCGGTGCTCGCCGCGGTGGTGGCGACGATCGCCCGACTGGCACGCAAGACGCGACGCTGCATCCACTGCTGCACTCGGGGTGAAATCGGGTCGCGCGGCGCGTTCTCCCAGTAGGCGCTGCTGATATCCCACTCGTCGCGGTAGTCGAGCACGAGGGGCAGCCCGGTGCGTCGCGCCAGCATGGCGCCGAGCACGAGATTGGTGTAGGTCGGCGCTGTGGCGAGGATGGCGTCGTGCGGCTGGCGGGTCAACAGCTCGAGACCGGCACGCCGTGCGGCCGGCAGCCACAGGACCTGCGCATCGGGCTGCAACACCATCGAAGCGGCTTGGCGGATCAGGTGCTTCGGCCACGATGGCTTTCCCGCCGCGCCGCCGGTGGCGCGTGACTTCGCGGCATACCCTGGCTCGAGCGTTCGCGCCTTCACCGTCACCAGGTCGGCTGGCAAGTCCGCGAGCAGCGACTCGTCGAGCAGCGGCACCGACGGGTTCGCGGCCTGGAGCACCGAGACATCCCAGCCGTATTCGGGAAGGTACTTCGCAAACTTGGCCGCTCGTTGGACACCTGCACCGCCCACGGGCGGGAAGTGATAGGAGACGAGCAGCACACGGCGACGCCTCATGTGGCCCGCTCCGCGGGCAGCCACGCATCGAGCCCGACAAAGGTGATGCCGTGTTGTTCCCGCCACGCCGCGAGATCGGGCAACGCGTTGGTTGCGTGCGGATGCACGTCGTGCAGGAGCACGATGTCGCCGCCGTTGGGGACGGTTGCTTGGACCCACCTCGCCAGCGCTCCGGCATCCGCCATCGCGTAGTCGCGGGGGTCACGCGACCACATCGCGATCCGTTGGCGGGCACGCATCAGTCCGATGAGCTTGGCGGCGCTCAGCTTCCCCTTGGGTGGCCGGAATCGATCCGACACCCGCCCGCTGATCGAGGACAGCAATGCCACGGTCCGATCGACCTCTGCCAGCAGGGTGGCGCTCGAGGTCAGCGCCGGTTCGGAGTGGGTCCATGAGTGGTGACCCAGCGTGTGTCCCTCGCTGGTGATGCGGCGCACGAGGTCGGGGTGCTGTTCGGCCTCGCGGCCCACCACGAAAAAGGTCGCCGTGATGTCGTGGGTCGCCAGCGCATCGAGCAGTCGCGGCGTGTGTTCGGGATGGGGGCCATCGTCGAAGGTGAGCGCAACCTCAGCGGTGGCGGTCGGGCCCCGGGTCATGAACCGATTGCGAGGCAGGGCGGCGGTCAAGGCACCACGGAAGCCCTGCCGGAGCCATGACATCTCGATGCTCAGAACTGTGGCAGGACGCGTTCGACGTCGTCGATGAGCGGGCCCGCGAGTTGGCGACCGATCCGGTCGGCGCTCTCCACATCGTTGCCGATCACCGGCACGATGATCCGGACGAGCGCCTCTTCGGTCCGACCACGAATCGCCGCATCACGGAGCAGCTGATACTTGACCAGGTACTCGTTGTTGGCCACTCGGCCGCGTCCCTGATACCAGTAGAAGACAATCGAGCGCTCCTGCTCGCGGACCAGTTCGTAGCGGTTGATCCCCACGCTGCCGAACCGCGCGGAGGGCACCTCGACGACCTTGCGGCTGATCGGTTCCCAGCCGTTGCCAGGCAGGCAGTTCCGGGGCGAGTGAATCGTCTTGCCCTGGCGCTGCTCATCATAGTAGCCGACATAGATGTTCAGCTCCCGCCCGTCGGGCAACCCGAACGTGTGCACGATGTAATCCGAGTACGCCGCCACCCGCGCTTCATCGGGTCCGACTCGAATGTCGGTGGCAGGAATTCCCAGGATCGTGTCGGCCACCGTCTGCAGGTCCCCGGCGATCGGCGTGGTGCCCGATCGACGCGAGACCAGTGTGCCATTGAGCAGGACACCCACCGTGAGCAGGCTGCCCGGCAGCCACATCTGCCACTTACGCATCGGC
This sequence comes from Gemmatimonadota bacterium, assembly GCA_039933845.1. Classification (GTDB taxonomy): domain Bacteria; phylum Gemmatimonadota; class Gemmatimonadetes; order Gemmatimonadales; family GWC2-71-9; genus Palsa-1233. The sequence goes on from JBDTNH010000016.1 coordinate 21,438, forward strand.
GACCCCCCGCCACCGAAGGAAACGCGTCTCACCGAACCGGATCACCGCTGCGATCGCGCCGATCACGCCGAATGCGAGCACGAACATCGCCCAACCCTCGGAGGTGTGCATGAAGCCGGTGCCGAGTTCGGGTGAGACGAAGTGCATGAGGAACGCGGTGAGGAAGATCCGGAAGCCATTGACGATGATCGCCACCGGGATCGCGATGGCCAGGACGAGCAGGCGAGCTGGCACAGTCCGGAGCCAGATGCCGCCGATCATCACACCCAGCGCGATCAGTGCCGTGAGCGACCGAAGGCCACTGCACGCCTCGGCGACGAACAGGGTCTGGCCGGGAATCTGGATGACGTTGCCCATCGTCCGGACCGGGATGCCGCGCCACTCGATTAGCGAGGTGCCCAGCTTGCTGGCCTGGAACTGGAGCGGGACCGCGAGCGAGTTGGTGATCGTCGCGGGGAGCGGAATCGAGAGCACCAGCAGCGAGAACGGCAGCCACCAATGCAGCACCTGCCGGAAGCCCCAGACATAGGTGACGATGCCGACGAGGGTGAGCCAGATGGCGAAGCGCTGCGTGAAGAACTCGGCAGCGAGTCCGCCGATGGCGCGAAGCAGCACCGCGGCGATGATGATGAGTGCGCCGAGGAGTACGTTTGGTCGGGCCGCGACACGAAGCCCTGCCGACCACGCCAGCCAGAGCGAGACCGGGAAGAGCAGCAGGCCGTGGCCGGCATCGGGATTGGTCCACCACTCCTTGCCAAGCACCTGAATCGGGCCGGCGAAGAGGAGCACGAATGCGATCGCCGCGAGGGCGATCGAACCGATCCGAGGCGCGGGCCAGGGCGAGCCGAAGACTTCGCGCCAAGGCCTGGTCTGGACGGGAACCGTCACGGTGGCAGCTGGCGCTACCATCCGCCCTTCCGGAAAAGCATCACAGGGATGGTCTTGAGCATGATCTTGAAGTCTTCCCACGCGCTCCGCTTGGCGATGTACTCGAGATCGTGCTGCACTTTTTTCTTGACATCCTCGACCGAGGTATCGTACTGCAGGTGGACCTGGGCGTGACCGGTGATCCCCGGCGGCACGCGTTGACGCTGGGCATAGTGCGGGATCTGGGTCCGAAGCTCCGCGAACAATTGCGGCCGCTCTGGCCGGGGGCCGACGATGTTCATCTCGCCGCGGAGCACGTTGAGCAATTGGGGCAGCTCATCCAGGCGGCAACTCCGCAGGAATCCGCCGAAGTTCGTGACGCGCTGGTCGTTGGCGCTCGCCCAGACTGCCTGACCCTCGCGCTCGGCATCGACGGTCATCGTCCGGAACTTGTAGATCGTGAACGGGCGACCACCGATGTCGTGTGAGCGGCGGGAATCAGGCCGCCGGCCATCATCGCACCGGGAATCGAGCCCGACTCGGGTCTGGGTGTAGAACACAGGGCCGCGCGAGGTCAGCTTGATCGCCGCGGCGATCAAGAGCCAGACCGGCATCGTGATCACCAGGCCGACGAATGCCACGATCACGTTGAGGACCCGGATGAGGCCGTTCCCGCCGACAGCAGCTTGGGCCACCCCACCCACACGGTTGGTCGTCGCCTTCGGTGCGCCGTCGGAGGTGGTCTCGTCGCTCTTGGCCATAGTGGTGTGCACGCCTCCGTACCTCAGAAGATACGGAAAAGAAGGAACGTGATGGAACTCGCGGCCCCGATATAGGCGAGGATCGGGGCGCGTCCGGTCCGCCTCTGCCCGATCCGGACCTCGTCGCCGGCCTGGAGGTTCAGCTGGTCAAGCGACTTCGCCTCACGGATCGCCAGCTTGAATCCCTCCTGGTCGAGAATCACCACATCGCCCCGGAGCACCTCACTGTCTTCGATCTTCTGGTTCCCGCTCGGACCGCCGGCCGCCTGCATGATCACATCGGTCAGGAGCGCCGAGGCGGGCACGATGAAGTAGCCCTGCTTGTTGATCCCGCCGAAGATGGCGATCCGTATGTTGGCCTCGGCCCGCACCAGCGGGTCGCGTACGTACTTCTGCATCTCCTTCCGGAGATAATCCTCGACCTCACTCCTGAGCAGGCCGGCCACCGAGATCGGGCCGGCATCTGGCGGTACGATCGTGCGGTCGGTGGTGACGGTGAACTGACCGCTCAGGCCTTCGAACCCTGACACGGCGAGTGTGATCACGTCGCCCGGTCGGATATCGCCCTCGGCGAGCCGCCGTCGGATGGTGGCTGCCTCTCGGGACTTCTGCTCCTTGATCACCGCGCTATAGCCATCCGAGGCCAAAATGATCTCGATTTCTTGCAGGGACCGCTCCAGCTCGGCCCGAGTCACCATGGCTCGCTGCGATGACGAGAGCCGGACGAAGAGCGAATCGGGGCCGTTCGTCTGGGCGCCGAGCGGGCCCACCAGGGCCAGAAGAGCGCCAACAGTCAGGAATTTCGAGAATCGCGGCACGGGCAGTCCATCCGTAGAGGTTCAAGCCTGGATCGAGTGATCACCATCGAATTACGTCTCTAGCACGGCAAGGCCCGTGCTCCGGTGGCAGGGAGGTGCAACAGTCGGGCCAAGCTCTAGTGGGACAACAGCTTCGACCGCGCCTGCAGTATTGACTCGCCTCGACGGCTGACGGGTCTCTACCACAGAGTGCCGCATGAATGCGACGGGCGTTGAGTTAATGCAACATCGATGTCCGAGTGAGGCACGAATGATTCATCGATCTTCCGTACGGCAGACCGCTTGCATCATGGAGGGCGGAGCGGTGCCCCTGTTCGGGTGCCTCGCGGGTGTGCGGAGTCATTCAAATCGTTTACCTGCAACGCGTTAGATAGTTTTTCACGGGGTCGATGCGTCACGATGCATCCGAAGGACCTGCTGCTCGCTGTGACAATTCTGTTGCATTGATGCATCATATGACCCGTTGAACCAGACTTGGAGCAGGATGGTGACTCCCAGCAGCGCATCGAGTGGACCGGAGATCCCGGGCGGCCTTGTGCTCGTCGCGAACGATCACGAGTGGACGGCGCGTTCGGTGGAAACCATCCTCGTTGCGGCTGGCTATCGGGTTGTCCGCACGTTCACCGCGGCCGAAACGATGGACGTGGCACGGCGGCGGCTGCCGGATGCATTCATCCTCGACCATCAACTCCCGGACTTCAGTGGGCTCGAGCTGTGTCGCCAGATCCGAGAAGACTTCCGGTTCGGTGCTTCGACCCCAGTGATCATCACCACGGCGGGCCCTTCCGGTCGGACGCAGCGGCTGGCCGCCTACGAGGCCGGCGCCTGGGAATTCTTCGGCCAACCGCTTGATGGTCAGGCGTTACTCCACAAGGTGCGGGCGTATCTGGCTGCCCGGCGCGAAGTGATCCGGGTCACGATGGCCGGTCTCCTCGATCCGGAGACGATGCTCTACAGCCGACTCGGACTCGCGCGTCGGACGGCCGAACTGGCTTCGGATGCCCAGCGTCGCGGCGAGGGAATCGCCTGCGTCGCGATGACCGTGGGCGATGGTCTGGCCGATCGGGACCTCACCCAACGCATCGGCGAATTGCTCACCCGGACCGCCCGAACGGCCGATGCCAAGGGGCGGTTGGGGCCCAACAGCTTCGCCGTGATCGGCGCCACCGATGCGGCGGGAGCGGCCACGCTCGCCCGCCGCCTGGAACAGGCGATGGCCGACGTGCATCCCACACTCCGCATGGTGGTGAATGTGCCGGAGCTCGCCACCCTCAAGGAGCTCGATGCATTCTCACTGCTCGAGCGGACTGCGACGGAGTTGGCGGCCTAAACGCGAAGCGAGAGGCGAGAGGCGAGAAGCGAGAAGCGAGAAGCGAGAAGCGTAAGAAGGGCCGGCTCCCAATCTGGGGACCTGCCCTTCTTACGCTTCGCGCTTCTCGCTTCACGCTTCTCGCGTCACGTGATCGTCGCCGGCAACTGCACCAGCTCCTCATCCTCCTCGGTCGTGCCGTACGAGTAGTTGTAGGCGTAGTACTTGTACTCGTCCATCGAGGTGTTCACGTCGTTGAGCACGGCGCCGACGAGTCGGATCGGCAGTCGATCGATGACCTGCAGCTTCGCCTCGGCGAGGTCGCGTTCGGTCGAGCCGGCGCGGACCACCAGCATCAGGTTGCCGCTGACGGTGCCGAGCACGAACGGGTCGATGCCGGCCGCGAGGGGAGGGGAGTCGATGATGATCACCTCGTACTTCTGTCGAAGCGTGGCATGCAGTTCATGCATCTTGCGCGACCCCATGAGCTCCGGGGCATTGCGGTGCCGGCTGCCGGCCGGCATCAAGGTGAGCTTTGGGTGCGAGGTCGTCCGAATCGCATCGGTCCACTCGAGATCACCGGCGAGGTGGTCGAGCAAGCCGGGACGTCGCTGGGTGCCGAACGTGCGGTGCAGCTCGCCACGGCGTGTATCGCCGTCGATCAGCAGCGTCTTGTAGCCGGCCTCGGCGAACGACAGGGCAAGGTTCGACGACACCAGCGACTTGCCGTCACCAGGCATCGGCGAGGTGACAGTCATCGAGATGCTGCCGCTCTCGGGGAAGACATGACTCAGGTTGAGGCGGATGGTGCGGAAGGCCTCCACCACCTGGGCAGCTTCTTCGGCCGAGGCGCCCTTCCCCTTGGCGCGGCGGATCTCGGGGACCACGCCGAGGATGCTGAGCCCCAGGCCCTTGGTGACCTGATCGGCGTAGCGGAATCGCCCGTCGAGGAGATCGAGCAGGAAAGCGAGGCCGAGACCGGCGCCAAGCCCGCCAAGCACACCGAGGATGATGATCACCATTTTCTTGTTCTTCGAGGCCTCGAGCGGTGCCACGGCGTAGTTGAGCACCTTGACGTCCGGGAGCGAGCTCGCCCGTTGGAGGCGTGCCAGTTCGGCGCGGCCCCGCACCTGGGCGTGGGTCTGCCGGGCGAGGTCAAGTTCATTCTGGAGTCGGGATTCCGTGAGTGAGCGCTGCGGGATCGAACGCATCTCACGCGCAGTGCTCCCGATCCGTTGATCGAGATCAGTCAGCTCATTGTCGATCCGACTGAGCACGGCACGACCGAGTTGCTGGAGCGTCACGTCTCGCATCTGGGCAATCGCTGCTCGCTGGTCCTTGACCTGACGGATGCTATCGAGCATGCCTGTCGGTCCCATCATCGACCGGAGATCCGATTCGAGTTTGCCGAGTTGTCCGATCGCCTGGGAGAGTTGCGGCGAGTTCCGGACAATCCCGATGGCCAGAAGTTGATCGGCAACCAGGCCGCCGGTCTGCGCGCGTCCCAGCAGGTCGGCGAGCTGGCGTCGATCGCGACGGAGCGAATCGCTCACCATCCGGAGCCCCATGTACGAGCCATAGGTGTAGCCCGTCGTCATCTGCAATCCGCCCGGGATCGGCGCATCCTCGCGCGGCGCGGTGACGGTGTTGATCTTGAAGTCCTGGAGCGCCAGGTCGGCGTCACGCATGCTCAGCTCGGCGGCAAGGAGCTGCGAATCGAGCACCGAGGTCGTCGAGACGAGCGAGGCACTCTTGAGGGTCGCCGCCTGCAGTACGAACCGGTCGAGGATCGAGTTCAGGGTGCGCGCCGTTCGGACTGCGTCGGTCCCGTCATAGGTCACCCCCACAAACCGTGACCCGCGGGTGCGGCCAATATTGGTGGAGAGCGCGTCAGCGACGCGATTCGAGACCTCGCGGGGCGTGAGGAGCGTGAAGCTGAAGTCTTTGCCAAACATCCGTTGCTTCGGGCGGGGGACCCACTTCATCCCGACCTTTCGGCCGGCCGAGTCGCCGACCAACCCCTTGTCCGTCAAGTCGGGACGCGTCACATGCTTCAGCTCCCAGGACTTGCCGTCCGCGGCGAAGCTCAGTTCGTAGCGGCCGGGTATGAACTGGTCCTCGATGTCGAACTCGCTGAAGAGCGCGGCATCTGGCCCGGTCGGTCCTTCCCGCGTCGGGGTACCGGGACCCGGGTTCGGACCCACGATGTAGAGCCGCTGATCCTTGACGACCCAGTCGAGGACCTGGGGGTTCTTGATCAGCTCGAGCCACTGGGCGCCCTCGAGGAACGGGTCGGCCTCGACCGGGCCGCTGTTCCCGCCGCGCGCCTCCAGGAAGATGTTCCCCTGGACCACGTACTTCGGCAGCATGAAGCGGGTCATCCCCCAGCCGGTGGCGGCCCCAACGGCCGTCAACAAGATGATGAGCCACGCAAAGCGCTTGAATGCCGACAGGATCCGGTGCAGCGGATTGGTGGTCCCCACACTACTTCCGGCCGAGGCGTCGTGGCCGAAAGGCAGGGGGGAGGCGGGAAGATTCCCGGTCATGGGTGCGATTTCGGTGCTCATGCGTTCTCGATATGTCTGGGCGCCTGACAGGTCCTCAGGATGTGGCCGGCAGGTCCGGACCACAGTTCTCCCTTCGCTGCTACGCAACAGTGGTGCCGCCACACTGAAGGGGTCCTGATGCCACAGTGTGGTCACTTGTGTTGCATTGGCACCACATAATGATAGTATCTACGCACCGGGTGCCGTGGCCCCGCCACGGAATAGGTCCTTGTGACGGCAAGTCGTTGCCCCTGTCCCACAGTTCCGGCACGCTTTTCGCCTTGCTGTCCCGTTGCGTGGATGCCGTGGCCCACTCCGGGCCTGGGTGCATTCCGGAATATTCCCCGAGGAGAGCTGGATGGCGTTGGCTGGCGGCGGCGGGTCGGGCGGAGAACAGGCGGCTGGGCGCGATGCGCTCACGCTGCCGGCAGAGGTCCGCGCGACCATCCGGATCCTCATCGTCGACGATGAGCGGACACTTCGGGAAAGCTGCGCTTCGGTGCTCCGGAGCGAAGGGTACAATGTGACCCTCGCCGCCCGAGGTGAAGAGGCGCTCGACCTGAACCGCCGCCGGCCTTTCGACCTCGTTCTGGTCGACCTGCTCATGCCGCAGGTCTCGGGGCTCGAGATCCTGAATGGCGTGCTCGAGGTCAACAAGGAGTCGCTGGTCGTGGTGATGACCGGCAATCCGAGTGTGACCTCGAGTATCGAGGCGCTCCGGATGGGCGCTTGGGACTACCTCCCGAAGCCCTTCTCCGCGACCCACCTGCAAGTGCTGATCGGCCGTGCCTCGCACGCGATCCTCAAGGTGCGCGAGGCGATCGATCTGCGTGAGCAGGTCAGCCGACACAATGCCCACGCGGATGCGCATACCCTGATCGGGATCTCCCCGTCGTTCCGACGGGCGGTCGAGCTGGCCCGGAAGGTCGCTCCGACCGACGCGTCGGTCTTCATCAGCGGCGAGAGTGGCACCGGCAAGGAAGTGATCGCCCAGTTCATCCACCAGCATTCTCGTCGCGCGAACAAGGTGATGGTCCCGCTCAACTGCGCGGCGCTGCCCGAGCCGCTGCTCGAGTCGGAGATGTTTGGCCATCGGAAGGGCGCCTTCACCGGGGCCGATCGTGATAAGCCTGGCCTGCTGGAGACGGCCGACGGGGGGACGCTGTTCCTCGATGAGCTCACCGAAATGTCGATGCCACTGCAGGCCAAGCTGCTGCGCGTGGTCCAGGACGGCGTGATCCGGCGGGTGGGTGCCGAGACCTCGGGCGCCCCGGTCGACGTCCGATTCATCAGCGCCACCAACCGGGACCCGCAGGAGGCGGTCGAGCGCGGCATCCTGCGGGGCGACCTCTTCTATCGCCTGCGCGTCGTACCGATCGTCTTGCCGCCGCTCCGGCAGCGCCCGGAGGATATCGCGATCCTCGCCAACCATTTTCTTGGGTATTTCTGGCAGCGCCATCGGCAGATGCCCGACCGGATGCCGCGGCTCACGGAGGAGTCGATCGCGTTCCTGCGAACCCGCGCGTGGCGTGGCAATGTGCGCGAGTTGCAGAACGTGATCGAGCATGTCGCGGTGTTGGCCGAACCGGACCATCCGATCCAGCCGGCCGATATCCCGATCTACGACGATGTGGAGATGCCCGAGGAACGGACCAGTGCGCCGCCAGCGCTGGAGGGGCCCTTCCACGAGGTCAAGGAGCAGGTGATCGGTGATTTCGAACGCGAATACCTGACCCGGTTGATCGGTCGCGCGGGCGGCAACATGTCGAAGGCCGCGCGCCAGGCCAACATCGACCGGACCACGCTCTATCGTCTCATGGAGAAGCACGGCCTCCAGCGCGACGACACCGGCGAGTAGCCGATGGCCGACGCACAGGAGCCACGCCGTCGCCTCGATGCCGCGGCCGACGCGATCGTCGAGGGCTGGCTGGCGTATCGCACCGACGCGGTCTCCCAGGCGGAACTCGCGGCGGTGATGGCCTCGGTCACCAACGAGGTCGGCGTGGCGCTTGCTGGTCGGGGGGGGGAAGAGAGCCGCGAGGCGAGTACCCCGCTCGAACGAAAGCTTCTGGTCGGCCTCCGCCGTGAAGTCCTCGCCCAATGCCTGACCGCCGACCGCACCACGGCGACCGACACGGTCCAGATCCTGTCGGCGATCGAGGTCGTGTCGCAGCAGTTCGACCCGGCGTGGTCGGATCACTTCCAGGACCGGCTCACCGGCCCGAGCGGGCTCGACCTCGTGGTCGAGGTGGCCCATGATCTTCGGTCCCCCCTCACCTCGATCCTCTTCCTCGCCGAAACGATGCTCCGCGGGCGGAGCGGACCGCTCACGCTCCTGCAGGAGCGCCAGCTCGGGCTGGTCTACTCGGCGGCGTTCGGGCTCAACGCGGTGGCCTCCGATGTGATCGAGCTGGTACGCGGCGGCGATCGTCTCGTCGGCCGCGACGCGATCGCGTTCAGTGTGCGCGACGTGCTGGAATCGGTGAACGACATTGTCCTGCCGATCGCCGAGGAGAAGGAGCTCAAGCTCACGATGCAGGGTCCCGAACGCGATCTTCGAATCGGCCACCCAGGAGCACTCAATCGGGTGCTGCTCAACCTGACCACCAATGCCCTCAAGTTCACCAGCGAAGGCGGCGTCGAGGTGAGTCTGGTCGAATTCCCCGAGGACCCCGCCCGACTCCGCTGTACCGTGCGGGACTCCGGACGCGGGATCCCCGAGGCCGCGATGCCGATGCTCTTCGAGCCGTTCCGACGGCGTCAACAGGCCGGTGACTACGCGTTCAGCGGCAGTGGACTCGGACTCTCGATTTGCCGGAAACTGGTCGAGGCGATGGGGAGCAGCCTGACCGTCGAGACCGTGCTGGGCCAGGGGACGACATTTGCCTTCGAACTCCCACTCCAGATCGCCCCATCGGGCGAGGACCACGATGCGTCGAGATGACATGCATGCGGGCCATTGAGTGGCTTGATGCCGTCAAGCGACAGGCGACGGATGCGCGGGACGCCTCTGGCGTCCCGATCCGCACGCAACTTCGCCAGATCGCCGAAGTCGGCTACGTCCAGGGTGTCGGTCGCGCGGAGTACTTCAAGTACCGACTGTGGCGGCCGGATCTCGCGTCAGCCGATCGCATGAGCTACACGTCACAACGGGAGCGGCGCCACTCCGAGCAGTTGACGAATCCTCGACGGCCTGGCGAGGTGGAGCGCAGCAAGTCGGCTCTGATCGATCGCCTCGAACGCGCGGGACTACCGACGCCTTCACTGTTGATGCGCGTCTGGGCGGGGCCAGCGGACGGGGGAGCCGCGGGCGACGTGACCAGCCCGGCCGAGCTCGCCGAACGATTGTCAGACGTGCCAAGCGGCGGTGTGGTGTTCAAGCCGGAGTACGGGATGCAGGGTAATGCGATCCTGGTTGCCCCGACCGCGAGCCGGGAAGGCATCGTGCTGCTGTCGGGCCGATCGCTCGAGATGTCCGAGCTGTGGCACTACCTCGGCGAGCGCGGCCCGGGCTGGCGAGTGGAGCAGTGGATTGATCCACACCCACGGCTGCGCGCGCTTCGACCTGGTGCCACCCCCACCTTGCGACTGCTGACGCTGCGTTTCCCCGAACAGGTGATTGTGCACGCCGCGACGCTCAAGGTGCCTCGGGGCGATAGTGGGGTGGACAACCTGGCCAAGGGCAACCTCGTGGCAGCGGTCGATCTGGCGAGTGGACGTGTCGGCCCTGCGTTCGAGGGCAATGGTCGGATCAGTCACGTGAGGCACCCAGAGTCCGGCGTGTCGATTGAAGGTGAGATCATCCCGCACTGGGATGCGGTCCTTGAAGCCGGACGACGGGGCGCGCGAACGATGGATGACAGTCGGGCGCTCGGTTGGGATGTGGCGGTCACGGCCGCTGGTCCGGTCATCATCGAACCCAATCGGCATTGGTGCGAGAAGGTGGTGCAACTTCCAGCGGACCGGGGGATCATCCACGGCGCGTTCATTCGGCTCCTCCATGAAGTTGGCGGGGCGGGCCTGCTGGCGCGGCGGCGTCGTTGGTCGAAGCATTGGGCGGCCCTGGAACGTGCCGCGCTCACTCCACCCTCGACCCCCTGAGCAGTCCCTGCGCCACCAGCCCGTTTTCTTCCGCGGTCGGCACGCTTAGTTTCAAGGCTGTTCGCGATGACCATTGGGGTCATCCTGAACCCACGCGCCGTCTTGATCTTCGGCGCCCTCGTTCGGAGCAGGCGCGGTGGTCGCGCCCCCGACACGGGGACGCCGAGATCGGGGACGGCCCAGACAACAGGATCGTCGTGACCACCTTCCCTGCCCATCGGGCTGGCCGGATGCCATCCGCGCCCGCTCTCCCCGCGTCCAACGCGGCCCTCCTCATCGACTTCGACAACGTGACCCTCGGGGTCCGCTCCGACCTCACCAAGGAACTCCGCCACCTCCTCGATAGCGACATCATCAAGGGCAAGGTCTCCGTCCAGCGGGCCTACGCCGACTGGCGTCGCTATCCGCAGTACATCGTGCCGCTCTCCGAATCGTCGATCGACCTGATCTTTGCGCCTGCCTTCGGGACCAACAAGAAGAACGCCACCGACATCCGGCTCGCCATCGATGCAACCGAGCTGGTGTTCACCCGACCAGAGATCGGGACGTTCATCCTGCTCTCGGGCGACAGCGACTTCTCCTCACTGGTGATCAAGCTCAAGGAATATGGCAAATACGTGATCGGTGTCGGGATCCGGGAGTCGGCCTCCGACATCCTGATCCAGAACTGCGACGAGTACTACTCGTATACGGAGCTTGCGGGCCTCACCAAGGAGACCGACACCCCATCGACCCAGCGCGACCCGTGGGAACTGGTGGTCGAGGCAGTCGACAAGATGGTGGCCAACCGCGACGTGATGCGGGCCGACCGACTGAAGCAGGTGATGCAGCAGCTCGACCCGAACTTCGACGAGGGCAACGCCGGCTTCAACCGCTTCTCGAAGTTTGTGGCCGAGGCCGGTTCGCGCGGTCTGATCAAGCTCGACAAGATGGAGAACGGGCAGTATGAGGTGGCTCCTATGAAGGGGGGGGGATCCACCGGGGATCGGAGCAAGCCCGATCGCGAGCGATCATCGAGTCGAGGCCGCGGGCGTCGGGGTGAGTCGTCCAGGCCCA
>JBDTNH010000017.1:0-32563 GCA_039933845.1 Gemmatimonadota bacterium
CGAGTGGTGTCGAGCGTTGCCACCACCTTGGCAGTCGAGTCGAAGGGCACATCGGGCGCTGGTCGGAACTCGATATGCCACGCGATCTCGGGCTGAAACCGGGCCCACGAGAATCGGAATGGCTGATGCGCCGGCACTCCCTCACCGAATGGTGTCACGAATGGTTTGTTGCCGATGTACTCGAGCTCGACACGCCAATCGTCCTCGCGACCGGTCGTCGGCACCACGGTCAGCGTATCGCCGACCATTCCCGATTCAGTCGAGAGCGACACCACTCCATCGAGGCCGACCACGCGCCAGGTTCCAGCGGGGCCGAGCACGCGCAACTGCTGCGGATTGGCATCGCTGCGGCCGACCGGCCAGAGCTTGGGGCTCTGCCAGTCGTACGGGCCCCATTCGTCGACGATGATCGTCTTCCGCCCACGCGGCGTGTTGCGCGGGATCATGGCGTCCATGCCACCAGGCAGTCGGTCCACGCGGTAGCGTGCCGGGATCTCGATCGGTGCGGGCCTCCCCGTGGTGCTCGGCGTGAACACCCATCCCGTGGTGTCGCCCTTGGTGCGGGTCAGGGTATCGACATCGCGGAACAGGTTGCCGCTGATGCGCACATTGCGCGAGTCGGTCGCTTGCACGGCCACCTGCACATTGCGGAACGTGTTGCCGAGTATGGTGTAATCGCGTGAACGGGTATCGCGGTGCTGTGGGTAGCCCCAGTCGGCGGGCTCACTCGGGTTCTGCCAGATGCGGATCGCAGTGGTGTCGCCCACGAACGTGTTGCCGGTGATCCGGATATCCTGTCCGTGCTCGATGGTGATCGCTTCCCTGTTGTTGGCGAAGTGATTGCCAAGAAAGAGGGTGGAGAACGAGTAGCCACCCCAGACGCCGTGCCAGTTCTCTTCGACACGGTTGTTCACGAACGCATTGCGTGAGAAGGTGTTCTCGATGCCGTTGGTCGGGGCGTGTGAGAAATCGTTCCCGTAGAAGAGGTTGTCGTTGACGCCGCCCTCGCCGGTATCCATGGTGCTTTGTCCGGCCCAGATAAAGAGTCCATCGCCCGAGTGGGTCACGCTGTTGTACGCGACGATGTTGTTGCAGCTCTGTTCGTACATCAAGAGGCCTGCAGAGTCCTGGCCGCGGTTGTAGAAGCCATGGCTGTAACCGCGGACGTCGTAGTCGATCCGGTTGTGCATGATCGTGTTGTCGGAGCTGCGGTACATCCCGATACCGAGCCCGGAGTTGTAGCTGAAGGTGTTGTTCCAGATCTTGAGGCCGGTGCTGCGGGTCATCAGCAGGCCGTTCATTCCCTGACGAGCGGTGACGCCACGGATCTCCCCGTCCGTCACGCCGTCGAGATAGATCGCGGCACCCTTGGCGAGCCATTCGTTGTCGTCGTTCTTGTGGAACGACATCCAGTCGACCAAGGACTCCTTCTCGATCCCGCTCAGCAGGTGCGACTTCCAGTTGTATGAAAGGTCGATGTCGCGGAGGGTGAGGCCGTGGGTTCCCTTGGCATGGACCGCGACCTTGTAGCCGCGCGCCGTGCCGCCCCGGATGGTGATGTCTTTGCCACCCTCGATCATGACGCCGGTGCCACTGAAGTGGTCGGGGTGGAACCGGTCGGCGGTACCGACCAGTTCGACGCCCCGGAGGTCAACGGTGATCTTGTCGCCGCGGATTGTCATCGCGGGAGCATTCCCAGCTGGAGCGAGGTAGCTGCCAGGTGCGATTCGGGTTGACGCAGTGATCACCATGCCAGGGGTGAATGCCGTGGCGCGGCCCTGGGCGGTGAGCAGGGTGGGGACGAGGAGGATCGGGAGGAGGGCTCGCATGGGGGAAAGGTACGTAGGGGCGCAACATGTTGCGCCCCGCCGAGCCGCAGGCATCAGCCCGCGGTCTGGATCGCGCAGGGGAAGATCTTGGCCGATAGTCGATGGGCCATCGACCACAGGCATCCAACACGCTCAACGCATTCGCCGATCAAACCGCGGCCTGACGGCCGCGGCTCGGCTATTCCGCGTACGCCTCCATCGGCGGGCAGGTGCAGACCAGGTTCCGGTCGCCGTACGCCTGATCGATCCGACCCACCGTCGGCCAGCTCTTCCGGTGCCGAAGCTCAGGCATCGGATACGCCGCGGCCTCGCGCGGATACGGCCGCGACCAATCGTCGGCGATCAGCTGCTCGAGCGTGTGCGGCGCACCCTTGAGGATGTTCCGCTCCCGGTCGGCCCCGCCCTGCTCCACCTCGCGCACCTCTTCGCGGATCGCCAGCATCGCATCGATGAACCGATCGATCTCCTCCTTCGGCTCCGACTCGGTCGGCTCGATCATCAGCGTGCCAGCCACCGGGAACGACACCGTCGGCGGATGGAAGCCGTAGTCGATCAACCGCTTCGCGATGTCCTCGACCTCGATGCCGGCACTCGCCTTGAACGGGCGCGTGTCGAGAATGCACTCGTGCGCGACCAGCCCCTTGGGGCCCGAGTAGAGCACGTCGTACGCACCCTCCAACCGCTTGGCGATGTAATTGGCCGCGAGAATCGCGATCTTGGTCGCCATCGTGAGCCCGTCGCCACCCATCATCCGGATGTACATCCACGAGATCGGCAGGATACTCGCACTTCCCCACGGCGCCGCCGAGATGGTGCCCGACGCCGCATCGTGGCCAAGCTCGACCACCGGGTGATTGGGCAGGTGCGGCACCAAATGTTTGGCAACGCCGATCGGTCCCATCCCAGGACCACCGCCACCGTGCGGGATGCAGAACGTCTTGTGCAGGTTCAGGTGACAAACATCCGCACCGAAGTCGCCGGGCCGACAGAGTCCGACCTGCGCATTCATGTTGGCGCCGTCGAGGTAGACCTGGCCGCCGTTGGTGTGGACGATCTCGCAGATCTCGCGGATCGATCCTTCGAACACCCCGTGCGTCGATGGATAGGTGACCATGATCGCCGCAAGCGACGCCGCGTGCTCCGTTGCCTTGGCGCGCAGATCCGCGACATCGATGTTGCCCTTGGCGTCGGCCGCAACCGGCACCACGCGCATCCCGGCCATCACCGCGCTCGCCGGATTGGTCCCGTGTGCGCTCGTCGGGATCAGGCAGACATCGCGAGCGCCCTCGCCCTGTGCACGGTGATAGGCGCGGATGGTCATCAGCCCAGCGAATTCGCCCTGCGAACCGGCATTCGGCTGCAGCGACACCGCGGCGAACCCGGTGATCTCCGCGAGCCACGCCTCGAGCTGCCGAAACATCTCGGCGTAGCCCGCTGCCTGATCGACCGGCACGAACGGATGCAACGTCGCGAAGCCCGGCCAGCTGATCGGGATCATCTCCGTCGTGGCGTTCAGCTTCATGGTGCAACTGCCGAGCGGGATCATCGCCGCAGTGAGCGAGAGATCCTTCGACTCCAGCGTCCGGAGATAGCGGAGCATCTCGGTCTCGCTCCGATGTGCATGGAACACCGGATGATCGAGGTACCCGCTCGTGCGCCGGAACGCCTCGGCGATCTCGATGTCGCGCGGGTCCCGGGCGATCTCGAACTCGGTGCGACCGAAGCAGCCGAGCACGTCGGAAACATCGCGCGTGGTGACTGTCTCGTCGAACGCAATTGCGATCCGCGTCGATGACAGTCGCAGGAGATTGATGCCCTTCGCGAGGGCCGCCTCCATCGCACGGTCAGCGGCCCCCTCGTCGAGCGTCACGCTCACCGTGTCAAAGAAGTGCTGGTGATCCACCGCGCATCCGAGCCGCGTGATACCATCGGCCAACGTCCGCGCATGACTGTGCACCCGACGCGCAATCCGACGGATACCCTCCGGGCCGTGGTACACCGCGTACATTGCCGACATGACCGCCAGCAGCACCTGCGCGGTGCAGACGTTGCTGGTCGCCTTGTCGCGGCGGATATGCTGCTCGCGCGTCTGCAGCGCCATGCGGAGCGCCATCCGACCGTCAACATCCTTCGACACTCCGATGATCCGACCCGGCAGGTGCCGCTTGTGGCCCTCGGAGGTCGCGAAGAACGCGGCATGCGGGCCGCCGTATCCCATCGGCACGCCGAATCGCTGCGAGTTGCCGACCGCGATGTCGGCACCCCACTCACCCGGCGGCGTGATCAAGGTGAGTGCCAATAGGTCGGTCGCCGCCGTGACCAGCGCGCCGGCCGCATGCGCCCGCTCCGCCAGGCCACGAAAATCACGAATCTCACCGTCGGTCGCCGGATACTGGACCAGGCAACCCGCCACGCCTGGCCCAAACTCCCAGTTCATCGGGTCGCCCACCACGATCTCGACACCGCGCGCCTCGGCGCGTGTCTGCACCACGGCGATGGTCTGCGGATGACACCGGGCGTCGACCAGATACCGGGGTGCATCCCCCCCCCGAACCACCGCGAGTGTCAGCGCCATTGCTTCGGCTGCTGCAGTGGCCTCGTCGAGCAGTGACGCGTTCGCGACCGGCAACCCCGTCAGGTCGCTCACCAACGTCTGGAAGTTGAGCAGCGCCTCGAGCCGCCCCTGCGCGATCTCGGGCTGATACGGCGTGTAGGCGGTGTACCAACCCGGGTTCTCGAGCACGTTCCGCTGGATCACCGGCGGCGTGAACGTCCCGTGGTAGCCACGTCCGATGTACGAGCGGAAGATCGTGTTCTGGTCGGCGAGTGCCTTCAGCTCGGCGAGTGCACCGCGCTCACTCTGGCCGCGATCGAGCGCGAGTGGTTGGCCGATGCGGATGGATTCGGGCACGACGTCATCAATGAACGTGTCGAGGGAGTCGTAACCGAGTGCACCGAGCATGGCGGTGATCTCGTCGGGACGGGGGCCGATGTGACGACTGGCGAATTCACGACTCTCTGGCATCAGCTTGCAACCTGTGGCACGGGTTCCGGTAACGACATCGGGGCCCCGAGGGGCCCCGAGTGCGGATTGTTGGACGGCCGCGGCGCACTCACGCGTCGTCGATCATCGCCTGGTACGCGGCGGCATCCTTGAGCCCATCGACCGCCGACGGATCACTCACCGTGATCTTGACCAACCAGCCGTCGCCATGCGGATCGGCGGCAACCGTTTCGGGCGAGTCACCGAGGGCGCCATTCATGTCGGTCACGGTGCCAGACGCCGGCGCGAAGAGTTCCGAGACTGCCTTCACCGACTCAATCACACCGAACGGCTGCCCCTTGGAGACGGCGGTCCCGACCGCGGGTAGCTCGACGAAGACGATATCGCCCACCTGCTCGGCGGCATAGGCGGTGATCCCGATCGTGGCGGTATCGCCCTCGACCTTGATCCACTCGTGCTCGTCGGAATACTTGCGATCGTCCGGATAGGCCACGTGGAGCTCCTCGTTCAGCGGGGTCGGGAGTAGAACGGCATCGGGATCACCTCCGCCTGGACGCGGTCGTTCCGGATCCCCACCTCGAGGGTGGTTCCCGGCTCGGCCAAGTCAGGCGTCACGAAGGCCATCGCGATCGGGTACCCGAGGGTCGGCGAGGCCGTCCCGCTGGTCACTCGTCCCGACGCTTCCGGCGCGGCCGGAAGATAGACGGGATACCCGGTCCGGGCGATCCCGCGGCCGGTCAGCTTGAGTCCGACGAGCACCTTGGAGGGCGCGTCCTTGGCCGCTTCCAGTGCCTCACGGCCGACAAACGGCTCGGGCTTGTCGAACTTGACCACCCGGCCGAGCCCGGCCTCGAAGGGCGTGGTCTCGAGATCCAGCTCCTGGCCGTAGAGGGGCATCCCGGCTTCGAGCCGAAGGGTATCGCGTGAACCCAGACCGGCGGGCACGAGGCCCGCGTCGGCGCCCTCTTCGAGGAGATGATTCCAGAGCCGCTCAGCATCGGCCCATTCGGTATAGACCTCGAAGCCGTCCTCGCCCGTGTAGCCGGTTCGGGCGATGCGCACCGCACGCTTGCAGACCGTGGCCGACGCGATCGAGTAGTACTTGAGCGGCTCGAGGTCGATATCGGTGTGCGCCTGGAGAATCTCCCGCGAGCGAGGGCCCTGGATCGCGATAAGGGCGGTCCGGAGTGAGGCATCATCGAAGGTGGCGTCGTGGCCCGACAGGCGCTCGCGGAGCGCCTTGGCCACGGAATCGCGGTTCGATGCGTTCGCCACGACCAGGAATTCCTCATCGCCGGTCCGATAGACGATCAGATCGTCGATCACCGCGCCATCAGGGTTGCAGATCATCGAATAGTGGGCCCGACCCTCCTTGAGGCGTGATGGAGCCGTCACCAACGCGCCATCGAGTGCCGCGGCGGCTCCCGGCCCGCGGATCCACAGCTCACCCATGTGCGACAGGTCAAAGAGCCCCGCCGCGGTGCGAACCGCATTGTGTTCCTGGGTGATTCCGGCGTACTGCACCGGCATATCCCAGCCCGCGAACGGGATCATTCGGGCACCGAGGGCGCGGTGGGCGGCGTCGAGTGGGGTCTGGTGCATGGGTGGGTCCGGGATCAGGTACGGGTCACGGTGCAGTGCCAACCCTCAAAGATACCCGCGTGCGCCTCAGCGGAGGATCGATCTCACAGCAGCCCCGACGAGACGCATCCACCGTGTGCCGATACTGCGTGATAGCTTTGAGCGCGAGCCGAGGAATCGGCAAGTCGTCATCCCCACCACCCGGGAAGTCCTGATGCTCCTTCGTACCACATTGCTCACCGCGGCCTTTCTCGTCGGCGCGCTGCCGACCAGCGCCCTCCACGCTCAGACCCAAGTTTCAATCACGGGGCACCTCGCCACGCTTGGCGCCGGACTCGAGCTCGGCGTCCGGACGAGTCGGATCGGTATCCGTGGCGGGATCAACACCTTCGGCTGGACCTACCGCCAGAAACTCTCGAGCATCTCGTCCGAGGCCGACCTCAAGTTCCACGGCAAATCGGGGATGGTCGATTTCTACCTGAGTCGCGGTGGCAGCTTCCATCTCACGGGTGGCGTGGTCACGGCACCGGCACGCCTGCACGCCACCGGCACGGCGTCGCTCAATCATTATTTCGTCCTGAATGGCCATTCCTATACCGAGTCACAGGTGGGCAACCTCGTGGGCGACGCCATATGGCCGGACGTCTCGCCCTATGCCGGGCTCGGGTGGAGCGGCTCGATGGCCGGCCCACGGGTGAAGGCGGTCCTGGATCTGGGTGTGGTGTTCGGAGGCCCGACCTTTTCGCTCAGTGCAAGCAACGCGGCCGACGGGTCGCAGCTCGCCGCTGACGTCAAGGCAGAACGCGACGCGATCCAGCATGATTTTGACACCTACGCGTCGGTGTTCCCGGTCCTCTCGCTCGGGGTGCGAATCGGGCTGTAGGGTAAACGATGAACGATCAACGCTGTCATCCCGACCGGAGGCCGCAGAGCGGCCGTAGTGGAGGGATCTGCACGCCTCCGCTCGTCAAGTGCAGATCCCTCCACTCCGCGGCCCTGGCGGGCCGCTCCGGTCGGGATGACACCCCAATCGTTCATCTTTAATCGTTGATCACCGCGGCCCCACGCGCTCGATGATCTCCTGCAACCGGCGCTCGAGGGGGCCGAGTCGCCGGCTCTCCGTCTGCAACACGCGAGCCTGATCGGCCATCGCGCGCTCGGAGACCCGCATTTGCTCCGATGTCTCACGCACTCGCGCGTGGGCCGCCGCCATCGCGGCATGCTGTTCCCGCATCTGTCGCGACTGGACCGAGGCACGCTCGTGCATCACCGCGACCTGCGCGCGCTCAATCCGCGTCTGGCGGTCGGAGTCGACACGCATGGCCTGCGCGTGCACTTGTGCGACGGCAGCTTCGACAGATGCATGTTGAGCTGAGACTGCGCGAGCCTGGTCCTCCATGGCCGCTGCGTGTTCCGTGATCACTCGTGCGTGCATATCCGACGTTGCCCGAGATTCCAACGCCATCTCCTCGGCGTGGGCTTGCATCGCGGTCGCCGCGCGTGAAGCGGCAGCGCTCTCGACCCGTGACCGCTCCATCCCCAACGTCAACACCGCCAGCATCGCGTCACGCCATTCACGCGCTTCGGTGTCGAACGGACGCTCGCTACCGTTCACCAGCCAGCGATGCGTGTTGCCCTTCGCACCGCTGGTGATCTCCATGCGCTGCACGCTGCCCTCTCGACTCGCCTCGAGCGTGATCACGACACCGGATGGCAGGTTGCCGAGCGGTGAGAGGGTGAAGTTCGCGGCGAGTACGCCCCGCACGGCCAGGCAGATGACACGGCCGTCCTCGAGGTTTCGGCGCATCATGTGCGTCGGCTGGTCGCGAGCGTCACTTCGTTCGACCACCACGCCACGACTCGACTCGGTGCCGCAATCGGCAGGCGGAGTCGGTGGCGCTGGTGGCGCGGCGACCGCGGGGGCCGCGGGAGACGCGGGCACTGGTGGAATCGGCCCCGAGGGTACGGTGAACGATCCGGGGGCGCGCGGTGCATGCATCGCTGCGGGCAGTGCCGGCCGTGCCGGCAGCTCGATCACTTCCGCAGCAGGCGGGGCGGGTGGTGCCGGCTGTTGTGCCGCAACGGGGCCGACGGCCGCGATGGCGAGTGTCCAGGTCGACACCGCAGCCACGGCGAATGCCGCGCGCCAGGGTGACTGTCGTGCCGGGGCTTGGCTCAGGATGGTCATGACACGGTCCTCAAGATTGGGGTGATGGAGTCGCGCGAGCGCCGGCATCGAAGTCATCGTCGTGCCATGCTCGGCGAGTTCCATGAGGTGTCGAGCGTAGTGCGAGGGACGAGTACCGAAGCGCAGCACCGCGTCGTCGCAGGCCCGCTCACGGGCGGCAGCGGCAAGACGCGTACCCTGCCACACCATCGGATGGAACCAGTAGCAGGCACTCGCGAGTCGAGCGATCGCCTGATGAATCGTGTCACCGCGACGGATGTGGACCAGCTCATGGACCAACACGGCGTCGAACCGATCCGCTGTCCAGTCCGCGGCGTCGATCGGCAGCAGGATCGCTGGTCGGCGATATCCCCATGCCATCGGCGTTCGGACCCGCTCGGACACTCGGAGGGCCACGGGACGGTTGACGCGCGTCACCCGCTGGAGATGGGCCAATCGCGCGAGCATCCGTCGATTGTGAACCGGGATCGCTTCGCTGACGAGTCGACGGCCGCGTCGCATCCCGACCACGATCGGCACCAACACCGCGACACCCCCGATGCACCAGCCAAGGATCAGGAGCACCTGCCACGGTATTACGGCGGTTCGACGCAAGGTGCTGACGCCACTCGAGGCCGTTGCTACGGTCGCCAATGACGTTGGGATCGATGCAGCTGCGCGCCGCGCCTCCACCCGAACCGGATGTGACACCGGCGTTGAGGCACTCGGAGTGTCGACCGAGGACGTCGAAACACGCCATCCCGGGATGCCGAGACGGGGCATGCGCAGTTGCAGGAGCGGCAGCGCCAGCAACCCGATCATCACGGTGGCCCAGAGTGCATGTCGAGAGAGCGCCGACGCACCGCGCAGCGACCGATGCAACGCCAACGCGACGACCAGGATCGCGGTGGCGCGGACAATCAGCGCCACCGGTCCCGACTCGAGCCAGTGGAGCGCGGTCACCTTCCCTCCCGCGCGGCCTGATCGATCATCGCCTTGAGCCGCCTGGAGACTTCCGGGCTGATCGGACCGCTCGTCTCGAGCAGCGCCGCCATCGCGCCCTCCGTCGATCCATCGAAGAACGTTTCGACCACCCGCGCAACTGCCGACCGCTTGGCCGAACGGGCCGAGACCGTGGGCGCGTAGACGTAGCGCGTGCCCGAGGTGGCGTGGCTCAGGTGGCCTTTCCCGACCAGGATCCGGAGAATCGACCGCACCGCCGCATCGGTCGGTGGGTCGGCCATCTCCTCCCGGACCTCGGCGGCGGTCGCCCGGCCGAGGCGGTGCAGGATTTCCATCACTTCGCGCTCACGACGACTGAGTGCCTTCTCCGGAATCATTTATCCCTCCTGGCTTTCATGCTAGCATAGTGACGTTGAAATTTCAACAGGTGGCCGATAGCTTGCCTTGAGAGGGAGGATGTTTCACCCTTCTGGATCGTCGCATCGGCGACCATCGCCGTGTGGGGAGCATCCTGCAGGCGACCCTGATCGTTCTCACGTCTCACGTCTCACGTCTCACGTCTCACTGCCCACGAGCCCATGATCCGCTCTCCTTGCCACACGCCCGCCGCCGCCCTGCTCCTCTCCCTCGCCGCCTGCGGCAACGCGGACATTCGCACATCCCTCAGCGCGCCGGCGATCGACACGTTGTCGGGCGGGGTCATCCAGGTGACCAACACCGGCCCAAGCCTCTGGGTCGGCGACAGCGGCTGGCGATTCACCGAGGGCGTCACGATCGCGCCACCTGAGGGATCACCCGGTGAGTTGTCCGAGGTGAGCGGAATGACCATGGACCCGGCGGGCAACGTCTACGTGCTGCAAACTCGTCCGACCGTGATCAAGGTCTTCGGGCCGGACGGAGCGTGGATTCGGGACATCGGCCGCGAGGGAGATGGCCCCGGTGAATTCCGCGACGGGATGCTCGGGCTGATCGGTGACACGCTCCTGATCCAGGACCCCAACAACACACGGCTCACCACCTTCCGGACTGACGGCACCTTCCTCGCGAGCCATCCGAGTCAATGTTGCTACTTCATGTCCGGCGGCCTGACCGCTTTCGCCGACGGCACCGTGGCCATCGCGGGGCCGCCACCGGGCGCCAGCACGCAGTCCGGCGCCTGGTACATGACCCACGCCGATGGTACGGTCTCGGATACCGTGTTCATGCCAGCGCGGGACGATGACCCGGCGGGTTCCTGGACCGTGCGTCGGTCATCAGGGAACAGCACTTCCATGATGATGACATCGGTCCCGGGTCACCCGCAGGACGTGCAGGAATGGCGTCGAGACGGAGTGATGGTGCGTGGCAACACCGCGACCTACACCTTGGTGCTCGGCAGGACCTATGGAGACACATCGCGGATTGTGATCAGCTCGGCGCCGCAACTGACGCTGACAGACACGCAGCGCGACTCGCTCTACGACGACGCGATGGCGAACACGAATGAGCAATGGCGTGACGCGCTCAAGGAAGTCGCCAAGCGCAGTGACATCCCCGGAACCCGTCCGATGTTCAGTGCGATCGCCGTCGATGACGCGAACCGGATCTGGGTGGGCCTTCCGGGCCCAACAAGCGATGTCGAGATGCTCGAGGTGTTCTCACCTGACGGCGTCCTGCTCGGTCGCGTTCCTGCACCTGACCCGAAGATCCTGCAAGGCACCTTTGTGGGCGATCGTGTCGTGCTGCAAGACGAGAGCGAGCTGGGTCTGCCGCGGATCCGGACCTTTACGCTCACGCGCTCGGTGCGCGACTAGTCAGCCGTCGGTGGCGGTACGACGGCTCCGGTGCACCACCACAACCACGGTGGCGAGCACCAGCAACCCGGTCGCCTGATGCAGCACACCCAGCGCCACAGGCACGACCAGGAGCAGGGTCGTGATGCCGACGGCCACCTGAAGGAGCACGGCGAGGCCAGCGGCCGTCGCCGCGCGCCGGTCGCCGCGCGAGTCAGACGCACGTCGCGTGAGCAGGGCGAGCATCAGGATCAACGCCGCGGTGCCGATCGCCAGGACGCGATGATTGAACTGGGCCGCCACCGGATTTTCAAACGCGTTCCGCCAACCGAGGTCAGGGATCCGGTAGCCGGCTGGCACCACCTTCCCGCCCATCAGGGGGAAGGTGTTGTACATCATGCCGGCGTCGAGGCCCGCCACGAATGCGCCACTCAGCATGGTGGTCACCACGCACACCAGCGCCAGGCCGAACCCACGACGCACAGACGCCGACGCCGACCATCCCCCCCCCGAATCGCGACGTCCAAGATCGAGCACTGTCCAGAGGCAGATACCGTAGATCAGGAGCGCCATGCCGAGGTGGGCGGCAAGCCGGTAGGGAGAGACATTGATGCGCGCCCCCAGGCCGCTACTGACCATGTACCAGCCGAGCACGCCTTGAGCCGCGGCGAGAATTGGCAAGGAGAGCAGCCGCCACCGGTGCTCCGGGCGCAGGTGGCCCTTCGCCAACAACATGAAGTACGGGACCGCGAGCACCAGGCCGACCAGCCGCGCCAGCAGGCGGTGGACCCATTCCCACCAGAACAGCATCTGGAACTCGGGGAGGGTGATGCCGAGGTGGATGCTTTGGGCCTCGGGGATGGCGAGGTAGCGTGTGTAGGCGGCTGCCCAGCCCTCATGCGACATCGGTGGCAGGACCCCGGTGACCGGCCGCCATTCGGTGATCGAGAGTCCGCTCTCGGTAAGACGTGTTGCGCCGCCGACCACGACGACCAGCAGGATGGTGGCAATCGACCAGAGCAACCATCGGCGGACAAGGCGATCTGAGTTGCTCGTCATGGCTCATGAGCCGGCTGATATAGTTGCAGCAGCTGTCGCTCGGCGTCGAAGGTCATGAGCTTCACCTCATGCTCCCGAAACACGATCAGCGTGTCAAGGCGAAGCGACCCAGGAATCGCCGCACGCTTCCGTCGGTCGCGCTCCTCAAGCTCCCGCTGGGCACGGCCCGCGAAAATGCCGGTGTCCACGACGGACGCGATCCGATCGTCCTCGTCGCCCACATCGTCCGGCTCCTCCTCACGACGCGTCAGTGTCACCACCAGATGATGCGCACCGGGGGCAATCACCAGATCGTCGAGCAGGTACATCGGCCGATCGTGCCGGAGTCCGCCACCGCGCAGCACCCGGGAATCGATCTCCTGACCATCGACATGAATCTCGAGTGCATATGAGGCGGTCGTCCCCTCGCATTCCAGGCGCTGGCGCATGTGCTCAGGACGATCGGCCAGTTCTGCTTCGCTCAGCGTGCGACAGACCTCGATCCGTTCAGGGCGTGCACCCCACGACAGTCGGAGCCGGGAGGAGTCGTCACCGTGATAGCGCCACTCCGGGCCCGAGACCGCCGCAATCAGCATCAGCATCAGTGCCGTCCCGGCGGCGGCCATGACCATCCGCAACAATCGGCTCATTCGGCGTCGGCCTCCATTGGGACCGGCTCACAGATCAGGTCGATGTCCACATCGTTCTCGACTGGGTGCTGGTCGAGTTGTGCGAGCGATGCAAGGAACTCATCAAATGCCCGCACGGTGCCAGCAAGGTCGCCCGGTGCCGCGGTGGCCGTGCGCACCCGTGCCCGCTCGACCCGCGGCTGCAGCTCGGCTTCGCGATCGTTGAAGAACCGCTCGTCGAGCCACTTCGGTCCCTCACGGCCGATGCAGTCGCGCGGTGGACAGCCAAAGACAATCACGCCCGGTGCCCCGCGTCGAATGGTGAACTCGACCACCGACGAATGCAGGTTGCCGACACAGGAGACTTGACGAATCCTGGCGCCGCGTGCCTCGAGTGCCGCGATATGTGCCGCGGGCGCCTGCTCACAGCAGATCGCGACGACTGGAACCGCACCGATCTCGGTATCCGAAGCGGCGACCAGAAGGCCATCCGCCCGCATCGTGACCAGTTGATCACGCCCCGATCGTCCGGGCGGGCCGACACCCATCGGCGCGCAGGAGCCGGCGCAGATCCCGCAGCTCACGCACCGTTCGGGATCGACCAGCGCCACGAGCGTGGGGCGATCGTCGTCGCGCGCGACCATGGTGATCGCTTCCCAGGGACAATCCTGCGGGCACTGGTTGCACCCGGTGCAGAATCTCGGATCGACGACGCTCGGCGCGTCCATCCCGACCCGCTCTGTCGGTCGCGTGAAGCGCGGCACCAGCACCAGCACGCCGGCCGTCAAAAGCACGAGTCCCCAGACAGCGCCCGGTGGGAGTGCCTCGGTGATCGGCAGCCACCAGGATGTGACGATGTTGATCGGTGTTGCCCCGACGACCCGAAGCGGGTCCGCGGCCGGGCCGAGCGGCGCCGGCATTACGATGGCAAGGGCGGTGAGGGCGGCAATCGTCGTCCACATCACCGTCCGAGGCGGTAGCACGACCGGACGAGCCAGTCGAGACACGTGCAACCAGAGCCCCGCCCCAACACCGAGTGGCAGCGCGATGTGCAGGAAGAGGTTCACGAAGAAGAAGGCGTTCTGGACCGGTCCCTCACCCGAGAAGATTCGGCTGAGCGGCTCGGAGAAGAACGGCAGGACATCGAGCATCCGAGCGCCCTCGACCGCGAGCCGAGCGCCGAATGTGTCCCATGCCATCACGAACCCGGTCCATGCCGTCATCAGGCCGATCCCGAGGAGGAACAGCCCAGAGACCCACGCCAGACGCCGCGTGCCCCAGGTGCGCCGCTGGGCGAACATCCGGACCGCATGGAATACCGCAGCGATCACGAAGAGGTCCGAGGCGTAACGATGCAGGCTTCGGAGCCAGCGACCCAGCCAAGGATCGTGGGCCAGCGCTGCCACCGAGGCCGCCGGTGCCCCGACCCGATAGAAGAACACCAGCACCAACCCGGTGGCGAGCAGCACCAACAGCATGGTCACCGCCATCGTACCCGGCTGGTGGAGCGGGTTGGAGCGCCAGCCATAGAGCCGAGTGAAGCCGGCGTCGAGAGCGCCCATGAGGCGACGGGAGAAGCGGCGATGAGCTACCATATTGACGTAGCGGCGAATTTATCATATTCTCATGATGTTAGCAAGAATACTCTGACCGGTGACCGATCCATGTGGCTCAATACGACCGCACAAACCGCCCTCCGTGCCGTGCTGTACATCGCCGAGCGCGGTGCGGATACCCCCGTGCGGGTCGACGACATCGCCACTGCGCTGGGCGGTCCCCGGAACTACCTCTCGAAGACCCTCCACGCTCTCGCTCGCGAGGGGGTGCTCCGCTCCTCTCGCGGACCAGGCGGCGGCTTCCAGCTGGTCGACCCGCCCACGGTGCTGACACTCGCCCGCGTGGTCGCACCATTCGAGCCGGCCGACGATCGTCGTTGCCTCGTGGGGCGACCGCACTGCGGTGATGCCAATCCCTGTCAGGCACACCACCGTTGGTCGACGGTGGCGGCACAGGTCGAATCGTTTTTTGGCGAGACCACCATCGCCGACCTTGCTGTCGCCCCCGTGCAACTCACCCACACCCGGCCCACGGGACCCACCTCACGAGAGGAGCTTTCGCATGCCCGCACCGCCCGATGATCCCTCATCGCCACCCGAGCACGTGCCGCTCGGCCAGCGCTTCTTCGACAACATGTTCCTGCTGCTCGCTCTGGGCATGGTCATCATGTTCACCGTCTTCACCGGGTGGGGGCTATGGGAGATCTATTCCATGCCCACGGCCACACTTCCCTGAGAGGTCACGATGCTGACGCGTGTCCATACCGGCCTTGAGCCGGTTCCCGGCATCTGGTGGCGCCCGGCCCACAAGGCAGAGAAGGTCTGGGTGGGGATCGCCTTTGTCTGGTGCATGATCCTGTTCGCCATGATGCCGCTCTGGCACTATCGCGGTGGCCAGAACCCCGCCGGTGTCCGTAGTCGTGTCGATCCCGAGGCGTTCTATGCCCGGACCATGGAGTTCACGAAGCAGTACAAGGTGGGAGCCGAGCGAGGGATTCCGATCGTGGCGCCACCAGCCGGGTCCGACATCTACCTGGTCGGGATGACCTTCTCGTGGGTGCCGATCTTGAAGCTCGAGGCAGGCAAGGAATACATGCTGCACTTGTCCTCGAAGGACGTGAACCACGGGTTCTCACTCTTCCCGCTCAACATCAACTTCCAGATCGTGCCGGGATACGACTACGCCTTGCGCGTGACACCCACAGCGGCCGGTGACTTCCGGATCATCTGCAACGAGTTCTGCGGGATCGGCCACCATGCGATGGTCGGTCGCGTGATCGTGACGGATAGCACCAGCGGTGACGTGGTCGACAATCCGAATGCCCAACTCCAGTCTGAAGGTGCCCCATGACGCGACCAAACGTTGAGGCATTCCGCACGTGTCCCGCGACCGGTCGAGCGATTCATCGCCAAGCCGAGGGGCTGATCAAGGCCCACGCCGTGCTGTCGGTCGTGGCCCTCTTGATCGGCGCGAGCGCGGCCCTGCTGCTGGTGCTGACCCGTTGGCAGGCGGTGCACCTGTTGCCGGCCGTGTGGTACTACCGACTGCTGGGCGTGCATGGCATGAACATGCTGATCTTCTTCATCATCTTCTTCGAAATGGGCGTGCTCTGGTTCGCCAGCACGGTGCTCCTCAATGCGCGGCCAGCGGCACCCCGATTGGGCTGGTTCAACTTCGGGTTGATGGTGACGGGCATGCTGATCGTGGAATGGGCACAGTGGAGCGGGCATGCCGATGTGCTGTATACCTCCTACCCGCCGCTCAAGGCCCATCCTTCGCTGTACCTCGGTGTGATCTTCTTCGCGGTGGGCGCGCTGCTCACGACCTGCCAGTTCTTCGCAACGCTGGTGATTGCCAAGCGAGAGAAGCGCTACGAAGGTTCGCTGCCCCTCGTGGTCTACGGCGCGATGACCGCCGCCATCATCGCGATCATCACACTGGTCCACGGCGCGATGGTCTACATCCCGACCTTCACGTGGGCGATCGGACTCACCGGCCCCGTCGATCCGGAAGTCTACCGGATGCTCTGGTGGGCACTCGGACACTCGTCGCAGCAGATCAACGTCGCCGCGATGGTGTCGATCTGGTACATGCTCGGCGCCCTCACGGTCGGTGCCGTGGTGCTCAACGAGAAGGTGAGCCGCTCGGCGTTCGTGCTGTACATCCTCTTCATCTCGATGGCGTCCGCGCACCACTTGCTGGTCGATCCCGGCTTCAGTCCAGCCTGGAAAATCGTCAACACCTCGTACTTCATGTACATGGCGGTGCTCGCCTCGATGGTGCACGGCTTCACCGTTCCGGCGGGGATCGAACTCGGCATGCGTCTCCGAGGCTTCAACGACGGCCTGTTCGGCTGGTTGCGACGCGCACCGTGGGGTGATCCCGGCTTCTCGTCCCTGATTCTCTCCGTGGTGGTATTCGGCTTCGTGGGCGGCATCACCGGTGTCACGCTCGGCACCGAGCAGATCAATATTATTGCGCACAACACGCTCCGGATCCCGGGACACTTCCACTCGACGGTCGCGAGCGGGACCGCGCTCGCCTTCATGGGCGCGACCTACTATCTGCTGCCGTTGATCTTTCGGCGGAAGGTCGCCTTCTGGAAGCTTGCGAAGATCCAGCCGTACCTCTTCGCAGGTGGATTGCTGCTGCTCATCATGGGGATGACGCTGGCCGGCAGCTTCGGCGTGCCCCGTCGGCACTGGGACATCTCGTTCGCCCAGGCACCGTTCGATGTGGCGTTCAATCCGGCCGTTGATCTCTTCCTGGCGGTAATGGGCATCGGGGGAATCATCGCGGTGCTCGGTGCGCTCTCATTCATCCTGATCGCGGTGAAGTCCGTGTTCTTCGGCGAACCGGTGACAGAGTTCCCTCGCGGTGTCGCGGTCCCGGGCATCCCGCAGGGGCTGACCCATCCGCCCGTGCAGCCGGCGAATGCCGACGAGATCAACGAGGCGCTCCATGCACCGGGACGTGGGATCGCCGGTGCGACACCGGGGACACTGATCCTGGTTGGCGTCTTCTTCGTGGCCTTCGTGCTCTACTACTTCACCAACTGGAAACTCCTCTCCTTCCTCTGGAAGATCGGATGATCAGGACCGCGACCCGTCGGCCGGGTGCGGCCGCCCTGGCCTTGCTGATGATCGTCCTGATCACGGCGGGGTGGTGGGCGCTCGCGCTCTGGCCGCTCGGGTCAATCGAGCCGGAGTGGTTGGCGCGCACGCGTGCCGCCTGCTTCGGCTCGTCCCAGGGAGGGCTTCCTGCCGTGAGCGGCTGGCTCCTCCTGATCGGCGAACCGATCGGCATGATCGGGTTTCTCGTCGCCGCATGGGGGGATGCACTCCGTGAAGACCTTCGGCGAATCCGGGACCACCGCGCATGGCGGAACACGGCGGCGGTGGTCCTCGCATTGATCGCGATCGGTCTCGGCGCGGCCGGTCGCCGCGTGGCGTATGCCGCCGGTCTCACCGGTGAGCAGCCGATTGTGGCTGGGGGCGTCCCCGTCGCCACGCGACTCGACGCGTCAGCCATCTCGCTCGTCGATCAGCATGGAGCGACCCTGACGCTCGCCGAAGCGACCAGCGGTCGCCCGGCGTTGCTGACGTTCGCCTTCGGGCACTGCACCACCGTCTGTCCGGCGATCGTGCACGACCTGCGCATTGCCCGCTCGTCCGCCGACCGTGGGGACGTGCCAATCATTGTCATCACCATCGACCCTTGGCGTGATACGCCGTCCCGGCTGCCTACCATCGCCACGCAGTGGGAACTGGGGCCCGGGGATCGTGTCCTGTCGGGAACCATCGATCAAGTCGAGTCTGCACTCGACCTCCTCCGCGTCACGCGCACGCGTGACAGGACCACCGGCGATGTCGAACATGTCGCCGTCGTGATGGCGGTCGATGGCAATGGGATCATCACTCAGCGCCTCGATGGCGGCTGGGGACGGCTCCGCGAGTTGGTCGCCAGCCTGTCGTACTCCAAGTCTTGAAACGGATCTTGAGCTCATGACACACGCAACCATTCTCCCCCCCATCATCCAGGGAGGCATGGGCATCGCCGTCTCCGACTGGCGCCTGGCCCGTGCGGTGGCAGCTCGCGGTCAGCTGGGGGTGGTCTCGGGTACCGCGATCGACACCGTGCTCGTGCGGCGTTTGCAGGATGGTGACCCGCGCGGCGATGTCCGCCGCGCCATGGCAGCGTTTCCGATTCCGGGTGTCGCCGAGGCGGTGCTCACACGGTACTTCATCGCTGGCGGACGTGCACCGGATGCGCCGTACCGCATGGCACCGATGCATCGACTGAAGGTGAGCAACGCGCGCAACCAGCTCACCGCCCTCGCTGGCTTCGTGGAGGTCTTCCTAGCCAAGGAAGGCCACGACGGTGTGGTGGGAATGAACCTCCTCACCAAGGTGCAGCTGCCCAATCTGGCCACGCTCTACGGCGCGCTGCTCGCCGGGGTCGATGCGATCCTGATGGGCGCGGGCATTCCGCGTGAAATCCCTGGCGCACTCGACCGGCTCGCGCGACATGAACCGGCATCGCTCCGACTCGACCTCGAAGGCGCACCGACCGACGTCGAGCGCCGCATCGAACTCGACCCGCAGGAACTCTGGCCCGGCCAGCACGCTCCGCTCACACGCCCGCCATTCCTCGCCATCATCGCGAGCAACTCGCTCGCCACCGTGCTGTCGCGGAAGGCGACTGGCACCGTCAATGGCTTCATCATCGAGGGACCGACCGCGGGTGGACACAATGCCCCACCGCGCGGGACTGCGACCTACAACGAGTTCGGGGAACCAATCTACGGTGAGCGCGATGTCGTCGACCTCGAGAAGATGTGTGAACTCGGGGTGCCCTTCTGGCTCGCCGGGGGCGCGGGACGGGGTGGCGCACTCGCTGCAGCGCAGGCGGCCGGCGCCGTCGGCATCCAGGTCGGCACACTCTTCGCCTACTGCGAAGAATCCGGGCTCGAGTCCGACCTCAAGCATGCCGCCCTCGAGAACGCCATCAGCGGCAAGGCCACGATCATCACCGATCCGCGTGCCTCGCCGACCGGCTATCCGTTCAAGGTGGTCGAGTGGACCGGTGGCCCGAATCGGGACGCGCCGCGCGAGCGGGTCTGCGACCTCGGCTATCTCCGCGAGTCGTACCACACGCCCGACGGCAAGGTCGGCTATCGGTGCGCCGCCGAGCCGGTCGATCAGTATGTCGCCAAGGGCGGGCGGATCGAGGACACCGTCGGACGGAAGTGTCTCTGCAATGCGCTGACAGCGGACATCGGTCAGCCGCAGGTTCGCGACGGCGGCACCAAGGAGCCACCACTGCTCACGAGCGGTGACGATCTCGAGATGATCCGCACCTTCCTGGGCGGCCGCACCCGGTATCACGCCAGCGATGTGCTGGAGTACCTGCTGGGCTGAGGGATCGCCGAGCAGAACGGCAATACCAATGCCGCTGCTTTCCGACCCAGCACACACGACGTAGCTTTCCCGGACACCCTCCCCCACCGGAAGCCCGCCCATGCGCCGACGCGTTGTCTCGCTCGCCCTGATCACCGCGATCTCCGGCTGCGCAGTGCTCAAGAACCTGGCGAGCGGGCCGGGTCATACGGAGCACCGGATCGCGACCTACAATATCCGGCACGGTCAGGGCATGGACGACGTGGTCGCACTCGAGCGCACCGCCGCAACGCTGCGTCGACTCGACGCCGAGATCATCGGCCTCGAGGAAGTCGACGAGAACGTCCGCCGTTCCGGTAGCATCGACGAGGCCGCAACGCTCGGCACCCTGCTCGGGATGGAGCACGCCTTCGCGGAGTTCATGGACTATGACGGCGGGCGGTACGGATTGGCGCTGCTCTCACGTCATCCCATCGTGGCGACCGAGCGCGT
Organism: Gemmatimonadota bacterium; assembly: GCA_039933845.1. GTDB lineage: Bacteria > Gemmatimonadota > Gemmatimonadetes > Gemmatimonadales > GWC2-71-9 > Palsa-1233. The sequence goes on from JBDTNH010000017.1 coordinate 20,432, forward strand.
GCAGCTCCCCGACGGCCCGGAGGAACCGCGCGCCGCACTCCGCGCCACGATTGTACTCCCAGGCAACGATTCGATCGATGTGGTGGTGGTGCACTTCGACTGGCTCGCCAACGACGCCGCACGCTACCGCCAGGCCGCGACGCTCATCGGCACCCTTGCGCGCTCCACGCGGCCCTGGATTGTGCTCGGGGATTTCAACGACACGCCGGGGTCGCGCACGCTTCGGCTCTTCGGGGATCTGGTCGAACCGGCGCCCAAGCTCGCCGATTCGACCCTCACCTTCTCGTCCACCAATCCGACCAAGGAGATCGACTACATCTTCGGGTCGCGCGGTGATTGGCAGGTCGATTGGGTAACGGCCATCAGCGAGCCGATGGCGTCGGACCATCGGCCAGTTGTCGCACAACTTCGTCGGAAGGAGCGTTGAGGGTGCCGCGTGCCGTGCCGATATTGCTGATACTCGCTGCGTGCAGCGCTCAGGACCCAGGATTCGCCGCTCGACCTGTCACCACCGACACACTCCCTGGCGGCATCGTGCGGGTGATGAACCACGGGCCGAGTGGGTGGGCCGACACAAACGGCTGGAAGCTGGTGCTGGAGCGGACGATCGCTCCCGCCGCCGGGGCACCAGGCGAGCTGCTCGAGCCCCGCTGGCTCATGCTGCGCGACGACGGGTCACTGGTCGTGGGCGACATGGATCCCCCGCGCTTTGTGTACTACGACAGCGCGGGCAATTTCGTGCGCACGCTTGGCCGCGAGGGAGATGGGCCGGGCGAATTCCGTTCGCCGCACCCCGCACTGCTCGGGGACACCTTGATCGTGCACGACCCGCAGCAATCGCGGATCACCCTCCTGACCGTCGCCGACTCGTTCGTCCGGTCGTTCCCATCGATCTGCTGTCAATTCGGTCCACCCGCCTATGTTGATCGGGATGGCATCATCACCGTGCAGGGATCGCAGCGGGCTCCGGATGGCACCTCACTACCCCAGTGGATCCGCTTCGACCTCACGGGCCACCGGATCGACTCGTTGCTGCAGCCGCGCGCAGTCGAGCCGGCGGTCTGGACGGTGACACAGAGCTTTCCAGGCGGTGGTACAGGCTCCATGAGCCGGTATGTCCCTCTCGCACCACAGAGCTCCGTCACGCTCTTGCACGACGGCACGGCCGTCTTCGGACGCAATGACGTGCCGACCTTCGCGGTGGTCCGAAACGGGGTCGACACCGTCCGTCTCTTCGGGCGGAGTGATGTGATCCCGGATCCCACACCCGAAGGGATGCGGGATTCGCTGTTCGCCGCCGTGACCGAGCGGAACGACAGGTTCAAGGGCGTCGCCTCGCTCGATGACATCCCTGAGACGCTCCCCACATGGAGGGGGATCGACGAGGACGGTGACGGAAACTTCTGGGTGACAACTGGTGGCGATGGGCGTCCGCTTGGGTTCGACGTCTATGATCCATCCGGGGTCCTTCTCGGGACCGCCACGCGCCCGTGGGGGGCCGCATACGCGACCAGTTGGGCCGGCGACCGGGTGGTAGTCTACGACAACGACACCGACGGCCTCCCCAGAATCCGGATCTTCAGGATCGTGCGCTAACCCTGTCACCTCAGGCCATCGACAGTACATTCAGGAGTTCCCCCACCCCCGGACTGACATGCCCGCTCCCCAATGGGCGCTCACGCCCGTTGCATCCCATCCGGTAAGATCTCGGGCCGCCGGCGGCATTCCTGATTGCGTCAATGCCGGGGTGGTAGGCATCTACACCTTCGTCCCCAGCCGATGAGGCTCTCCATGCTCGCTGTCCGCCCCTCCCGGTCCATTCTTGCCCTGTGCCTGCTACTCGCCGCCTGCGGCGGCGCCAAAGGCGACGACGCCGCCAAGGACTCGACGCAGGCCGCGGCCACCGAAGAGGCTGGCTCGAAGCTGGTCCTCCCGGTGGTCGGCGAGGATGTGATCAAGGGCGATCTGGTCCTCACGGTCAACGCGTCCGGGACGATCAAGAGCGAGGCGACCACCATGGTCACGGCGGAGACGCAGGGCACCGTCTCGGAGGTCTTGGTCCGGCCAGGCGACCGAGTCGGCAGGGGGCAGGTCATGGTGCGCCTTGACACCAAGCCGCTCGCCTTGGCGCTCGAACGCGCACAAGCGAACCATCGCAACGCCCAGGCACGCTACACCGCCGAGATCCTCCCGGATTCCGCGGCAACGGGGGTCGCACCGACTGCCGCTCGTCGCGCCTATGCGCGCGGGTCGTCCGGGGTCGAGACCGCCGAGGTGGATCTGCGCGAGGCGCAACTCAACCTCGAGCGCGCCGAGATCAAGGCGCCCTTCGCCGGGATGATCGAGCGCGTGGCCGTGGCGGTGGGTGAGCGAATCTCGAGTGGCGCCGACATCGCCATGGTCGTCGATGTCATCAACCTGCGGGTCGATGCGCGCGTCATGGAGCACGACATTCCGCTCCTCAGTCGTGGCGGCGACGCCCAGGTGATGGTGGCCGCGATGCCGGGTGAGCCGATTCGCGGCAAGATCGCCGCCATCCTCCCGCTGGTTGATTCGGCCGGCAAGGCCGGCACCGCCGTGGTCCGCATTCGCGGCGACGGTAAGCTCCGCCCCGGGATGTACGCCGAGGTGCGCCTTGAGGCCGATCGCCTGCCGGGACGAATCATCGTACCCGAGCGAGCCCTGGTCGAGCGAGAGGGTCGCCCCCTGGTGTTCGTGGTGCGGAACGGCATCGCCGAATGGGTCTACGTCAACCCGGGTCGCAGCAATGGCCGCCAGCGCGAGATCCTTCCCGATTCGATCAGTGGCCTGATTCCACTCGCACCGGGCGATGTCGTCCTGATCGACGGGCACCTGACGCTGACGCACCAAGCTCCGGTGCGCCTGGTGGCCAAGAACGAAGTCGGGCAGTAGGCGGCGGCGATGTCTCTCGCATCGTCGGCGCTCCGCCGACCGGTCTCCACTGTTGCCGTTACCCTCGCGATGGTCCTGCTCGGTGTGGTCTCGCTGGGCCGGATGCCCGTCTCGCTCCTCCCCGATGTCGGCCTACCGGTCCTCACCATTCGGACGATGTATCCCGGTGCCGCCCCCGAGGAAGTCTCGCGGTTCGTGTCCGAACCACTCGAAGAGGCGGTCGGTAACACCCCCGGACTGCTCGAACTCCGCTCGGTGGCACGTGCCGGCGAGGGCACCACCACGCTCCGGTTCAACTGGGGCACCGACATGTCGAAGACGGTGCTCGCCGTGCGCGAGAACCTCGACAATGCCAGGGGTCGGCTGCCCGATGGAGCCGAGCGACCGACACTGCTTACCTCCGATCCGGGCGAACGACCGATCGCCGTCCTCGCACTCACCGGTCCCGGTGATCTGCGCGCCATCTCACGCAGCGCCATGGATGTCCACAAGCGGCGACTCGAGCAGCTGGGCGGGATCGCAAGCGTCGCGGTGGTGGGCGATCCGGAGGATCAGATCCGCGTCGATGTCGATCCGGTCATGGCCAGATCGCTTGACATCACACCCGACGAGATCAGTCAAGCGATCCAGGCAGCCAACCCGCAGGCGACCGGTGGCACGATCAAGCGCGGCCAGTTCCGCTTCTCGGTGCGCACGCTCGCCGAGCTGAGCGATCCATCCCAAATCCGTGACATCCCGATTGGTGCCGCGGGTAGCGGCCTCAAGCTCGGTGACATCGCTACGGTCACACCGGCCAGCGCCGATCCACGCACGATCGTGCAACTCGACGGCAAGGCGGCGGTCGGACTCGTGGTCTACAAGGAGGCCGGGTCGAACACGGTGAGCGTCACCAAGGACCTGAAGGTGGTGCTCGACCAATTGCGCGAGGAGTTCCCGGAGGTGACCATCCGCCTCGTCGCCGCGCAGGCGCAGTTTGTCCAGGATGCGCTCGGCAATCTCTCGCAGGAGATCCTCATCGGCGGCGCGCTTTCGATCCTGTTGATTTTGGTTTTCCTCAGGAACTGGCGCATTTCGCTCGCGATTGGCCTGATCATTCCGCTCTCAGTGCTGGTGGCACTCACCATACTCCAACTCCTCGACGTCACCATCAACATCCTCTCCCTCGGCGGGCTGGCGCTCGCGGTTGGCTTGCTGGTCGACAACGCCATCGTGGTGGCCGAGGCGTCGGGACGCATGGAGGAGGAGGGGCTGTCGGGAGTTGACGCGGCGCTCGTCGCCACCGAGGAAGTGAGTGGCCCACTGATCGCCGGCACACTCACCACCCTGCTCGTTTTCGGCCCGATCGTCTTCGTGCAGGGTCTGGCGGCCGCCCTCTTCCGTGACTTGTCGCTCTCGGTCGTCGTGTCGGTCGGCGCCTCGCTGATCCTGGCACTGACACTGATGCCGGTAATGCTCACCTGGGGTCGCAAGAAGCAATCGGCGCGATCCACCCTTAGGCGCGACCGTGAGGTCGCGCATCCAGATCTTGTGCACGACGACGACCACGACGCGTGGGCCGAATCGCGGATCCTCAAGCCGCTCTACCGATTCGGCCACCATGTTGCCGAACTGTACGAACGCGGTATGGTCTATTCGCTCGGACATCCCAAGACGCTCTTCTCCATCGCGATCGTGGCCACCGCGCTGACGATCGTGATTGCCCGTGGCATGCCACGCGAAGTGTTGCCGCAGGTCGACGAGGGCACCGTCGTCGCCGAGCTCCGACTCACTCCGGGCACCGCGATCGAGGAAACGGTGCGGCAGGCCCAGCGCATCGAGGCCGTCGCCCGTGAGCTCGGTAGCGAGGGCATCTACGTCCGAATCGGCTATGCCACCGACGAGGAAATCCTCTCCGGTTCCGAGCCGGGCTCGCCGGCGACGGCGAACTTCGTCGTCCCGGTGCCCGATGCGCTGTCGGCAGCGGACTTCGCCGATCGGTTGCGTGCCGGGGTCCCCGACCTGGCGGCGGCCGGCGCATTGGCGCTCGACCTCGCGGGACAATCGGAGTTCGGTTCGTTGATCGGTCGCGAAGGCCGATCGGTTCGCGTCGAGGTCTCGGCGTCGAAGCGCGAGGATGGTGTGACCGCCGCCGAGCAGGTGCAGCGTGCCATGCGCGGCGTGCCGGGACTCGCCGACATCCGCGACGCCTTCTCCGGCGACCAACCGGTGGTCGAACTCACGCTCCGTCGTGACCGCATCGCCCAGCGCGGCATATCGCCGCAAGTCGTGATCAACGCACTCAAGGGCTCGTTGGGCGGTGTGCAGGCGAGTGAACTCCGCGAGACCGATCGACGCACACCGATTCAGGTGCGCTACGCGGGCGCCGCGAGCGAAGACCTCGCCACCGCACTCGCGACGCCAATCAACGGCGTCCCGATTGAGCAGCTGGTGGAGGTGCACGAACGTCGCGCCCCGATCGAGGTCGTACGCGTCAACCAGCGTCAGGTGCACGTGGTCGAAGGCGTGGTTGAGACCGGCGGCACGTCGCGTGCCGCCGCCGATGTCTACGACGCCATGTCGGGCATCACCTTCGGGGTGCCCGGCGTCAAGTGGCAGGTCTCGGGTGCCGACGACGAACAGCGTCGCACCACCTCGCAACTCACCCTCGTCGCCGTACTCGCGATCGCGCTGGTGTTCCTGGTCTTGGCCGGTGAGTTCGCATCGTTCACGACGCCGATGCTGGTGATGCTCACCGTGCCACTCGCCGCGGTCGGTGGCATCGTGCTGCTCTGGATCACCGGCCAGTCGTTCAATGCGGTCTCGTTGATCGGTCTCGTGGTGATGGTCGGCATGGCCGACAACGAGGCGGTCGTCAAACTCGACGCGATCCAGCGCTTCCGCGAGAAGGGACATTCGATCGACGAGGCCATCATGCTCGGTGGGCGGCAGCGGCTCCGTGCGATCGCCATGACGGTGCTCACCACCATCAGCGGCGTGCTGCCGCTGGCGTTTGGATGGGGCAGCGGCGGCGCGCTCTATCGGCCGCTCGCCGCCGGCATCATCGGTGGATCTGTGACCGCGGTCCTGGTCACCTTCTTCTTGCTGCCGACCGCCTACGCGGTGATCGAGCGGCGGCGCGAGCGGAAGCGGGAGGCGGCCGCGTGATCCGGTGGGCAGCAGGCCGCCCAGCGGTCATCTGGTCGCTCGCGGCCGGCTTGGTGGTGGCGGGCGGCGTTGCGTTCACGCGCCTGCCGCTCGCGACCAAGACCAGCGTCGAGACGCCGAGCATCAGTGTCAGCGCCAGCTGGCTCGGTTCCTCGCCCGAGGTGATGGAGACCTATCTCACTTCGCCGATCGAGGCCACGATCCAGTCGGTCCGCGGCGTGCGCAAGATTTCGTCGACGTCCCGCGAGGGCACGAGCTCGATTCGAGTCGAACTCGACCCGGATGTCGATGTCACCATGGTCCGACTCGCGATCCTCGAACGGATGGAGGCACTCCGACCCGAGTTGCCGGCCGGCGCACGCAACATCAGCGTGGGCGCGTACGTCCCGACAGAGCTCCAGGAATCGCCCCTGATGGAGCTGAACGTCACCGGGCCCTACACGCCGGGGGCACTGACCAAGATCGCGCAGGACATCGTGGTCCCCCGCTTCGCAACGCTCGACGGAATGTCGGGAGACCCGTGGCTGCGCGGTGAAGCACGCAATGGCGTGGTGATCTCGTTCGACGCCGTCAAGCTGCGTCAGCTCGGCATCGACGCCAACCTGCTCGGTCAGGCAATCGCCACCGCGCGCATGGTCGAATTCCTCGGCGCCGAAAAGCTGGGTGCCAGTGTGCGGAGCGTCTCGCTCCGTGACACGCCGCATGCCATCGAAGACCTCGGCGCCCTGCCGATCCGGGGACCCGGCGGTGTGGTGTACCGGCTCGACGAGCTCGCCTCGATCCGCCCCGAGGAGGATCGCCGCGGCCAGTTCTATCGCCTGAATGGCCTCACCGCAGTCACCGTATCGCTCAACCGGCAAGCCGGCGCCGACGCCATCAAGACGGCCAAGAGTGCGCGGGCATTGGTCCCCGAGGTCCAGGGCCTGCTGCCCCAGGGGGTCAAGCTGGAGATCGCCAGCGACACCAGCGAGGATCTCGTCAAGCAGCTTGCCGACCTGTTGCTCCGTGGCGCCATCGCGTTCGGTGCCGTGGCGCTGGTATTGCTCCTCACCCTGCGCTCATTCCGAAGCGCCGCGCTGGTCCTCGGGTCCGCCACGGTCGCGATCGCCGGCACCGCACTCGGCCTCTACCTGCTCCACATCCCGGCCAACCTGCTGACCCTCGCCGGACTGGCCATGGGGATCGGGATCCTGGTGCAGAATGGTCTCGTGGTCGTCGAACGGCTGCGATTGGCGGCCGACACGCCCGATGCACGAGCGGCGGCGGGCAGCCTGATCGCACCGGCCGTGCTGGGGTCGACGCTCACGACCGCGGTGGTACTCTTCCCGTTCCTCTTCTTGCAGGGCAACGCCCGGGCCGCTTTCATGCCGTTCGCCGCGGCGTTCGGCCTGGCACTCTTCTGGTCGGTCGGGACGGCACTGGTGCTCGTCCCAGCTGTTGGTCGGGGGGGGGACACAGGCGGGCATTGGCGCCGGCTGTCACGCGCCTATGACTGGACCGTCCGGAAGATGGTCCGCTGGCGCTTCGCTTCCATCGCGTTCACCATCGGCCTCGTGGCATTCCTCTTCTGGGGTGGCGTCAAGAAGGTGCCGCGCTCCAACTGGGGCGGCTGGTGGGGCGAACGGCGCGAGACCGTCCGAGCCAGCGTGACCTTCCCCAAGGGATCCGACCCCGAACAAGTCGAGCGGTTGATCAAGGAGCTGGAGAAGGTCGCGGTCGGACGCGACGGCGTCTCGATCGTCCGTGCCCAGGGCACGTCGCAGGGCGGCCAATTGGTCGTGGAGTTCAGTCCAGCCGGTGGCCGGACCGAGATGCCCTACGTCATCGCCGACGAACTGACCCAACGCGCGGTGCTGGTCGGCGGCACCCAGAGCATCAATGTGACTCCGCCCGAAGGCCAGGGCTACAACAATGGCTCCGGGGGTTTCGGGGGGGGGAGTCGCCGGATCCGGATCCTGGGCTACTCGTTCGAAGGCGTCAAGCAGGTGGCGCTCGACCTGCAACGGCGCCTGGAACAGATACCGCGCGTTCGTGATGTCAACATCAATGCCTCGAGTGGCTACGGCAACGGTGAGCAGGTGAGCATCTCGATCATGCCCGACCGCCATGCGCTCGGCGAGATCGGCACGTCGGCAAGTCAGTTCGTGGGCTCGGTCGCCCGCGAGCTGGCCGGTGCCGACGCCTCGCGCTCGATCGAGATCGGCGACGAGGACATGCCCATCGCGGTGCGCGCGCTCAATGTCCGCGAGCGGCAGCTCACGCAACTCGAAGGCGCGATCGTGAGCAACCCCAGCAACGCGCCGGTCCGGATCGCCGACGTCTCGACGGTCGGCGAGGTGAAGGGCCTGGCGGAGATCCAGCGCGAGGATCAGGAATACATCCGGGTCTTGAGCTACGACTTCCGCGGCCCGACCAAGCTCGCCGACAAGACCCACAAGGGGTTCATGGCCACGATCTCCGTGCCGCTCGGCTACACCGTGGCCGACGATCTCCATGATTGGCAGACCGACGACTCGAGCAAGGGGTTGTACCTCGTCTTCGGGATCGGGTTGATCCTCGTGCTCCTCTCGGTGGCGCTGGTCTTCGACTCGTGGTGGGCGGCGCTGATGGTGTTCCTGTCGCTGCCGATCGCGCTGGCCGGCGTCGCCGCGGCATTCTGGGTCACCGAATCGGCCTTCACCCGCGAGGCGGCCGTTGGGGTGATCCTCGTGGTCGGGTTGGCGGTCAACCAGGCGATCCTGCTGATCGACTCTGTGCTGGGTGCCCGGCGACGACACGGTGGCCGAGCCACCGGTGCCGATGTGATCCGGGGCACCCGCGACCGGGCCGGGATGATCGTCCTCGTGACCCTCACCACGGTGGCCTCGCTGGTGCCGATGGCGTGGGGCAGTGCGACCGACACGTTGTTCGGCGCGATCGCACTTGCCACGGCCGGCGGCGTAGCGGCAGGCACCATCGCGGCGCTCTGGCTGTTGCCGCCGATCCTGATCGGGACGTCACCCCGCCTCCATGCGAAGCGTGGACGAGCTCGTCGCTAAAGCGGCTTCCGTGCGTGGCGAACCATACCGCGGCCATATGGCCGCGGCTCGGCCTCCCGCTCGAACCTGAGACGTCGCTTCCCGAGCTCGCCGATCAAGCGACGGCTCGGCTAGGGGCGGCGGGTAAGACCCGCCCTTAGCGCGTCACGTTCGGTCCGCTTCAGCGGACGCTGTTGGCCGAGCCCGGGTGTTGTCGCGAGTCTGGCGAGCGACCACCCGTGGGTCGGGCGGGTGAAGTGAATCAGGCGCGCGCGTCAGTTGCCAGATCCGGGAGTCGGTGCGATCCTACGTCTCGACCGCTTTGGGAGTGCCCTCCGCTGATCCTGGAATCCGATCGGCCCAGACCAAGGATTGGAGTGCCACATGAGTATTCGTCGAGACTTTCCCCATTGGCGGTCCATCAGGATCGCAGTCGGGTGCCTGGTGGTGTTCGGTACAGGCTGCCAGGCAGATCTGCCCTCCGGTGACACCACGAGCCCAGGGCCAGTACATGGTGGTTGGGGGGGGGGGGGCGCCAGTCGCATTGGCGCCTGACACTCCACGGGGCAATACCCTCGATCCCAAACCGAGCCGAGTCGACACCGCAATGCTCCAAGCCGGTTGTCATCGTGTGCGGGGAAGGTCAGCGCCGGGCGACATCCTGTTTCATGCGGAAGGCGGAGCGCTCGTCCAGTTCCGTTGCCCGACGCTGTCAAAGGCCGGCACCAGAGATGCTGTGCGCGCATACAAGGAGTCGTCGTTCGGTGGCGCCGGCGTGGCACGCGCCACCACGGGATATTTCGTCCTGACTGTGGTCTCGACCCAGTACTGCACTCAAATTGACGAATACTCGGTTGTGAACGGGGTCTGGTACTGGAATCGCTCCTACTGGGATACCGGCAGTTGTCAGTGGCTTGATTCCATCGAGGTCGAATGGATTGGGCAACAGGATCTCGCTCCTGATCCGTGGTCGAATTACTGCTGCAGCGGTGGAAGCGGAGATCCGCCGCCACCGCCCCCACTCCCACCACCTCCGCCACCGCCGCCGGATTCGGGGGATGCGACCGTCGTGCCATGGCTCGATCAGGATTCAGAAATGCCTTGGTCCCCGCCGGATTGCTTCCAAACCCAGACGGAACCAGGCGATATTTGGTGGTGCCAAGGGTCTCAGCCGAGTGGAAAGAATCTCACTCGAGTCAATGCTGCCATCACCCGGATGCGACAACTTGGTGGGATGTGCGCAGTCCTCGCAGACTCGGCCGAGGCCTTACTTGCTCGCGGGACGCTGAGATTGCATCCGGGTGGGGGATCCGGCTACACGGGTCGAGATGCTTCGGGGTCCTACATGACAATCAACCAAGTGTTTGCCACCCATGGCTTTGATGCGAACAACCCGATAGAACTTGAGGACAACCACGTGCCGTCGGGCTATTTCGTCACCTTGCAGTTCATGCTAGCGCATGAAGCGGAGCACCTGATCGCAGGCAACTCAGGCCACATCGGGAGTCTTGCACCCAATAAGTGGAAGATGCAGCACACGACGGCATGCGACGATATCGCCAACAACTGACGTCGTGTCTAGCCGGTAGTGCAGCATTGATTGCTGGAGCGTGCGCACTCTCGGGTGTCGAGACGCCGAGAGGCGGGCCTGACCGTGACATCAGAGATCTGGCGATCTTCGATGTCGTGCTCAATACGCTTGTCGGCGAAATCGAGGAGGAGCAGCCGCGGTACATTGCGGTTGTGTTGAGGCCGGTAATTGTCGACTCCCCTTGGACAGATAACTTGGACCGGAACCTGACCTCCACCCTCGACGGGAATCTTGACCACCGACGGTCGTCCGTGCGCCGTCATGGGCTACCCTTGGCAGAGTCAATCGGGTGGAGAGGATGCCCAGGGTTTACCGACATTTCGGCCGACAAGTCAGCGTGCCCCCGCCGCGAGGAGGCGATACTCGCCACATCGCTACCGTATTCCGGTGATGTGGCGGATCCGACAGTGCGCGGTGCCAAGAAGGCCCTGTTTGTGCGTACCTTCTCCACCTTCCTTGCACCTGATGGGGCCCATACGAGGATCATGGACCTGGAGCTCCAGGAGACCGCCGGAAAATGGCGAATTGTGGGCAGGCGGTTCATCGGTTATGTCGAGTAGATCTTTCCATGCATGTTCACCCGCAGCGCTTCTCCGTCTCGAGAACCTCCGGGTCCCGTTCAGATACCTCTGGTACGAGGATCCAACGTCATGCATCAAGTGGCCCTAGGAAATCGGATCGGACGCTGCATTGGGCCCTTAGTGGCCCTGTGCTGCTGTACCTCGGCTACGGCGACGTACAATGGCTCGGTCCATACGACTGACGTGGTGCGTGCAGCCATCACCGCCCTGAACGACCTCGAGGTGCATCCTGTCCCGATCCTCGAGTGCAGTCTCGTTCGGATCGTGGCGCCTGCATCCCTCTCGGCTGTAACGGTGGGGCTCGAGGCCACTGTCCTCCGTGTGGATGAACCAGGCCAGTTGTGTGGAGAAGCAAAGTCACTGTCGGGAACCGACTTCCGGACGATCGACTCGATACGCGTATTTGCGGATTCTGCAGAGATCTACCTCCGACTCCGACACGGAGCGATTCGCGCGCGAGAGGTGGTTGGGATCTCCCTCCGCGGCCGCCGCCCCGGCTTCCTTTTTCGGAACCAGATTGCGCTGGGACACGGCGACGCCCCATTTCGACCCAGCGAAGCGTACCTGCGAGCGAACCCAACCCTAGACTCCATGCCGTAGCGTTCGAGCTCGTCGCTAAAAGCGACGGCTCGGCTGATGTCCCTGAAGGGACGTCGGCCCTGCCAGCGAACCTGGAACGTCGCTTTGCGAGCTCGTCGCTAAAGCGACGGCTCGGCTGATGTCCCTGAAGGGACGTCAACCCCCTGCTCGAACCTGTCACGTCGCTTTAGCGACACGAGCCGAGCCGCGGGTTTACCCGCGAGCTCCCTGAAGGGACGTCGGCCCTGCCAGCGAACCTGTCACGTCGCTTTAGCGACACGAGCCGAGCCGCGGGTTTACCCGCGAG
>JBDTNH010000018.1:0-31804 GCA_039933845.1 Gemmatimonadota bacterium
ACCCTCGTGTCATACCCCCAATGCAACAACGCCTGTCGCTGTCTCGGCCGACAGCTCAGCTCACCCGGGAGACAGGCCTGCTCGAGTTGCGCCACATGCCGCCGCATCGCACGCCATCGCCGGATCTGCCGTGCATCGTCGGGGCAGCGCCGACCCTGGTGGTAGCGGCAATACCACTGGAACCACCCGCGCGGATCCTCGTGATAGATCCACCCCTTCTTCCGCCACACCGCGAGCGGCTGCGATGCATTGACCTTGAAGAAGTTGAGCTGGGGATCGGCCGGGCCGCTCGCCAGCTTCGCCCGACGAAACCAGCTCTTGGGGAATTCGTCCGTGCAGTCCCGCATATAGCGGCCCCCGAAGATGCCCAAGGCGAGCATCTCGGGTGGCGTCAACATCGGCGTGAACGCGGGGTCGAAGTCCTTGCCGACCGCGGCGCTCATCACGTAGCCATAGCCCTGTTGCATGCGGTCATTGACGACAATCCAGCGCATCAGCTACGCACCGCCGCACCCACCACCATCCGGCTCGCCAACTCGATCTGTTGCGTCGCCTTCGTAGTGGCGAACGTGAGCAGGAATGCGCTCGCGATCTTCGGACGAATGATCGCGACCATGCCCAACCACACGAGGAACCCACCGGTCAGCACAATGACCACCGTGGCGATCAGATCAATCACGAGAACCACCAAAGCGTTCGAGGCCGGAGCCTTCATCCACTCCCCCAGGTCCAGCGACTTCTGCGACCGACGTCACTTCGCCACAAAGCTTGCGATCATCCCCATTGCCGCATGCGGTGGCAACGAATCGCTGTCCCTGAATTGACAGATCATCAGGTACGTGCGTCCCGACACGAGGTCCGCTGCCAGCGTCCCGAGCGATGTCGTCCCCGGGCTCGCAATCAGGATGCCGACCACACCATCACTCAACTCGGCCGGCTCACCTCCTCCTGCGAGATACGCCATCATCGAGTCAGCCGTGACCCCCGCACTTAACTGCCCGAGGGCCATCTCGTGCGGCACCTTCCCCTGGTTCTCCATCCGGAATTGTACCGGGCCCGCGGAGAGCTCCGCCGGTACGCTCCCAAACGCATAGTCGGTCGCCGACACGACGAGCTCGCGCGGCGGCGTCGGGGCCGGTGCGACACACCCGGCAAGCAGCGCACTCAGCGCGCCGAGACATGCAGCGCGCACACTTTGCGAGCGATCGTGACGCACAACTCGATTCGGCATGACTGGTCTCCGTGACAGGGTGGACTGGTGGGTCGCTCGAGCCGATCGTCGCTCCCTCCCCTCCAATGACTCAACGTTACCGCCCGGCAGACTATCCCCAAACCCACTCCTCCCTTGCACATGCCAATCTTCGGGATATATTCGGTATTCGTCGGTCGACAGGATCGGTGCAGCACCGTGCGCCCGGGCTCCATCACCATGATGACAGGAGGGCGCAACATGTTGCGCCCCTACTCGTGAAATCCATCCTCTTCATCGATCCCCCCGCCTTCTGCACCACCCTGGCGGCCCTCGCCGACCCGTCGCTCCGCCGGCGTCCGGTCGCGATCGCACCGCTCGGCGCCGACCGCGCCCTGCTGATCGCCCTCTCCCCCGAGGCGCGACTGGCCGGCCTCGAACGCGGCACCGCCGTGGCACTGGCTCGGCGCATCTGTCCCGACCTGATCGTGCTCCCCCCCGAACCGCGCCTCTGGGCCCGCGCCCACCGCGCCCTCCACGAGATCCTCGCCCAGGTCGCCCCGGTGATCGAACCGAAGACGTGGGGACACGCCTACCTCGATGTCACCGGCACCGCACAACTCTTCGGCTCGCCGATCGATATCGCCCACCGACTCGAACGCGAGATCCAGCAACGGCTCGGTCTTCCGATCGCCGTCGGCATCGCAACCAACAAACTGGTGAGCGAGAGCGCCGCCACGGTGGTCAAGCGCGAGGCCGGCGCCGAGATCTGGCCGGTGGCGGCTGGACACGAGGCGCGGTTCCTGGCACCGGAGGCGGTCACCCTGCTCCCCGATGCCATCGACCGCGTGCGCGAACGCCTCCACGATTACCACCTTGAGCAGATCGGCGAAGTAGCGGCGCTCGGCGCGCAATCCCTCACCGTCGCGTTCGGACGCGTGGGTCGCATCCTGCACCAGCACGCCGAAGGGATCGACTACCGACCAGTGCTGTCACCAGCGGTCAAGGCCGAATGTCGCGTGTCACATGTGCTGGCCACCGACACCAACGACCGCGAGAGCTTGGGCCGACTGCTCCGTGCCATGACCGAACGACTCGGTCAGCGCCTCCGCAACCGCAAGCTCGCCGCCGGTCGACTGGTACTGCACCTCCGGCATGCCGACGATGCCACCGCACAGCGCAGCATCCGGCTCGCACGCTGCACCCTCGACCGCGACCTCTGGCAGGCCGCCTGCCGTGCACTCGACCAGGCACTCACGCGACGCATCGCGGTGCGCAGCATTGAACTCGTCGCCGACGAACTGCACGACGGACACGGTCAACTCGAATTGTGGCAGGACCCAGTGGCGCTCAGTGCACCAGAGGCGTCGGCGCTGCAGCATGCGGTCGATGGCGTGCGCGCGGTCATGACCGGCGCACCTATTCCCCTGAGACATGCATCATGCGGCGGAAAAGACGGGCGCAACATGTTGCGCCCCTACGTCTCACGTCTCACGTCTCACGTTGACGGCGCCACCAGCCATACTGGAACTGCTGCCGCCCACCGGAGGGCGTCACGTGTTCGTCGAGCGCATCACGTCGAAGCGTGAAGGCGGGTCCAAGCAACGCACTCAACTCATCGACACCGTAACGCTGCACCGGCAACCCGCTGCACCTGAGTGGCCCATCGGGGCCGAAGGTCGCGAGGATTACATCGCCACCGGGCATGAGCGCAGCCCGCAGTGTGTCCAGATACTCCTCGCGCGATACGGGATCGATCAGGAAATGCAGCACCGCCCGATCGTGCCAGAGCGCATAACGTCGGGTGGGCCTGAAGGTGGTGACATCCGACACGATCCACTCCACCGACGCAGCCGCGACACCGAGTCGGGCCCGACTCCGCTCCAACGCGGCAGATGCGATGTCGAGCATCGACACGTCGGTGTGACCGGCGGTCAGCCAGTGATCGACCAGCGTCGAGGCACCGGCGCCGACATCGAGCAGCGGCGCGTCGAGCGCCAAGCCAGTCGCCGCAGTCCATTCGAGCGAGCGCCTCGGCACCGGCTGGTACCACGAGACGGCCGTGGGCTCGCGCGTGGCGTGAACCGTCTCCCAGTGGGTGACACGATCGTGAGAGTCTGACATCTTTCAAGGATAGCAGGACGGGAAGGAGGCAGATCGTGGCAAGATCGGCGCAGGACCTACCAGCAGACGCCGACACGCTGGTACTCACCATCGGACACTCGACACGACCGATCGAGGAGTTCCTCGAGCTGCTCGAGGCGAATGGTGTGCAGCGCGTGATCGATGTGCGCACCGTGCCACGCTCCAGGCGCAACCCGCAATATGACCAGGCCAACCTGCCCGCCTCGCTCGAGGCGGCCGGCATCGACTACGAGCAGGCGACCGCGCTGGGTGGCTTCCGCCGGACGAGCGACGACTCACCGAACACCGGCTGGCGAAACCTCTCGTTCCGTGGCTACGCCGACTACATGCAGACACCGGAGTTCGAGCAGGCGCTCGACCAGCTCATGGTGACGGCGCACAAGGAGCGCGTCGCCCTGATGTGCGCGGAGGCGGTTCCATGGCGCTGTCATCGCTCGTTGATCGCCGATGCACTCGTGGTCCGCGGCGTTCCGGTCGAGGAGATCATCAGCGGACCGCGTCGACAGATCCACAAGCTCACCCGGTTCGCCAAGGTCGAGGGCACCCGGATCACCTATCCGCCCGAGGCCCTGGCACCCGAGCACGAATCCGCCTAGGGCATGGTGTCCGCGGCCGCGATCCGCTGCACGAGCTCAGGCGCCAAGGCGTTCGGCACCGGAATCGTCAGGTTGTACTGCACCACCTTCCAACCCGAGTCGCCCTTGACCAGAACACCGGTGCCACGCGTCTCACCGTAGCTGTCGTTGTGCAGACGCTCGTCGAACCAGGCGGCCTTGCCGTCGGCATCCACAAAGACATTCCGCTCGGTCTTGACGTAGGTCCAGCCATTGGTGGGCGTGGCATAGCCCTTGAACGCCGCAAGGTTCCACCGCTCGGTGGCATCGGTCCCGAAGAACACCGCATCGGGTGCATAGAGCGCGAAGTACCGATCCCACGCCCCCTCCGACGCCGCCTGGTGCAGGTCGGTGAGCACGCTGTCGACGGCCGAACGCTCGCGGGCGAGGTCGGAGGACGAAACGTCCGGGGCAGCAGCCGGTGCACAGCTGGCGGTGAGCACGATCGCGGCGAGGAGGAACGCATGGGAATGACGCATCAGGAGAACCTGTCGACGAAGGGTGAAAGGGAGAGACATGCCGGACGCAGCAGCGGGGGACGACCGGGCACCCGATCGGGAGCCCACCCTTGCCGACCAGCCGATGGGTCCCGACATTTCCAACTTACCTCTTCCGGGAACGACCATGACAATTTCCGCAGCTACCCTCGATGCGACCGTCCTCGGCTGCTCACTCACGTGCAAGGACCTCGAGGCCTCGATCCGCTGGTATGAAGAGGTCCTCGGCTTCAGCGTGGCACAGCGATACGAGCGCGAGGGGAAGGTGGTCGGCGCCGCCATCAAGGCGGGCGAGATCGCCATCGTCCTCAACCAGGACGATGGCAAACTCGGCTGGGACCGCATCAAGGGACAGGGGCTCTATCTCCAGCTCAACGTGAAGTCGGCCGCCGACGTTGACGCGGCTGCGGAGCGGGTCAAGGCGGCGGGCGGGGCACTGCTGAGTGAGGCCGCCGATCGTCCGTGGGGTGTCCGGATGTGCCAGTTCAAGGACCTCGACGGATTCAAGCTCGGGGTGTCGACACCACTCAAGGGGTGAGGCGCTTCCGGCTGGGGGCGGGCATCACCGGAGCTGGTCGGGCAGGCGCCGCAGGTTGTACCAGGTGAGCCCGGCAAAGAGCAGCAGTTGGTCACCGATCCGGTAGAAGAGCACGGCAGCGGCAACGATCAGCAGGACGGTAAGCACCAACTACCCTCGCGTCTCACTTCTCGCGTCTCGCTTCTCGCTTCTCACTTCTCACTTCTCACTTGAATGACCACCTTTCCGAACGTCCGGTTCGACCCCAGCAACGCATACGCGGCACCAGCCTCGGCCATCGGCACGACCTCGTCGACGATGGGCCGAAGCGTGCCGCGGCCAAAGTGCGGCAGCACCTGCTGCGTGAACTGTTCGATCAGCATGCCCCGCTCCTCAGCTCCGCGTGACCGCATCGCGGTGCCGACAATCGTCAGTCGCTGACGGAGCACGAGGCCAAGATCGAGTTGCTCCGCGACACGACCAGCGAGCAGGCCCACCACGACCAACCGTCCCCGATTGGTCAGCAGCCCGAGACTCGCCGTGAAGAACTCGCCGCCGAGGGTGTCGATCACCACATCAACCGGACCACCGACCTGCGAGATCCAATCGGGTGCGGTCGAGAGCACGCCGTGCGTCATGCCGAGTTCGCGGCACCGATCGAGCTTTTCCTGCGTCCGCGAGGTGCCGATCAGGGTGAAACTCAGGAGCGGAGCGAGTTGCGATGCGGCGGTGCCGACACCGCTGCCCACCGCGTGCATCAGCACCCGTTCGCCGCCACGTGCCCTCCCTTGCCGCACGACGGCATCCCACGCGGTGAGGAATGCCTCGGGAATCGCCGCAGCGTCACCCCACGACATCCCCTCGGGAATCGCCATCGCCTCGCGCTGGTTGACCACGATCAGCTCGGCCATGGCGCCCCCACCCACCAACCCCATCACTCGGTCACCGACGCCGAAATACGTAGCTCCCGGCCCCAGTCCGGCCACTTCGCCGGCATACTCAAGTCCGGGAATGTCGGCAGGCCAGCCAGGTGGCGCCGGGTACTTCCCGGCACGCTGTGCCAAGTCAGCCCGGTTGAGGCCGGCAGCATGGACTCGGACCAGGAGCTGGCCATCACCCGGGACGGGGGCGGGGCGCTCGGCCATCTCGAGGCTGGGTAGGACGAGGGTGCGCATTGACGGAAGCTACTGCCGAAAGGCGGCTGGATGATCTTCGGTGTATATTCGGTTTGACGTTTTAGGCGTGACCGTCAGGTCGCCCTCGAGATCTGATCGACCATCAACCATCGACCGCCATGTCCACCTACTGCACCATCGCCAAGGGCCATCCCATCCACGGCCCCTATCACGACACCGAACACGGCGTCCCGATCCGGGGCGACGCCGAACTGTTCGAGCGCCTGATCATGGAGATCAACCAGGCCGGCCTGTCATGGCTCACCATCCTCAAGAAGCGTGAGCATTTCCAGCGTGCCTATGACGGCTTCGATCCGCACGTGGTCGCCCGCTACGGCGAGGCCGACCGCGCACGCCTGCTGGCCGACGCCGGCATCATCCGCAATCGCCTCAAGGTCGACGCCGCGATCCACAATGCTGGTCGCGTCGTCGAGCTGATCGCATCGCACGGGTCGTTCGCCAACTGGCTCGATGCCCAAGGCGAGCTCGACAAGGCAGCGTGGGTCAAGGTGATGAAGCAGAAATTCACGTTCATGGGCGGCGAGATCGTCGGGGAGTTCCTGATGGGCACCGACCGGTTGCCGGGCGCACACGCGGCCACGTGTCCGGTGGGGCAGAAGATTCGAGAGACGTGAAGCGTTTCTCGCTTCTCGCTTCTCGCTTCTCGTGGTTTCATGTTCACCCACCTTCACGTCCACACCTGGTTCTCCTTTGGCCACGGCGCCTCCTCACCGGACGCACTCGCATCGGCTGCTGCCGAGCGTGGCTATCGCGCACTCGCCATGACCGACACCAACGGGGTCTACGGCGCCATCGAGTTCCAGCGCGCCTGTGAACGTGTCGGTATCCGCCCGATCCTCGGCGCGCATCTCGTCACCAAGCATCATCAGGCCATCGCGCTCGCCGAGGACAGCCATGGCTGGGCCGCACTCTGTCGGGCGATCACCGCCATTCACTGGGATCCCGATCTCGCCCTCTCGGCGCAACTCGCCGTCGACCGACAGGGGCTCACCATCCTCAGCAGCGACACCGATCTGCTCGCGCGGCTCGTCAAGCTCTCCGGGCCCGCTGGACTGTGTGCCGAACTGATCGCCGGCCCCGAGCGACACCAGGTGCTGCACGTGGCGCGACAGCTCGGTGTGCCGGCGGTGGTGACCGGTGGCGTGATGATGGCGCACGCCGAGGATTGGCAGCGGCATCGGATGTTGAACGCGATCCATCGATCGGGGATCATGCATTCCCGCGATGATCGCGCCCGTGCGCCCCGCGACCGCTGGCTCCGGCCCGCCCTCGACATCGAGCGTCACTTTCCCGATGTGCCCGATGCGTTCGCCGCCGCCGGCGTGATCGCCGAGCGCTGCCAGTACCGGATCCCGATGGGGCGCACCATCGCGCCGCGGGCGTCCGATGCCGACGATGCGCAGCAACGCCTGCGGTCACTCGCCTACGAAGGGGCACTGCGTCGCTACGGTGCACTCGCGCCGATCACGCGCGACCGGATCGAGCACGAACTCGACATCATCGGCATGAAGGGATTCGCGGACTACTTCCTGGTCGTGCGCGACATCGTGCAGCATGGCCCGACCCATTGTGGCCGCGGCTCCGTGGCCAACTCGATCGTGTCCTATTGCCTGGGGATCACCCACGTGGAGCCGCTCGCCTCGGGACTGCTCTTCGAACGGTTCCTCAATCCGGCACGCAAGGATCCGCCCGACATCGATCTCGATTTCCCGTGGGACGAACGTGATCGCATCCTCGCGTGGGTCTTCCGGAAGTATCCGCAGCCGCGCGCGGCGATGGTCAGCAACCACAACACCTTCCGACTGCGCGGGGCACTCCGCGAGGTGGCCAAGGTGCACGGTCGACCGGCGGCGGAGATCCGCGAGGTCACCAGGCGCGTGCCGCATTTCGGTGGCGACGGTGATGCACGCGAGCTCATCGCCTCGCACCCCAACTTCCGCGACCTCAAGCTCCCCCGGGCATGGCAGGACTTTGCGGTGCAGGCCCAGGCGCTGGTCGGCACACCGCGACACCTGTCGCTCCATCCCGGCGGCGTGGTCATCGTGCCGACCTCGCTCACCGATATCGTCCCGATCGAACCCGCGGCCAAGCGTCTCGATGGAGCGCCCGATCTCACCGTCCCGGCGATCCAGTTCGAGAAGGATGGCGCCGAAGATGCCGGCCTCGTCAAGATCGACTTGCTGGGCAATCGGTCGCTCGCGGTGATTCGTGATGCCATCGCGATGGTGCACGAGAGTCGGGGCATCCAGCTCGACTACACCAGCCAGGAGGCGGGTGCCGATGAACCGACGCGTGAGGTGTTCCGGACTGGTAATTCGCTGGGTGTCTTCTACACCGAGTCACCGGCGAGTCGGATGCTCAACCTCAAATCGCGCGCCGACACCTTCGAGTTGCTGGTGCTCAACACCTCGATCATTCGCCCGGCATCAAATCGCTGGATCAACATCTATCTCGAGCGGCTCTACGGCGCGCCTTATGAGCCGTTGCATCCCTCGCTGCGTGACACACTCGCCGAGACATTCGGGGTGATGGTGTACCAGGAGGACGTCGTCAACGTGTCGCACGCCTTCGCCGGACTCGACTGGGCGAGTGCCGATGGCCTCCGGAAGGCGCTCAGCAAGAAGAAGCCCGAGGCGCACCTCAGTGTCTCGTTCGCTGCGTTCGTGAAGGGGGCGCGCACGCTGGGGCGCGACGACATCAGCATCGCCAAGGTGTGGGAGATGATCCTTTCGTTCGCGGGATACTCGTTCTGCAAGGGGCATTCGTGCTCCTACATCCATGTGGCACAGCAGAGTGCGTATCTGCGCGCCAACCATCCCGCGGAGTTCATTGCAGCAGTGCTCTCGAACGGGGGAGGATTCTATCGATCGTTCGCGTATGTCGCCGAGGCGCGGCGGATGGGTGTCAGCATTCTCCCACCCGATGTCAACGCGAGTGCGTGGCGTTGCCTCGGCCGTGAGCACGAACTCCGGGTCGGCTTCCAGTTCATCAAGGGTCTCTCGACCGATGGTGCCGAGGCACTGCTCGCCACACGTGACAGGGGCGGTCCGTTCATTTCCCTTGAGGAGTTGCGCATCCGGACCGGACTCCGCGCGGACGATCTGCGCCTGCTCATCAAGGTCGGCGCGTGCGACAGTATCGGGGGGGGGCTCAACCGACCCCAGATGCTGTGGGAAATCGACACAGGTCGAGCGGGGCGGAGCGAGGAGACCCCGCCGCTCGTGCGCTCGCACGAGGGCGGGGCGGTGCCTCACCTCCGCCCCTACTCCGCCGACCGCCAGCGACAGGACGCCTGGGCCCTGCTCGGCTTCTGCACCGACGCCCACCCGATGGTACTGCACGCCGAGACACTCAGGCGGTTCCGGCTGATCCGGAGCCCTGACCTGCACGAGCATGTCGGTCGACGCGTACTGATGGCGGGCATGTACACCACCGGCAAGCCGGTGCACACGGCCAAGCACGAACCGATGCAGTTCGCCACCTTCGACGACGGCGAGGGGTTGATCGAGTGCGTCCTCTTCCCGGATGTCTACGCCGAGCGGAGTCATGTGCTCTTTGATCAGGGCCCGTTCATCTTCAGGGGCATCGTCGAGGAGTCGTTCGGGGCGATCACCGTGACCGTGACACACCTCGAGCGGTTGGAGCGTATGGTGTCTAGAATGCGAGAAAGCGAAAAGGCGAAAAAGCGAGAAGGCGGGGAAGCGAACAACAGCGGATGAGAGGATGCATGACACACATGTTGATGCCCGTCGAAGCAGTCCTGCCGCCATCCTCGGTGCTCGGCACCGGATTGCTTCGCCGCGAGTGGCGGCTCGCGATGACTGTCTGTGCTTTTACCGCATTCTCGCTTTCTCCCCTTCTCCCCTTCTCGCTTTCTGCCCAGGACCGTGCCTGGTGGGACAGCCTTCCACCCGCCGCTGCACCACACATCTCGTGGACACGCCAATCGCGCTACCTCCCGATGCCCGATGGCGTCCGGCTCGCCGTCGATCGCTACCTGCCGGAGGGCGCCAGCGCCACCCACCGAGTGCCGACGATCCTGCACCTCACCCGTTACCACCGAGGGCTCCGCTTCAGCGATCCGGTCCGCGAGGCGGCGGCCGGCCCCGGATTCGGTTTGATGAGCTTCCTGCAGGCGGGCTACGCCGTGGTCGTTGTTGATGTACGCGGCACCGGTGCCTCGTTCGGGACCCGCACCGTCGAGTTCTCGCCCGAGGAGGTGCACGATGGGTGGGGCATCCTCGACTGGATCGTGGGACAGCCGTGGTCGGATGGCGGTGTCGGTGCCACCGGTATTTCGTATCCCGGCACCACGGCGGAACTGATCGGCACCATCGGTCATCCCGCGCTCAAGGCCGTGGCACCACTCTTCTCGATCTATGACTTCTACGATGATGTGACGCATCCTGGCGGGATCTTGCTCGAACCGTTCATGCGCACCTGGGCCGGGATGACGGCACAGATGGATGCCGATCAGTTCGACCGACTGAACACCGCGGTGACTGGCGTCCGGCCGGTCGACGGTCCGGCAGGTGATTCCCTCCTGGCGTTGGCGATTGCCGAACATGTCCGCAACGCCAGCCTCTGGGAGCTGGTGAGCCAGATCACCTCACGCGACGACACCACGCGCGAGGGATTCACGCTCGACATGGTCTCGCCGCACGCGCGCTATGACACACTCTCCCACCGCATCCCGATCTACAGCATGGGCGGCTGGGCCGATGGCTTCGCCGCGGCACCGATCGATCGATTTGTCGAGCAGCCCTCACCGGGATCGCGACTCACGATGGGGCCATGGAACCACGGCGGTGGCTGGGCCTATTACCCGGGGCAGGGGCCGGTCCGGTCGCAGTTCGATCAGCAGGGTGAACTGCTCCGATTCTTTGATCACTACCTGCGCGGCAGGTCGACGGGCATCGACCACGAGCCACCGGTGCACTACTTCACGACCGGCTCGAACGAATGGAGGAGTGCCGATCGGTGGCCGATCACGACGCACGACACCGGCTCGTTCCATGGGCCCGGCATTCCGGACAACCCGACCTTCGGCCTCTCCATAAATCCGACCCTCGGCACCGGGAATCAGTCGCGTTGGAATACGATTCTCGGTGGGGGCGCAGTCCGATATCCGGTGCGCCAGCGCGGTGACACCGTTGGCCAGCTACAGCTGCAGATGTTTGGACCGTTGCAGGAACCGCTCACTGTCACCGGCAGGGCGCGCGTGTTTCTCACGCTCGATTCCGCTCACCCCGGCGCCACGCTCTTCGTCTATCTCGAAGAAGTTGACGCCTCGGGTGCGGGCGTCATGATTACGGAGGGAGAGCATCTGGTGGGTGACCAGGCCAGTGTTGAAGTCGAGCTGCTGCCCGTCTCGCATCAGTTCCGCCGTGGGAGCATCATTCGTCTGGTCGTCACCCGCCGGGACGTCAATCACTTCCATGTCGACAGCGGTGATCGGGAGCCGATACAGCTAAGGCGCCACGGGCTCATCCTGCCCGTGGAGCGGTGAGGCGTGTGACGTTCGTCCCGGCCGAAGCGTCCTTGCAGAGGAACCACAGCTCCACGGAGTAGCCACCATGTCAGGTCGACTTGTCACCGCGCTCAGCCTCGCCCTCGTCGCCTGTCAGGCGTCGAGCATGGTCACGCCGCATCCACTTGTGATTCCCGGATCGAGGGAGCTCGCGATCGGCGAGTCGCTCGCCATCGAGGACGCGCCCTACCTGCTCCGGCTCGATGCGGTCGAGTCGGACTCTCGCTGCCCTGCCAATGTGATGTGTGTCTGGGCCGGCGAGGTCGTGGTCGGGGCCACACTCGCCGCCAAGCCGGGATTGGGCATGCCCGATCGCCTCCTCACCCTGCACGGCGAGACCGCCAGCGTTGCTGCGGGATTATCGATCCGGATCACGGCGGTATCACCCAATCCGGCACCGAGCGGTCAGTCGATTCCGGAGAAGGACTACCGATTCACCATCGCGATCGGTCGGGCGCCGTAGCGGAGATCGTGTTGCCTACGTCTCTTCGATCGGAATCAGCTCGAATTCACCGTCGTCCCGACGGATCAGGACCACGCTCCAGACCTCGCCGCTCCCCAGCGCGATCACTCGTTCGGCCTGGGTCGATCCGGAGACCAGATCGGTCACGCGAACCCGGTAGCTTCCCGCGCCCCGAATCGCGTATCCCGGGAGCACTCCACCGAGGTGGGTGCCATAGGCGAGCGGCGAGACGAGACGCGACGTGGAATCAATGAGCTGGCCAGCCCGGGCGAGCCACGCTTCGAGTTCGGGCGTACCTTGGACGCTGTTGATCACCCGCACCTTCACCTCACCGGCCAACGGCAGCGAGGCGGTGTCGGCCGCGACGACCATCGCCGCCCCACCCACGAGCGAACCGCCGATGATTGCAGTCCGCCGACCGCCGGAGCCCACACTGAATTGCGCCGAGGCGAGGATCCGTCCCCCGGTCGTGCGAGCCTCGAGCCGGTGCTCGCCGGCCGGCACCACCCGACTGATGCGCTTCCCGCTGGCGGGGACCCTCATCTGCTCGTCGTCCAGAAGCAGCGCCGCCACCGTACCTTCCGGGAGGGCATTCAGGACCGCAAGCTGTGCATCGCCCGGTGGCAATCCGCCGGTCGGATCCGTCACCCCACACGCGGCGACGAGCGCGAGCGCGGCGGCGAGGAGGATGCAGCGTGGCATGCCAACCGACCTGGAGTGCACGGTGAGAGCTTTCGCGGATGCTGGCGGAACGGGGTGGCTTGACTGCACCCCCCTGACCCTGAGACGAGGGATTCCGTCACAATATCGCACCCTGAGTGACGCGGAACGGCCCTTTGGGGTCTCATGGACGTGAGGCCGACCGACGCGCTCCTGATCGAGGACGTGGCCGCGGGCGATTCTGCTGCCTTGGGGATGCTGATGGACCGGCACGCCCCAGCGTTGATGCGCTACGCAACGCATTTCCTCCAGTCGGCCGACGACGCCGACGAGGTGCTGCAGGACACGTTCATCAGGGCCGAACGGGCGATCCGACGAGGGGTTCGCCCAGAAAATCCGTCTGGGTGGCTGTTCCGGATCGCGGTGAATCGGTGCCGGTCCCGGCGACGACGATGGTGGCGGCTGGTGGGTGGCGATGCTGGAGAGGCGATCATCGCCCGCGCCGCCACCCAGCCTGATGTCGAGGCACGCGAGTGGCGCGACGAGATCAGTGGGGCGCTCCGGCAGCTTTCGCCGTCGGCGCGCGAGGCGTTCCTCCTCAAGCATGTCGAGGGACTGACGTACGAAGAAATGGCCGACATCGTCGGGGCAGGTGTCCCGGCGCTCAAGATGCGTGTTTCGCGGGCGTGCGAGCGCCTGCGCGACCTATTGAAGGACATTCGATGACATGACCGAACACCACGATGCGCTCGACCCAACCGAACGGCTCCACGCGGCCGTCGAACAACTTCGCACCGCGGCGCCGCCACGTCCCGGACTGCCGGCACGGACCGCGGTCCGCGCTCGACGCGACCAGACCCGACGCTGGGTCGGCAGCTCCGCGGGGGTGCTCGCCATGTTGACCCTGACCGCCGTCCTCACCCACACCTCCACCCCGATGCCGGGCGAGATCACCTTCGCGGTCCGGGCGCCCAGCAACGCAGGCGTGTCGCTCGTCGGCGACTTCAATGAGTGGCAGTCCGATCGGGTCCGGCTCACCCCCAAGGGGAAGGACCGCTGGGAGGTCACCTTGCGGTTGCCGCCCGGTCGGTATCGATTTGCCTATGTGACCGATGGCGGGGACTGGCTTCCCGACGCCGAGGCGGCTCCCGTGCTTGATGACTTCGGCCGGCCGACCTCAGTGCTCACGGTCGCGAGCCGATGATGCGAACCCTCATTCCGTCCCTCGCGCTTGGCCTCAGCATCATGGCCGTCCCACTCGCCGCCCAGGAGGCATCGAGTCTGGCCGGCTCACGGCTCCGCACCCCCATCGAGATGGCCGCGGTTGACCAGCGCCTCGGCGCCAGGTTCCCCGAGAGTGTGGCACTCCGAATCCACGGAATCGTCGACTCGGCGGTCGCCGAAGGGCTGCCAGCAGAGCCGCTCCTGTTGCGCGCCCTCGAAGGCGGGGCCAAAGGCGTCAAGGCGGACGCCATCTACATCGCGCTCGGTCGTCTTCGCCTCTCGATGCGTCGTGCCGCGGTCGCACTGGGTTTCGAGACCAACGGCACAGATCTCACGACGGCGGCCGCCGCCCTGCAGACCGGCCTCGCGCCGGCCCGCCTGCTCGAACTCCGGAATCTCCGCGGGCAGGCGTCCCTGACCGTTCCGCTCGGCGCGTACCTCGACCTGACGGCTCGTGGTGCCGTGCCCGAGCGCGCATGGGAACGCGTCACGGAGCTTGCTCGACGCGGCGCCGACGATCGCGAGTACGAGCGGATTGATCCGGCCGATCTGGTCGCCCGTCGACCCGGGGATCGCCGCTGATGTCACGCGCCGCGTGGTGGTTGACCGTTCTCTTCGCTCCGGGCACGCTCGCAGCGCAGGTGGCGGCACTCACGACCGGCGGCGGCGTGGGGCAGTACGACCAGTCTGCGACGGGTGCCATCGGCACGATCGCCCTTGGTGCGCGAGGACAACTCGGCCCTTTGCTCCTCGACGCCACCAGCTCGACCATCTCCTATCAGGATCTGGGCACCCGCAATCAGGCGGCGATTGGCGCCCGATGGGCCTTCGCTCGTGACGGGTGGCGTGCCGGGATCGGACCGCGGTTCGAGATGGGCAACGCGATGCGCACGGGATGGAACGAAGCGTGGAGCGGCACCGGCAGCGTGAGTCGCACGATCGGGCCGCTCGAACTCGCCATCGAACTCGGCGAAGGGATCACGCATCCCAGGGACCAGCGCGTTTCGTTC
Source organism: Gemmatimonadota bacterium (assembly GCA_039933845.1). Lineage (GTDB taxonomy): Bacteria > Gemmatimonadota > Gemmatimonadetes > Gemmatimonadales > GWC2-71-9 > Palsa-1233. The sequence goes on from JBDTNH010000018.1 coordinate 15,046, forward strand.
GGGCGACGCGGCGTCGCCGCCGGCATGACGGCGGGGGCCATCACGGTGCGCGGAATGTTCGATGTCACCGTGCTGCGCGACAGCACGCTTCGGGACGACGTCTTCTTCGATGGCAGCGGCAGCACGAATCCTGATCTCGATCTGATCTTCCGGGATCGGGTCCGTTCGATCAGTGACGTCGCCGTGATGGTCGTGGTCACCTTGCCGGCATTCGAGTTCAGCGGCACCGTCGGTCGTCGGAGCGGTGATGCGATCGCCACCCAGGCATGGTGGCGCATGCGCGCACTTGTGCCACTCACGGACGTGGCGAGCATCGAGGTCGGTGCCAATCGCAATCCCGCCAATGTCGTGCTCGGACTGCCGGGTGGGCGCGAGACGACGCTCGGCCTGCGCGTGGCACTGCCCGATCGGGCCCGGCAGCCACGCGCCATTCCGCGCGCGATCGTCGAACGCCAGGACGCGCGCCATGTGCGGATCATCCTCACCATCCTGGGGGCCTCCCGCGTGCAGCTGATGGGCGAATTCACTGGCTGGCGTCCCGTCGACCTCGAACCACTGGGGGGGGGGAAGTACGCCGCCTCGTTCTTTGCAACCGGCGGCACCTACCGCATCAACGTCGCGCTCGATGATGGTCCCTGGGTCGCACCGCCGGGCATGCCCAGGGTGGACGACGGCTTCGGCGGTCTGGTCGGGCTGCTCGAGCTCTGAGCGCCGCTCAACCTCCCGGCAGCGGGCGACGTATCGAAGGGTGTCCTCACTGCATCCACCGTTCGGAGCCCCAATGTCACGGATCGTCACATCGCTCCTGTTCGCCGGCGCCCTCGCCGCTCCTGCCACGATCACGGCCCAGACTCCCGCCCCCACGATGCGACTCGAGGTTGCCTCGACTGGCAACGAGGCGCGCTACCGAGTCCGGGAACAACTGGCGGGCGTGGACTTCCCCAACGACGCGATCGGTGTGACCCACGCCGTGACTGGACAGATCGTCCTCGGACCAGATGGCAGCGTTCAACCGACGGATTCCCGGATCACGATCGACCTCCGACCACTCACGAGCGACAAGGAACGGCGCGATGGGTATGTCCAACGCCGGCTGCTCGAGACCGACACATATCCGAACGCCACTCTCGCGCTCACGGCCATCCGTGGCCTCCCGTCGCCGCTCCCGACCAGTGGGACGTTCACCGGAACGCTCGAGGGTCAACTCACCATCCGCGGCGTGACACGCCCCACGACGTGGACCGCCGAGATCACGGCCACGCCGACGGGATTCACGGGCACCGCCAAGACCAGCTTCACCTTCGATCAGTTCGAGATGACCAAGCCGCGCGTCGCGGTCGTCCTCAGTGTCGAGGACACCATCGCGCTCGAGTACGATTTCACGCTCGTCCGGAAGTAGCGCCTCTCAGAGGTAGGGCTGGAGCAGCCACGCCGCACCATCGCGGAGGCGCGTCAGGAGCGATCGCTCCGTCAGGTCGGCACGGCGACGCTCGCGCGCGCCGACGGCCTTCTTGGCGATGAGGTCGAGCAACTCGCTGGCCACCCGCGGCGAGTAGCATTCGACCACAAACTCGAAGTTGAGCCGCAGTGATCGCGGATCCCAGTTGGCCGAGCCGACCAGCGACCACGCGTCGTCGACCACCATCAACTTGGTGTGGTCGAATGGCGCCCGGGTGAGCAGTACCCGGCATCCCCTGGTGAGCACCTGGGCGAGCACGGCCTGCTGCGCCCACTGTACCAGGCGGAGATTCCCCTGCTCCGGCACCATCACCACCACATCGACGCCACGGAGTGCCGCCACGCGGAGTGCCTCGAGCAACACCAGCTCGGGCAGAAAGTAGGGCGTGACAATCACCACACGCTCGCGCGCCGCCGTGAGCGCGCCGAGCAGCGTCATGAGCAGGGCATCCTGCGTCTCGTCGGGGCCATCGGCAATACCCCGCGCCACGACATCGCCGACCGGATCGAGCTCCGGAAACCAGCTGGGCCCGCGCAGCACTTCGCGGGTGGTGAATCGCCAATCGATGACGAACGCCTCGAGCAGGTGCCGAACCACCGGGCCCCCGAAACGGAATTGCACATCCCGCGTCATATGGGGGGAGGACGAGGTGGTCAGGCAGAGGTCACGGATGTTGAGCCCGCCAGTGAAACCGATCGTCCCGTCGACCACGAGAATCTTCCGATGGTTGCGCATGTTGAAATAGGGATGGGCAAACGGCACCGGCGAGGGAAGGAACTGCGCCACGGTCACGCCCGCGGCGCGCAGCAGTGGCACGATGGTGGGACGGGAATAGCGGACACCGACACCGTCGACGAGCACGCGGACTTCGACACCGCGTGCCACCGCGGCGGCAAGGGCTGCCACGAACTGATCGGCGACGGCCCCACGATCGAAGATGTAGGTCGCCAGCGCGACCGAGTGGTGCGCCGATTCGATCGCGGCGATCATCGCTGGATAGGATGCATCCCCATCGACCAGTGGGGTGACGGAGTTGCCCTCCGTGAGCGGCTCGACACTCATCCGACTGGTCAGGGTGGCAAGCTGCCTCAGCGGCTCGGCCACCGTGATGGCCTCGGCGGCAGACGCTGTGCGGGCCGCCAACCGGTCCGCTGTGTGATGGGTGCGTGCGGCCCGCATCCGGCCGGCCGCACGACGAATCCGGTTGATCCCGAGGAAAAAGTAGAGAACAGACCCGAGCACGGGCGTCAGCCAGACGAGACCGATCCAACCGATCGCCGCACGCACATCGCTCTTGGTGAGCACGACGTGACTCGACACCCCCGTGGCGAGGGTGACGTGGACGACGCCGAGAAGGAGCTGGATGGTGGCTGGAGACATTGAGTTCGTCGTGCCTTGCCGCACGACCTGACGGTCGTGCCTAAGAATTGTGTTCCGGTGCCTTGTCGACCAAACCGCGGGCGCACGCCCGCGGCTCGGCAGCTTTCTCGCCTTCTCGCCTTCTCGTCTACTCGCTTTATGATTCCAACATGCACCCATCATGGCCACCTGCACAGCATGTGGCGGCGCTGGCGGACGCGTTGCCCCCGACCATTCGTTTCGGGACCTCGAGCTGGACGTACCCGGGATGGACCGGACTCGTCTACGCCGATCAGTACCCCGCGACTGGTGCCAGCGCCAGGATGCTGGGAGAATATGCCCAGTGGCCGCTCTTCAGAACCGTCGGCATTGACTCGTTCTTTTACCGACCGCCATCGGCCGCGACACTTGAGTCGTACCGGAAACAGCTCCCGCCGGGATTCCCCTGTCTCTCCAAGGTATGGGAGCGGATCACGGCCCGGACCCTAGGCGGTCCTCGAGGGACGCCAGGTCGGGGTGAGACCAACCCGGATTGGCTGAACGCCGAGCTTTTCACCACCGAAGTGCTTGAGCCGATGCGCCAACACTTCGCCGACCACATCGGCCCGATGATCTTCGAGTTCGGTGCGATCCCGGCTCGCGAGAAGCTCGGCCCCGCGGAGTTCGCGGCCGCACTCGATCGGTTCTTCTCGGCCCTGCCACGGGACGTGCCCTTTGCGGTTGAAATCCGGAACCCCGAGTTCCTGGCCAGCGAATACTTCGCGGTGCTCAGGCAACACGGGGTGGCACACCTGTTCAACGCCTGGACCCGGATGCCGCCGATCGGCGAGCAGCTCCTCCTCCACGACGCCGTGACCGCGCCCTTCATCGTGAGTCGAGCCCTGCTCCGCCCGGGTCGAACCTATGCAAAGGCCGTCGAGGCATTTGCGCCATACGATCATGTCCAGGACAAGAACCCCGCCCTCCGGGACGACCTCGCCGCGCTGGCGAAGACCGCGCTCGAGCTTCGGATTCCGGCCTACCTGATCGTCAACAATCGGGCGGAAGGCTCTGCGCCCCTCACCATCGTCGGGGTCGCCGAACGATTGGTGGCCCAGCAATCATCCGCGGACGACGACGCGCCTCGCCAGGTCGGCTGAAGAGGGCACCATCCACCCGTCGAGTCCGGCGAGGAGCCCGCCGCGGCTGAGCGTCGTCATCCCGAGGACCGCGGCCCAGCATCCGATGGCACGGCGCACCAGCCGCTCGGGATCCTCGTCGCCGACCTCCGGTTCGATTGCCCGGACGACCTCAGCCAGCCACGCCCTCGATGCCAACTCGACTTCCCCACCGGGGACCGCTCGCAGCATCAGGGCCGCGAGACCAGGCTCACGCCTCGCCATCGTGTCCCAGACATCAGCCACCGCCGTGATGCCCTCGACGGAACGCTCGGCCAACCCGGCCGCCGCCGCCTCGTAGCCGCCGGCGGCGAGCGCATCAAGCAGGTGATCGCGGTCTGGGAAGTGACGGTAGGGGGCGTTCTGGGAGACCCCGATCCGGCGAGCCAATTCGCGAATGGAAAGGGCCGACGGATCCGGATTCCTGACCAGTGCGAGCCGGGCCTCCGCGACCATCCGCCGCCGGAGATCACCGTGATGATAGGGCTTCCGCATGGATGTGAAGGGAACCCGGAAGCCGGATGTTGTCAATGTCTACTTCAATAACTCACCTAGCCAGGCGTCATGTAGTCACTGTATACATACGGTCAGTCGAATTCCTACTCTCTCGGCGCCAGTTCCACCCCGACCACCTGACTCACCCTCAGGATCGTCTCGCCGATCTTGTTGTTGGGTGTCGATGCCCCGGCGGTGATCCCGATGGTCCGCACCCCATCCAGCCAGTCGGTGCTGGTCGACTCGCTCTTGGTTCGGACCGGTTGATGCCGAAGCGCTCCGGTCTCGATGTCGACGCAGGCCGCGTCCTCGAGGTGGAACGTCCTGACACCCTTGCTGGTCGCCAGCGCCGCGAGGGCGCAGGTGTTCGACGAGTTGTAGCCGCCGATCACCAGCATCAGGTCCGGCTTCTCCTCGAGCATCTCGACCACGGCGTCCTGCCGTTCCTGCGTCGCCGAGCAGATGGTATCGAACGATCGAAAGTGTTCGGTGAGGTGGTCGTCGCCGTAGCGCTTCGCGAGGGAATTTCGGAACTCGGCCGCGATCGCCAGCGACTCGCCCGAGAGCATCGTGGTCTGGTTGGCGACACCGATCTGGGCGAGGTCCTTCTCGAAATCGAAGCCCGGGCTGCATGCCTTCGCGAAGCGCTCCGGTAGCGCGGCGACGTCGCCATGCCCCTCGATCACATCGCAGACCATGCGCGCCTCTGCCATGTCGAAGACCACGAGGTACTTCCCCGCCGGATACTCGGTCGCCTGGCTCGCGGTCGCCTGCGTCTCCTCGTGGTAGTGCTTGCCGTGAATGACGGAGGTGAAACCATCTCGCGCGTAGTTCTTGACCCGCTTCCAGACATTGAGGACCGAGCCGCAGGTGGTATCGACCAGGATGCAGCCGATTGCGCGGAGGCGCTGGAAATCCTGCATCGTCACCCCGAATGCCGGGATGATGACCACATCGTTGGGCGTGATGTCGCTGAAATCGAATGGCGCGCCGGGGTCGTGGCGGAGGAACGTGATCCCCATCGCGGCGAGCTTGTCGTTCACGTGCGGATTGTGGATGATCTCTCCGACCAGGAGCAGCCGCCGATCGGGGAACTTGGTGCGCGTCTCGTAGGCGTACTCGACCGCCCGGTCGACGCCGTAACAGAATCCGAACTCCTGAGCGAGCCTGAAGGTGAGCGGCCCGACCTCCAGCCGATTGCCATTGGCCCGGAGCTGCTCGACCACGGCGCTGCTGTAGTCGGCCAGCAGCGGCCCCTTGATCTCGGCCTTGAGCCCGAACCCGCGCCGGAAGTAGGTGGTCTCCATGGCCGGAAGATAGTGCTTTGTTACGGGCAGCCTACCGCGCTCGCGACCACCGGCAAGTTCCTGAAGTCTCCCTTGAGCAGGATCGTGTCGAGGGCCGCCGGCATGCGAAGCCGCAGATCCATCGAGCCGGTGGCCCGTTCGCCGACGGTGCTGAGCTCGATGACGCCGCTCACCGATGCATATCCGATGATCGCGACCGTGTCCTTGACCCACCGGAATGCGGCGGTCGCATTCGGCTTGGGTGAGATGTCCCGAATTGCGGGCGTCACGACCTGATGGGGGCCGACACTGAGTGAATCAGATTCCAGCAGCGTCACGAGGAGACCGGTGTCATTGCTGATCGCGGTGAGTGTTGCCATTCGGGTCACGGGGCACCATGTGATCTGGCCGGGGAACGTGGCGCGGCCGCGGGCGCTCCCACGCCATTCGAGGGTCACGGTTCCGGTGGCATCGAGACCGGTCCTTGCGTGCCAGACCCACCAGCCGCCCGCACCGAGCGCGACAAGGGCCACGACCACGAGAAGGGTTCGCTTCACCGGGTCGACGATGCGTCAGATGTTGGTGGTGGTGTGGTTGACATGGGGCGGAAATTGCCCCGGTATGGCCTGTGCTGGAAGGGTTTCCGGAATCCCGGCCTTGCTCAGGAGGCTTCGAGGTCGTCCCAGCGGCTCCGGCCATCTCGATGCAGCCCATAGGCTCGCAGCCGACGCCAGAGGGTGGTTCGAGAGATGCCGAGGGTCTTGGCCGTCTCCGCCAGGCGCCAGCTATGCGACTCGAGTGAGCGGACGATCGCATCCTTCTCTCGCTCGGCAAGGGTGGTTGGCCCCTCGCGCTTCGGCACGAAGATCGCTTCCCCGATGTCGAGATTGCCTACCTTGAGCGGTGAGAGACGGCCCCCGAGTCCGGCGAGTTCCGGGAGCAGGTCGTCCTTCTCACTCTCGGGGTCGAGGCCGGCCTCGTCGAGCGCACCACGGCCGGCGGCGTTCAGGTAGACTACACGGCCCGCGGGGTCAAAAACGATGACGCCCTCGTTGAAAGAATCGAGCAGCGCCTTGGCCAGCGGGGAGAAGACGGATGGCATCGAGCCGGAGGTCGTGTGAAGCGTCATGGGAGGTCATACGCCTGAGTCGACGGTAGGGTTTCAGAAGGGGACGGTAGGCACCCTCTCCAGCGGGTGGCCGCTGCTGGCCGCCACGGCGTGGCTGGCGGTTGCGATCGTGCTCGGTGCCCAGGAAGGAGTCCGTGCCACCTCTCAGGACGTCGCGACGATCCTGCTCCTGGTGGCGACCATGGCCGGCGTCGCCGGCGCGGTGGCCTGGTCGCGCCTGCCGCCGGAGAGTGGCGCGGTGGTGCCGTTCGTTGGGCTCTGTGCCACCGTGGCCGCCATTCTGGCGCTCACCACCGTGGAGACGCTCGGTCGGCACGACTCGCTCGTGGCCTTCTTGCTCCAAGCGCCGTGGCACTACGCGCTGATCCCCGTCACCCTGCATTTCGCATTCGCCATTGGCTGGCCGCAGCGTCGGCGGCTCTGGCTCGGCGTGGTCGTCGGCTGGTATCTGCTCCACTTGGCCATGTTCGCATCGGCGGCCGGCGGGCTGGCGACCGGCGAAGCACCGCTCTACGAGACCGTCGAACTCACCTTCCGCCAGCGGATCCTGGATCCGGTCGGCATCGTCGTCGCGCTGGTGGCGCTCGGGCTCGCGCTCGCCTCGCACTCGATCGGTCGACGTCAGCGTCGGGCCGTCGGCTGGGCGTTGACCGCTGTCCTGGTCGGACTTGGTCCCATGGCGCTCGCCTGGGTCGTCCCGGTGCTGCACGAGTCGCTCGACGGCGCGATGACGACCGCCCGTCTGGCGTTGGCGGTCGTCCCGTTCCTCGGTCTCGCCGCGACGCTGGCACTTCCGTATGTCGACCCGATGCGTCGAGATCTCCGGGCGCACCAGGCGACGCATGCGCTGCTCGATGAGACCGATCTGGCGGTGGGGATTCGTCGGATTGCGGCGATGCTCCAGCAGGAGTTCGAGGCCGAGGGTGTGACGATCCACCTCCAGCATCCGCCTCTCACCGAGACCGTCGGTACCATGCCACCGCGCGCCGAGTCCGGCGTGGTGGCCGAGGCCGAAGTGGATGAGGAACGGCGGAGCCTCGCCATGCCGGTCGGACGAATCGGTGATCCGCTGGGCGAGGTGCGCCTGATTGCCGCGAACACCGGCGCGTATGGCCGTCGCGAGAAGGAGTGGCTCGCGGCGATGTTGTTGCCGCTCGCCCCTGTCCTGCGTTCCCGAGTGCGCGAAACCGCGGCGCGCGACCGCGCCGACACCATGCGTCACGAGATGCAGGCCGCCGCGGGTGAACTCGAGGGTCTCGCGGCCGCGCTGCCGGTCCTTCGCGAGGAGGACCGCGGCGGCATTCCACCAGAGGTCGACGCGTCGCTGGTCCTGAGTCAGCTCAGCAACAGTCTCGAGGGCGTGACGCGGCGCACCGAGGATCTCGAGGAACTCGCCGGCGTCGGTCGTGGCCGAATCCGTAGCGCCAACGACGAGGTCGCGCAGGCACTCGATGCACTCCGGGGCCTGACCGCCGATGTGCTGCATATCAACACCTTCCGCGACGAGATCGCGACCAGCAACCTGGCAGTGAGTGGCGTCGCCTTCCGGACCAACCTGCTGGCGAACAACGCGGCGCTCGAGGCGACGCGTGCCGGCGTCCTTGGTCAGACGTTCGGCGTGCTCGCCGAGGAGATTCGTCGGCTTGCTGACCTGACGGCGACGGCCTCGACGGAGATCGAGCAGCGGACGCTGTCGCTCTCGGGCGATGTTGCGCAACTCACCGCGTCGCTCGAGCGTGTCCAGACGATCCTCGTCGCCGCGATCCGTGATGCGGAGGCGGGCGAAGACGCGACGAGTCGCGTCGCGGAGACGGCCGGCGCCGTGCTCGGCTGGGCGCGGTCACTCAAGCCAGCCGTCGAAGAGGCGCATGCGGTGGCGGCCCGTCGCTCGGCACGCGACCAGAAGCTCACCGCGCAGGCCCAGACGATGCTCGACGAGCGGGTCGCGCGGCAGGGTCGGGTGGAGCAGCATCGCAGCGCACTCAATCGCCTGCGTGCGATTCTCGAGCGTCAGTCGGGGAAGGCGTAGAAACGAGAAGCGAGAAGCGAGAAGCGAGCGGCCAGCTCCTCGTATCAGGGCACGTGCGAGCTCGGGTCGGGGACGGGCACCAGCTCAGACGGAAACGGGCTTGTGTCACCTCCGCCATAGACCAGAATCCAGGAACACCATATGTCGCCGCCAATGCCCTGCACGCACGTCTGCCCGTCGCCCGCGACTTGACGGACGCGGAGCGAATCAGCAAACGCGAAGAGCGGAAGCGCAAAGTCGGAATACCAGATCCGGAGCTGATCCCCAACGACCGCGTAACCCTCACCAGACCCCTTCACGAAAATATTGGGCCCGATCATACCCGGCACCGTGATCAGCACCGGTACCTCCGTGGGCGGCGAGTTCGGGTCCCACCCCCAACAGTAGATAATCATGGCTGCAGAGCTACCACACGCGCCGATCCTCCCCACCGTTAGCGTGACAAATCGATGATCGCCACTTACCAGGACAGGCTGGTCCGAGTCGACCCCGGTGCCATTGCCAAGCTGGCCGTAGTTGTTGAGACCCCAGCACCATGCCCGACCGTCCACATCGAGTCCGCAGCCATACTGAAAGCCGAGTCCAATCGTCTCGAAGGGTCGTGCGCCGCGCCGCGTCGTCAGGCCGAGCACATCATCCTCGATCGACCAGCACCACGGGACTCCGTCCGCCTGAGCCAGACCGCATACCGATTGGCCACTGGGACCGTAGGGATTGCTCGCACTCGTCAGGTCGCGAAGCGGCGGTGTACCAGAAATCCGTCGAAATTCCTTGTTCCAGCCACGCGAGGTACACCAGGGATATCCCCCCTCGTCCCGGATACAGAGGCTTGCATGGCCGGTCTTGACGTCGACCGCCGACACACCGGCCGGAAGCATGACCTTTTGTGGAAATGCGTCGCGCTGGTTCCCGCCGAACACCGAGTACGTGCCGCCCCAGCACCACAGTGCTCGCGAGCGTATCCCGCAGGCGTAATGGAAACTCGCATCAAACGCATCGACAACGAATGCACCGCTCTCTGTGGCAAGGGTGACGGTCCCCACGCCGACCGCCTCTGCGAGTGCGGTCTGGCGACCCGATGGTCCTCCTCCACCATAGTGATCCTGATAACGGGGGTACCGCGGCAGCGTCCACACCGCACTCGCAAACCCGAGCGCGTCGGTCACGCTGTCGACCGGCACCACCGTGCCGTCACCACTCCACTCGACCCGCCATCCCGCGACGCCATCACCCTGTGCGTCAGTGAGTCGGACCTCGATCGTGTCGAGCCGCTGGCCCGGCACAGAGATCTCCTGCACGCCGTGCACGACCGTGAGCGCGCTCGGCACCGGCGGCGCCACGGGATCGGTGCAGGCGGCGAGGAGGCCGACTGAGCACAGCGGGGCAGCGATGGCGCGGAAGAGCGTCACGAGAGATCCGGATCGGGAGGGATGAGGCGCTACCTGGAAGACCCGCGTGGGGCGCAAAGGGTCACTGGAGGACTCCTCGCATGCGGAGACCACACCGCGGGCTCACGCCCGCGGCTCGGCCAGCTCGGCTACCGCCGGCGCCGACCGCCCCCTGGGCCACCCTTACCGCGAGATCCACCTTTCCCACCACGATCCCCTCGGCCCCCACGCCCGGGCCCCTTCGGGTCGCGATCGCGGCGCCGCCCGCCACGATCGCGTTCCTCCCGCGGCGGTTGATACTCCTCGAGCACCTGCCGGAGCCGATCGGGTGTCGTCGCCTCGAGCGATGCCCCCCCCCTGCGCACGGTGAGCAACAACGGCCGATCCAGCTCGGGCAGATCCGCCACCTGGAGCCGTCGGACTTGCCCGGTCTTGAGGTGCACCCGGATCATCGGCACTCCACCATGCATCACGTACTCAAACGCCACCATGTCGCCATGGATCCGCACACCCGACGGTAACGCATCGAGATGCTGCCGTTCCACCTCGGAGACAATCGCCATCACATCGAGCTCGACCGGTGTCCGCTTGAACTCGTCCCACGAGGTGACATCGCCCAGTTGTCCCTGCACGAGATCACGCAGCGCCGACGTCGAGGCGACCTCGAGCACTCCGCCACTCCGGAGCCAGTACTCGTGCAACTGGCGCCGCGCCTGGCCCACGCGCCCGCGCGACGGATGATCGACCTCGCCCCGCAGCAGCGCCTCGGCCATCACCACCCGCGCCGCATCCAGATGCTCCGCGGGTATCGGACCGTCGAGGTGCTCGAGCGCGGTCTCCAGCCCGAAACCGAAATACCGCAACTCGCGAGACAGGGCGAGCCCCTGCCGATGGCCCTGTCCAGCCAACACCACTCGCGGCGGCCCCTCGACGGCATACTGCCGGATCAGGTCGTAGGGAATCGTGGTCCCCTCGATGCCAGCGCGCGCCACGCCCATCCGATCGGCAAACCACCGGAGCGATCCCGCCACCCCTCCCCAACTCCCGGCGACCGACGTCTTCGAGATCCGGGCCGACTGCCCATCCGCGGTCAGCTCATCGATCACGAGGTCGAATGGCTGAATCCGCGCGACGAGATCGACGAACCCGGCACGCCGCTGCTTGTCGGCCTGCGGCAACTTGGCCGGCAGTTTCTGGTCGAGGGCCCGATAGACCGCCGCGAGCCCAAGCGCGCCATCCTCGATCGACTTCATGAGTACACCGCGACGCCCGGCCCACTCCTCGAGTGCCTCTTCGTCAAACACATGCCGCGGCAATCCATGCACCGCGCCGAGCGTGCTGCAGGCATTCACGGCCTCGGCCAGCAGGTTGTAGGCCGTCAGGTGATCACTCCCCGAGACCAGCACACCATGCAGATCCCGCTCGTCGCGTGTCATCCGATGCAGCGACCCAATCCCGCTGGCACCCGCCACCAGCGGCAGCAGGTCGTCGTCGGCGTGCACCAAGAGCTCGGCCCAGGGACGCTCGACCGGCAATGCCTCGACCGCGCGTCCGTACTTGGTGAGCCGGCCATCCTCGACCAGTCCGCGCGAAGTCAGTGTCTCGAGTGCCTGCACATACGCCTCGCGATCGAGCGGCACGGGCAAGTCGAGGTCGCGTGCGTCGACACCGATCCCGGCGCAGGTGATCGCGACCCGCTCGGCATCGCCGGCAAGCTGGAATTCGGGCGGACCGGGCCTGAGCGAAGGCACATCGATCTCGCGGTCGGAAAGGATCACCACCTGTCCGCCGGCGACGCGGCCATGCACGCGACCGGCCATCTGCAGCAACTCGTTGGCGCGCAGGTGCAGGCGGTGCAGGACGTTGCGACCGCGGTCGACCATGTTGGCGTAGCGGGCGTCGAGAATCACGACCGTGTCGAGACCGGGGACGTTGAGCGCCGATTGCCCTGCCGCGGTCATCGCGAGCAGCCACGGCTTCTTGACCTCGCCCTCAAGGAACGGCCGCACCACGCGGATCGGCTCGCCGCCGTGATAGAACGCCGCGGTCAGCCTCGGAAATCGCTCGCCCAGGTCGGCCCCGAGCCGTTCGACCTCGGCGCGTGTCGGCAGGAAGACCGCGACACCGCGACCCTCGCTCACGAATCGCCGCACCGTGCGGTCGTCGAGAAAGAGCTCGGGTGACTTCCGTGACACCTCGAACTTCGCGGCAAGCTTGGGATCGAACGCGCTGGTCACCAGCACCTCGTCGCTCTCGAGGTAGGTCCGGTAGACCGATGGATCGACGGTCGCCGAGAGCCAGATGAATCGGCAGTGGGCCCGCTTGCCGAGTGCGAGGCAGAGCTCGAGTTCGGCGGAGGTCTGGTGGATCTCGTCGACGACCAAGGTGTCGCGTGCGGTGATCACCTCATCGGTGAGCCAGCGTCGCGCGATGCCAGTGGTCACCACCACCACGTTGCAACGCGTGGTCTCCGGCGTCGCCTCACGCTCGCGATTGACCACCCCGATCGTCAGCGGGCACCCAAGAATCTCCTCGGCGATGAATCTCACGCTCAGCGTCTTGCCGGTCCCGGTCCCTGCGACGATCCCGAATCCCTTGCCCTCACGCGCCCATCGTCGGAGTTCCTCGCCGTGCTGTCGGCCAAGCAGGGTCTCGACGTGGGCGTGGAGTGCGAGCTCGATCGTCTCGCAGGCGGCGCGGGTTGGCGCGATGACGATCACGCGGCCGCGCGGATGGTCCGCGCGCCGCCAGGCGTCGGGATCGGGTGGGAGAGCGTGGTCGCGGGCCGGTTGCACGCCGGAAGCTACACCCAGAGTCGGGGCGGCCTTCTATATTGCGCCCGGCACCATCCATCATCGGAGAGAAGACATCATGCACGGCAAGGTCTGCCTCGTCACCGGGGCCAATCGCGGAATCGGCTACGAAATCGCCCTCGGGCTCGCCCGCCAGGGTGCTCGCGTCCTGGTCCACGCCCGGACTGCGGCGAACGCCAATCACGCTGCGGAGCTGATTCGTGAAATCTCGGGGAATCCGGCGGTCGAGGGGGTCCACGCCGACTTCATGAAGCAGGATGAGGTGCGCCGACTCGCGGTTGACGTGCTCGCCCGCGTCGACCGTCTCGACGTGTTGGTGAACAACGCCGGCGGCTTCTTCACCTATCGCACCACCACCGACGACAATCACGAGGCGACCCTCGCGGTCAACCACCTCGCGCCATTCATCCTGACCAATGCCTTGATCGATCTTCTTAAGGCCAGTGCGCCCGCGCGCGTGGTGAACGTGTCCAGTGAGGCGCACCTCCGCGTCAGCAACATCGAGGACTGGGAGAGCCGTCAGGGCTACTCGGGCTACGGCGCGTATTCGCGATCGAAGCTTGCCAACCTGCTCTTCACCTACGACCTGGCGCATCGAGTCGAAGGGACCGGCGTCACCGTGAATGCCTGCCATCCGGGGCTGGTCGACACTGGCATCATCGAGAATGGTCTCTCGCGCTGGTGGACCAGATGGCTGATTCCAATCGCCAAGCGCTTCACCATCTCGCCCGAGGCAGGGGCCGAGACGCCGCTTTACCTCGCGACCTCACCCGAGGTCGAGGGCGTGACGGGGAAGTACTTCAAGCGGAAGCGGCCGGCGACGTCGTCCTTGGTGTCACACGACGCGACGATCGGGGCCCGGCTGTGGAACATCTCGCTCCGATACACGGGGCAGATTTCCGAGGCCGAGATCACCGGGGAGCATATCGTCGGGTAGACGAGAGACGAGAGACGAGAAACGAGAACTGCTGTCACACTGAGCGAAGCGAAGTGGCGGAATTTCGCTTCTCGCTTCTCGTTTCTCGTTCCTTTCTCGCTTCTCGTCCCTACGGCACCAACGCCAGCCGCGGCCTGACGAAGAAGATCCCCGCGAAGCCACCGGTAACGGGCACCACGCCGCTCTTGAAGTAGGGATAATTGCTCCACGTTCCGCCACCGCTGCCTGCTCGGTCGGTGTCGAAGTACCCCACCTCGACCGGGTTGGTCGGGTCACTCACATCGATCACCCGGAGTCCCGCCCCGGTGTTCGACTGGTACATGTACCGGCCCCGCACATACAGGTTGTGATCGGTCTCGGTGGTGGTCGCGAAATATTCCTTGACCAACACCGGATCATCGAGATCGCTCAGGTCCCAGACCAGGGTCCGGGTGTGCGGCTCCGAGCCGTTGGCCTCGTCGATCTCGTCGTTCGAGAAGAAGAAGCGCTGGTCCTCCGAGAGCCATCCCTGGTGCGCATAGGCCACATTGGGATAGCTCGCCGTGGCGATTGACTTCGGGTGGGCCTTGTCGGTCACATCGGCGAACGAGATCGCGGTCTCATTGGCGGCGAGACAGACCTCGTGCCCCTGATAATCCGTGTCCGGGCCGCGGTAGACGAGACACTGTGCATCGTGACTGTAGCCGGTCTTCCGGCGCCCGGTCACGCCATCGCTGAAGCAGCCGACGAAGGTCGGATGGCTCGGCGTGTGGAGATCCAGCATATGGAGCCCGCCGCCGCAGGTCGTCCCCCCCCCACTTGCCCCGACCACGTACCCGAAACCGGTCTCCTCGTTGATCACGATGTTGTGGGCGCTGGCGATGCCGGTGTAGACGTAGTCCTCGGTAAAGGTCTGCGGCGTGCGGACCCCGCGCAACCGGCCGAGGTTGAACACCTGCACGCCGTGCTGGCCGGCGCCGTCGGCGGTGATGTAGGCGTAGTCCCGATACACCTTCATGTCGCGCCACACCGCGGCATTCGACCCCGTGGTCATCGGCAGATCACCGAGGTAGCGCGGGTGGGCGGCGTCGGTCATGTCGACGAACGAGGTGCCATCACTCCGGCCGATCAGCACGTACTCGCGCCCACTCGTCGAGTCGGTCCACCCCCAGAGATCGTTGAGTCGCATGCCGCGCACCCCACCGAGCGCGCTCACCGGCAGGAACGACACGAGATCGACATTGCCGCAGTCCCAGTTGACGGCCTTCCCCGCGGTGCAGGCGGTCTCGGGACCACTGATGGCGGCGAAGCTCTCGGGTGGCGATTCCACCTGCGCCGCGGGGTACCACTCACCACCGCGCCGCTCAAAGATCGACGCGTTGCCGGCGCCGATCGCGGTGCCGGTGATGCCGACCACCGCCACATCGCCGTGCACGGCGACCGCCTGGCCGAAGGCACGGTCGACCTCAGGATTGGGCGAGGCGATCCGCGACACCCCGCGGAGGCCATCGGCATCGAATCGATAGGCAAACGCCGACCCCGCACCGCGACCGTTCGGGGCACCGACCCAGAGGTCATCGCCGCTGAGCGCCAGGTCCGACCCGAACCCACCGCCGCGCGTGCCGTCGAATGCGGCCATTTCGCCGTGCATGCGCCAGCTGATGCTGGTCGTATCGAAATCGAGCATGGCCATCACCCCATTCCCCCCCCCGGCGCCCGGCGCACCGACGAAGCCGCGGTCGCCGGCCATGGCAACCGCTCCGCCGAACCCGGCGACGGTGTCGGCGGTGCCGGCCCGGCGTACGCCCGCGTCGGCGACCCACGCCCCGGCGACCCGGCGATAGGGCTGGACGATGCCAGCACCCGCCGCGCTGCCTGGGGCGCCAATCAGGAGACGATCGCCATGCATCGCCACCGAGGTCCCGAACCCGCGAGTCGTGGCCGTGTCGGTCGGCACCAGGCGAGCGACTTCGCGCCACGCTCCGGCGGTCCGCTGCATGACGTACGCCGCACCCACCCCATCGTGATCACCCGGTGCACCGACCACGGCCATCTCGCCATCGATGGCGATTGCGGCGCCGAACGCATCATCCGCGGCGCCATTCGCCGGTTGTACCATTTGGATGTGCCGCCAGGGCCCAGCGGCACTACGCGCGTAGGCGTGGACCACACCAGCGGCCCGGCCAAGCTCCGGCGTGCTGCCGATCAGCAGATCGGTCCCCGCGACCGCGATGGCGCGGCCGAATCGGTCACCGGTCGCGGAATCGGGGGCGACGATCTGGGACTGCTCCGCCCACTTGCCACCAGCGCCACGTCGGTAGGTGTAGACCACACCCGATCGGAACCGATTGTTCGGCTCCCCGACGAAGACCTCGGCACTGCCGACCGCGACCGAGGCCCCGAATCCGGCGCGCAGCACCGACGCATCCCCCGGCCGGGAGGACTGAGCCGTGAGTGGCGACGCGGCGGCAATCGTGGCGATCGCCGCGAGGAGTGCGGTATGGAGTCGATACATGGCAGGCCTCGAGGTGGGGTGGCGCGTATGTGGTGGAAGGCCCAAGGATACGACAAATCCGGCGTTCGCCAAGGGCGGCCGACACCTTCCGCCGATACGAGGGTCGAGAGCGTAAGACGCGACACGGCCGGCCACCCCAGCGCTTCAGGATGACCGGCCTTCTCGCTTCTCGCTTCTCGCTTCTCGTTTCTCGTTTCTCGTTTCTCGTTTCTC
>JBDTNH010000019.1:0-30669 GCA_039933845.1 Gemmatimonadota bacterium
CGGACATCCTCGATTTTATCGCCTGCAAGGACGACACGACCAAGATCACCAACTTCAACATTTCGGTCGGCGTCACCGATGCCTTCATGACGGCGTTGGAGGCCGACGGCGACTACGACTTGATCGATCCCCGGACCCAGCAGGTCACCGGTTCGATGCGCGCGGCCGACATTTGGAAGCTGATCATTCACGGCGCCTGGAAGACGGGCGAGCCGGGGATCTTCTTCATCGATCGGGCCAACCACTTCAATCCCGTCCCGCACCTGGGCGCCTATGAGGCGACCAATCCGTGCGGCGAGCAACCGTTGCTGGCCTACGACGTCTGCAACCTCGGATCGATCAACCTGGCCGAGTTCGTGAGCGGCACCGAGGTCGAATGGGAGCGACTCCGTCGCGTGGTACACCTCACCACGCACTTCCTCGAGAACGTCATCGATGCGAATTCCTATCCGCTCCCCGAGATCACCGATCTCGCGCAGCGGATCCGGCGCATCGGCCTCGGCGTGATGGGGCTGGCTGACCTCTTCATTCGCCTCGGCATCCCCTACGACTCGGCACAGGCCGTGGACCTCGGGAACCGGATCCAGCAGTTCGTCGACGAGGAGGCCAAGATCGAGTCGGAGCGCCTCGCCACCGTGCGCGGCGTCTTCCCGGAGTGGGAGCGGAGCATCTGGGGTCCCGATGCCACCTGCGCGCGTGACGCCGCCGGTGAGCGGATCCGTCCGATGCGGAAGCTCCGCAATTGCAACGTGACCACCGTGGCACCGACCGGCACGATCTCGATCATCGCCGGTTGCAGCTCCGGGATCGAGCCGCTCTTCGCCGTGGCATTCATGCGGAACCAGGCCGGCGTGCTGATGCCCGACGTCAATCTCGATTTCCTCGAGGTGGCCAAGCACGAGGACTGGCACTCCGAGGAGCTGATGGCCCGGATTGCATCCGAGGGCCACATCAACTTTGCCGAGGTGCCCTCGAAGACGCAGCGCGTGTTCGTCACCGCCAACCAGATCTCGCCCGAGTGGCACGTCCGGATGCAGGCGGCGTTCCAGGAGCACAACGACTCCGCGATCAGCAAGACGGTCAATTTCGCCAACAGCGCCACGCGCGACGACGTCGAGCAGATCTACAAGATGGCCTTCGAGCTCGGCTGCAAGGGTGTCACGGTGTACCGCGATGGCTCGCGCGACTTCCAGGTCCTCTCGACCGGCTCGACCGCGAAGAAGGTCGCCGAAGATGCGACCCGCACCGGTCGCTCCGAGGCGCGTGCCGATCTCGATGTGTTGCGGGCCGCCGAGGCCGCGACCACGGTCGAGGACGCCCGCGAGGTCGCAGCGAACGCGGCGGGGGAGCTCGCCGAGGCACATGCCGAAATTGTGCGTTTGAGGAAGTCCGTGCACGAGCTCGAGAGCGAGAACTTGCAGCGTCGCCAGAAGCGGTCACGCCCGGAAGTGCTCAAGGGCAGCACGCGTCGGTTGCAGACCCCGCTCGGTGACCTCTACGTCAACATCACCGAAGACGACAAGGGGCAGCCGTTCGAGATCTTCATGTCGCTCGGCAAGGTCGGCGGCGCGTTGATGGCCGATGTCGAGGCGATGGCACGCTTGGTATCGCTGGCACTGCGTTCGGGCATCTCGATGAAGGAGGTCTACCGTCAGTTGCGCGGCATCTCTTCCGATCGCGCCATCGGACTCGGCCCCAACAAGGTGCTCTCGGTGCCGGATGCCGTCGGCATTGCGCTTGAGCGTCACATGGCCGACAAGCAGGGGATCCAGCAGGACCTGCTTGGGCCTGAGGTCTCGTCGATGATCAACGATTCGGTCGAGACGCCGCCGGTCCTGCTCACGCGCGACAACACCCAGATCATGCTCGGTGGGATGTCGGAGACGCTGGCGGGTGCGTGCCCCGATTGCGGTTCGGGTCTCGAGTTCGCCGAAGGCTGCATGAAGTGCCATGTTTGTGGCTTCAGCGAGTGCGGCTGACGCGAAGCCCTGCCTTCCATCGCCACACGATGGAACGGCGGGGTCTCCGAGGTTGCGAACGCCCTGACCAGCGCACTGCGCTTTCATCATGATCCCTCACCACACACCACACGGACTCCGCCTAGCCGCGGGGTCCGTTCTGGCGTAGACTCCAGAAACTCCGACTCCCCGAGGTCGCCATCCTCATCCCCACTGTACTCGCGCTCGCATCGTTGCTCGCCAAGCCCCCGGTCGATGACTATCCGAAGAATCCGCGGATCGATATCGTCCACTACCGGTTTGATCTCGCCTTCTCCGATGCGGACGACACGCTGCGCGCCACCGCGACGATATCCGCACGCTACATCGTTGGTGGCGACTCGACGCTGCGACTCGACCTGATCCAACCCAACGCGGCGCGCCAAGGTCGCGGCATGACCGTCGAGTCGGTCCGTGCGGGCGATCGGTTGCTCGCCTACAGTCACTCAGGCGATGTGCTGCTGATCCAACTCGGACACCGTGCCACGCCCGGTGAATTGGTTCGGGTCCGCATCGCTTACCACGGCGCACCTGCCGGCGCCCTGGCGTTCGGCCCCAACAAGTACGGCGATCGCACCATCTTCTCGGACAACTGGCCCAACAAGGCGCGCAACTGGCTGCCCACGGTCGATCATCCGTATGACAAGGCGACCAGCGAGATGGTGGTCACCGCACCGTCGCACTATCAGGTCGTCTCCAACGGACTCAGGATCGAGGAGACCGACCTCGGTGGCGGGATGCGGCGGACCCACTGGCAGCAGTCGGTGCCGATCGCGACCTGGCTCTACACGCTGGGCGTGGCAGAGTTTGCTGTGCAGCGGGTCGGGACGTGCCAAGGTGTGGCGATCGAGACCTGGGTCTACGCCCAAGACCGCGACGCGGGCTTCCACGATTTTCAGGAGCCGACCTGCGACGTGATGCAATTCTACCGCAATCGTGTCGGGCCCTATGCGTACGAGAAGCTGGCCAACGTCGTGTCGGCCACGGTGAGCGGTGGCATGGAGGCGGCGAGCGCCATCATGTACGGTGAACCGTCGGTGAGCGGCACCCGTGCCATCAACTGGCAAAACGTCATTGCCCATGAACTCGCCCACCAGTGGTTCGGCAATGCGGTCACCGAAGGTGATTGGGATGACGTCTGGTTGAGCGAGGGCTTCGCGACCTACTTCACGCTGCTCTATCGCGAGCACGCCCGGGGTCGCGACGACTTTGTCAGCGGGCTCAAGCAGAGCCGCGAGACGATCGCCAAGTTCTACGCGACAACGCCCGACTACCGGGTCGTGCACGATGGCCTGCGCGACATGTCCCAGGTGACCAACGGCATGACGTACCAGAAGGGCGCCTGGACGCTGCACATGCTCCGCAACCTGATAGGCGACGACGCCTACTGGCGCGGTATCCAGGCCTACTACAGGGAACACTTCAACGGCAACGCCTCGACCGCCGATTTTCAGCGCGCCATGGAGGAGGCCTCCGGCCAGTCGCTCGGTAGCTTCTTCGATCAGTGGCTCCGGCAAGGAGGCATCCCCGCCTTCCGCGCCGTCCTTGGGGCCGACCGGAGGAGCGGCAACGCGACAGTGACGCTGATCCCCGAACCGTCCGAGTATCGCTTCATCGTACCGGTCGAGTACGCCATCGAGCTCGCCGACGGCAGCACGACGCGTGGTCGGGTCGTGATCACCTCGGGTCCGCCGATCACGATCCCCGTCCAGGTCTCCTCACCGACACGGGCACTGATCATCGATCCGGACACGAAGTTGCTGGCACGGTGGGCCGTGGAGTCTGGGCCGTGACCGATTCCTGACGAAGGGCACCGTCAGTGCGGCTAGATTCTTGGCGTGCCTGACTCCCCCGCCGACACCCCAGCCGCTGCCGGCTCCGCGCTCGACGTGCCGCCGGCCGCGAAGCGGGCGGGTCGCAAGTATGATCGCTCGATCATCGACGGTCCACTCGGTGCCGCGATCTGGAAGCTTGCCTGGCCCACCATGATCGCGAACGTGATCGGTGGGCTGCAAGGCATGGTCGATCACGTCATGGTCGGACACTTCGTCGGCTTCCGCGGCAACGCCGCGATCGGGGTGTCGAGCCAGGTCTTCATCGTCGTGGTGGCCTTCATCATGGCGCTGTTCACCGGGATGAGCGTGCTGGTCGCTCGATTTGTCGGGGCCGGTGATGAGCTCATGGCCGATCGCACCGTGTATCAGGCCTTCCTGACCGCGATCGCGCTCTCACTGGGCATCCTCGCACCACTGGGCTATGTGCTGGCGCCGACGCTGCTCGACTTCGTCAATGCCGCGCCTGGCGTGCAGGTCGAGGCGTTGCCCTACCTCCGCATCATGTTCGTCTACAACATCGGCATGCTGATCTTCTTCATGATCGGTGGCGCCCTCCGGTCGGCCGGCGATGCGCGCACGCCGATGGTGCTGGGTGTCAGCATGACCGTGCTCAACGTGGTGTTCAATGTCATCCTGATCCGCGGACTCGGTCCGATTCCGGCCTACGGCACCGCCGGTGCCGCGATGGGCACTGTGATCGCGTCGGGGTTGGTGGGCGTGTACGGCCTCTGGCGACTCTGGCACGGTGGCTGGGTGGTGTCGTTCCCGAAGGGGATGGGATATCGGCCCGACTGGGCCATCATCAAGGAGCTGTTCCGGTTCGGCTTGCCGACGGGTATCCAGGGCATCGCGATGAACATCGGCGGGGTGCTGATGCTCGCCTTCATCGGGTCGCTCGCCGCGAGTGCGGCGGCGCAAGCAGCGTTCGCCGTGTCGTATGGCCAGCTCTTCTCGTTCGTGACGTGGACCGCCGTCGGATTGATGGGTGCCGCGGCCGCGGTGGCCGGCCAGAACCTCGGCGCCAATCAGCCCGATCGTGTCCGGGAGGGCGTCGGGGTCGCCGCCCGGATCGGGGGCATCGGCGCGGCAGTGATCGGCCTCGCCTTTTTGCTGATCCCGCGACAATTGCTGGCGATCTTCAGCATGGACGACGCCGTCGCCGTTGAGATTGGCGTGCAACTGCTCCACGTCCTCAGTGTCTCCGGGATCTTCATTGCCACCGCCCTCGCCTTTACTGGGGGTCTGCAGGGCACTGGTGACACGAAGAGCCCGCTCTACATCTCGATCGTCTCGCAAGTGGTGATCCCCCTCGGGATCTGCCTCGCGATCCAGCAATTCGGGACCCTTCAGTCGATCCACATCTGGGTCGCGATCCTCGTCGGCCACATTGCTCGCAGCACACTCAGTTGGGCCCGCTTCCGGCAGGGGAAGTGGCGCAACATCAAGGTGCACGTGACCTGAGCCTCACATCTCACGTCTCACGTCTCACGTCTCACGTCTCACGTCTCACTTGTTCCGTGGCATCGCCGGGCGCATCTCGATCCGACTCACATGCGCGCCCTTCGGATACGACAGCAACTGCATCACCGCCTGCGCACAGTCCTCGGCCTCGAGCTTCCACCCACGTCCAGTGTCCGCAGGCGTCCCGCCGAAATCGGTGTTGACTGACCCCGGCATCACGATGCTCACCCGGATTCCGAGCTGCCGGAGGTCGAGCATCATCGCCTCGGTCATGCCGAGCAACCCGAACTTCGAGGCATTGTAGCCGGTGCCCCCGCTCAACGGATTGCGGCTGGCCAGCGAACCGATGTTGATCACCCATCCCCCCCCCTCACCCTCACCGGCCTCGACCAGGTGAGGGATCGCGGCCTTGGTGCAGGACCAGACGCCGGCGAGGTTCACATCGATCTGGGCGCGCCAGTCCGTGTAGCTCATCTCCCGGATCGACGCGAAGATCCCGAGGCCGGCGTTGTTGACGAGGACATCCAGTCGGCCGAGGCGCGCCACGGACTCCGCGACCAGTCGCTCGCACTCCATGTAGTGTGCCACGTCGGCGGTGACCCCGATCACCTCGCCGCGCGCCCCGTCGCTCAGCTCGGCCACCGTCGCCCCCACATCCTTGGCCGTCCGAGCACTCACGACCACCGAGGCGCCGGCCTCGACCAGGGCGCGAGCGGTCGCCAACCCGACGCCCTTCGTGCTCCCGGTCACAATCGCGGTCCGTCCAGTCAGGTCCAGCATGGTGTCCTCTCGTCAAAGGGATGCGTGATGGCAGATCCTGAATCCTAGTAGCCACCGCCTCGCGTTACACCTTGAAACTTCAGCGACTAATGCTCCGTCTGGTGCATCTCAAGCCCCGATGGAGGAATCACCGATGGACTGGGGAACCTGGAAGTCCCACCTGCGGATACGCGGCGAGGTGTGGCGAGCGCGATCGGCCGCGTTGCGGGCTCGCTGCACGCGACGCCGCGTAGTGGTGGGTCTGCTGGCTGCCGGCACGTTCGCCACCACGCTCATCGTGGTGGAGGCGCTGGTGCGGGGCCACCTGGTGCCGCCCGAGGATCGGGTCCCCACCGGGCTCTACACCCGCTCCGTCGCGTGGAACGGCGACGCGCACAGCGCCTTGCTCATCGGGTCGGTGGTCGGTGCGCCGGCAGAGTGGCGGGTTCCGGTCGCGCTCGGCGAGATGCCTGATCATCTGATCGACGCGGTCCTCGCCATCGAGGACAAGCGTTTCCGCCAACACAGCGGCATCGATCTCCGCCGGATCGGCGGCGCGATGGTCGCCAACATCCGCGCCGGTGGCATCGCCGAAGGCGGCAGCACGATCACGCAGCAACTGGCGAAGAATCTCTTTCTGAGTGCGCATCGGACCCCACTCCGGAAGCTTCGGGAGGCGGCGCTCGCACTGGTGCTCGAGTCGCGGTACCCCAAGGCGCAGATCCTCGAGGCCTATCTCAACGAGATCTACCTGGGTCAGGATCAGGGGATTGCCCTTCACGGCGTCGGCGCCGCGGCGCACTACTACTTCGGGAAGGACGTGTCCGAGCTCTCGCTGGCGGAATCGGCAACGTTGGCCGGAATGATCCATTCACCGAACCGGTTGGCGCCGACGCGCCATCCTGCCGATGCGGCCGCACGTCGCGACCTGGTGATCGCCCTGATGCAGGACCAGGGCCGGATCGACGACGAGGCAGCGCGTCACGCCACGCAGGGTCGGGTCCGTGCGCGCCCGCACCCGTCGCGCACACTCGATGCCCGTTATTTCCGCGATGCAGTCGGCACGGACGTCGCCCAGGGACTGCCGGATCGCGGTGCTGCCGTGTACACCACCCTGGATGCCTCGCTGCAACTCGCCGCCGAAAGGGCGATCGCGGCTGGCTTGGCGTCGCTCGGGCAAGCCGGCGCGCAGGGTGCGCTCGTCGCCATCGATCCGCGCACCGGCGATGTGCTCGCGATGGTTGGCGGCCGCGACTACGGCGCGAGTCAATTCAATCGTGCGGTCGACGCCCATCGCCAGCCCGGCAGCGCCTTCAAGCCGATCGTGGCGCTCGCGGCGCTCGAGCGAATGGGGGGGGGAGACACACCGCCGGCATTCACCCTGGCGTCGCATGTCGCGGATGCCCCACTCAGTGTCCCGACGCGCGAGGGCACGTGGCGACCGGCGAACTACGACGGCGACTTCCGGGGGGACGTGACGCTGCGCGAGGCGCTCGAACAATCGCGCAACGTGCCGTTTGCCCGGATCGGACTGGCGATCGGACCCGAGCGGATCGTGGCGGCCGCCTCACGACTCGGCATCACCTCGACGCTCCAGCCGGTGCCCGCGCTCGCGCTCGGCAGTGGTGAGGTGACCTTGCTCGAGCTCGTGCGTGCCTATGGCGTGTTCGCAAATGCGGGTGAACTCGCCGCGTCCCGGATGGTGCTCGCCACGCGGGTCGGGCGCGGCGAACTGCGTGAACGCGATCCGGCGCACATCTCTCGCGTGGCCGACCCCGCCGCCGCCTACCTCGTGACCTCAGCACTGGAAGGTGCCGTTGACCACGGCACCGGCGCGGCGCTCCAGTCGTACCGCTTCGCTGGTGCCATCGCAGGCAAGACCGGGACCTCCAACGACTGGCGCGATGCCTGGTTCGTCGCCTACACGCCAACGCTTGTGGTCGGCGTCTGGGTCGGCCATGACGACGGCGCCTCGCTCCATCGGACGGGGGCGCAGGCGGCACTGCCGATCGTGGCGCGTTTCCTGGGTGAGGCGGACCTCGATGACGAGCGCTTCGAGGAACCCGAGGGCATCGTCGAGGAGTGGGTCGGGACAGGGCAGGGCGGCTGGCTCTCGCGATGTGACCAGCGCGAGGTCTTCCTGCTGGGAACCGAGCCCGAAGCCCAGGACTGCGTTCACTTCGATCCCGATGACTGGGATCTACATATTGATGTCGATCGTGAGCAGCTCGATGATTGGAAACGGACCATCCGAGACGGCGCGGAGTCGTGGCTGCGTGAACAGATCGCGGCACGGCTCCGGAGCCTGGTCGACCGGTGAGGCAGCAATTGCGCGCGCGCTTGAGCCTGGCTGCCCCAGGGGCGGTTCAGCGCAGCTCGCCCTTGGGGTCCACCCGCTCGTCCTGGCGTTCGATCGCGATGGTGTAGTGGCCGGCGAGTGCCGCGATTGCACCGAGTGCCACCCAGACCGGAATCATCACGGCTCCCACCACCCCCATCGTCAGCGGGATCTCCATCAACGTCCCGCCCTCGCCGTTCTTGACGATCACGCGGCGTGCGTTCCCCTCCTTGATCAGCTCCTTCACGCGTTCGACCAGCTTTTCACCTGGGACGGTATGTTCTTCGGTGGTCATGATTGCTCCTGGTAGGTGGAAGTGCCTCGTCGCTTCTCGCTTCTCGCTTCTCGCTTCTCGCTTCTCGCTTCTCGTTTCTCGTTTCTCGTTTCTCGCTTCTCGCTTCTCGTTTCTCGTTTCTCGCTTCTCGCTTCTCGTTTCTCGTTTCTCGAGATGGCGGAAACCCCCTCTCCCCTACCGTCGTAGGACACCAAGGTTTCAACCTCAAGGAGTTGCCCGTGCGCGCTGCCTTCCTGTTTGCCCTGGTGATCGCCGCCCCCGTCGCGGCACAAGTTGCCCCGCGAGCGGCGGCCGATGGCCCTGAGGCCTATGCGGTGGTCGCCGTGGCGAAGCGGCTCTTCGACGGCATGCGCGCGCATGACAGCACCATGATCGCCTCGGCCTTTGCACCGGGCGCGAAGATGACAGGGGTGCCACCGGCCGGTCGACCGGTGGACTTCCAATCGGTGACCGGGTTCGTCGTCCAAGCCGGCCGGTCTGGACTACCATGGGATGAGCAGATCTACGATCCCGAAATCCGGGTCGATGGCGATCTCGCGACCCTGCATGTCTTCTATACCTTCTCGCTTGGCGAGAAGTTCTCGCACTGCGGCATCGACGTGATGTGGCTGATCCGCACTCCCGAAGGCTGGCAGATCTCGGCACTCGCCGACACGCGCCGGTCGTCGGGGTGTGAGACGACAGGGCGGAGCCGAGTCCGGTAGCCTGATGCCGAGGGTTTCCGGGCTTTGCGGTGGCGACACCCGGACCCCGGAATCCTGTTATCTTTCCGGTCGACCCTTTCCTCAGGATTTCCCGCATGTCCGACGCCAAGCAGACCCCGATCCCGCCGGCGCGTGCTGCCGATGAGCTGCGCAAGCTATCGGCCGCCCACAAGGGCGGCGAGCTCACGCCGCAGGAATATGAGCACCGGTTTGCCCGCACCATCCAGGAGCTGCGGGATCGCAGCATCGGTGGCACCCGGGCCGAGATCATGGCGGCACTCGAGCCACTGCGGCTCGACGGGGCGGTGACCCCCGCTGAGTGGGACCGCTTTGTAACGCAGCTCGGCCTCGGCTGAGCACCGCACGGTGTCGGTGATCATTCGCCGACCCACGCCGACCGTCACGATTGGATCCGTGGCGGTCGGCTCGTTGCATCCGGTCGTGGTGCAATCGATGACCAACACCGACACAGCCGACGTCACGGGGACGATCGAGCAGGTCGCGACCCTCGCCGAGGCCGGCAGCGAATTGGTCCGCGTCACCGTGAACAACGACGCCTCGGCCCAAGCCGTCCCCGCGATCGTGGCCGGACTCGAAGCCCGGGGCATCGCCGTCCCGATCGTCGGCGACTTTCACTACAACGGTCATCTGCTGCTGACGCGCTATCCCGATTGCGCTCGCGCCCTCGCCAAGTATCGGATCAATCCCGGCAACGTCGGCGGCAAGCGGCACGACGAGCATTTCCGGGCCATTGTCGAGGTCGCGATTGCCAACGACAAGCCGATCCGGATCGGCGTCAACTGGGGTTCGCTCGATCAGCAATTGCTCACCGAGATGATGGACGCCAATGCCGCGCTTCCGGCACCGGCCGACGCCCGCGAGGTGATGCTCGAGGCGATGGTGGAGTCCGCGCTCCGCTCGGCGCGCGCGGCCGAGTCCGTCGGTCAGGCACACGACCGAATCATCCTCTCGGTAAAGGTCTCGGGGGTGCAGGATCTCGTTGAGGTCTACACCCGACTGGCGGCACGGACTGACCTCCCGCTGCACCTCGGTCTCACCGAAGCCGGCATGGGGATGAAGGGTCAGGTCGCCAGTGCGCTCGGGCTCGGCATCATCCTGCAGCGTGGCATCGGCGACACGATCCGCGTCTCGCTCACCCCCAAGCCCGGTGGTGATCGTGCCGAGGAAGTGCGGACCGCGCAACAGATCCTGCAGTCGATGGAGATCCGTCACTTCACGCCGCAGGTCACCGCCTGTCCGGGGTGTGGCCGAACCACCTCCACCTTCTTCCAGCAGATGGCAGAAGAGATCCAGACCCATCTCGCCACGCGGATGTCCGATTGGCGGGAACAGCGGCCGGGTGTCGAGGCGCTCCGGGTCGCGGTGATGGGATGCGTCGTGAACGGGCCCGGTGAATCGAAACACGCCGACCTCGGTATCTCCCTGCCCGGAACGGCTGAGGACCCGCGCGCCCCGGTGTATCTCGACGGCGCCTTGCTCACGACGCTGCGTGGCGACACGATCGTCGCCGACTTTCTCGCGATTCTCGACGACTACGTCGCTCGCCGGTACGGGGAACAGCCGGCAGGGGTCTGACCGGGATGCTTGAGCCCGCGCTTGGTGGTGCGCTTGCCGATCATCCGGTGACGGCGCTCGGGCTGCTTTTCGTGGCGGGTGTCGCCACCTCCCTGACACCCTGCATCTATCCGATGATCCCGATCACGGCCGGTCTGCTCGGGGGGACGGGTGCGATCGGGCGGAGTCGTGCGCGGACGGCGCTCCTGACCGGGAGCTACGTACTCGGGCTGGCGATGGTCTACGCCACGCTCGGCTTGATCGCAGGGATGACCGGCTCCCTGTTCGGGGGCATCTCGAGCAACCCTTGGGCCTACTTTGCGATCGGCAATGTGCTGTTGCTGGCGGCGCTCGCGATGCTCGATGTCCTGCCGGTTCGGGCACCCACGCGACTGGTGGCGTGGGCCAGTGCCCTCGGCAGTGGCTCGCCGGGTGGGGCCTTCCTGGTGGGGGCCACCTCGGGCCTGGTGGCCGCGCCGTGTGGGGCACCAGCGTTCGCGGCCGTCCTTACATGGGTGGCCACAACGCAGAGTGCCGCGTGGGGGTTCGCCTACCTGTTTGTCTTTTCGCTCGGCATGTGCACCCTGTTGGTCGTCATCGGCCTGAGTGCCGGGACGCTCGCCTCGTTGCCCCGTGCCGGCCAATGGATGATCTGGATCAAGCGGATCGCCGCCGTCGTCATGCTGGCGATGGCTGAGTACTACTTCGTCAGGATGGGATCGGTATGGTATTGAACTCGTGGGGCCGGTGCGCGCTCGTGCTGACGGCGTGTGCGGCAGCCGGGGGGGGGAGCACCACGCTCCTGGCCCAGCAGGTGGGGAACGCCGCCAACGCGATCACCGTCACGACGCTCGAGGGAACGTCGGTCACCCTCGATGCGAAGGCCACGGGTCGACCGATGCTCATCGAGTTCTGGGCCACCTGGTGCGAGGTGTGCGAAGCGCTGATGCCCACGATGCGGAAGGCCCATGCGGCCTATGGCAATCGCGTGGATTTTGTCGGGGTCAATGTCACCGTGAACGATCCCAAGCGGCGAGTGGCGGCGTGGGTGGCGAAACAGAAGCCTCCCTATCGGGTCATGTATGATGATCGCGGCACGGCGGTGCGCGCCTTCCAGGCACCGGCGACGTCGTATGTCGTGATCATCGGGTCCGACGGGGTGATCCGCTACACCGGCATCGGCGCGGAGCAGGACCTGACGGCGGAGCTGGCAAAGGTGGTGGCACGATGATGCGATGGTGGCGGAGCATGGTGCTCGCGGTAGTGTGTGGGATCCCGGTCGTAACGGCCAGCGGTCAAGATGCTGCCGCGCCCGTCTCGATCCGGCTTCGAGTCGCCGAGGAGGCGCGGGTCGGGCGACCGGCACCGGATATTGTCTTGCAGTACGCGACCCGCGATGGACTGGGTCCGGTCGACCAGCCGTTCTCGCTCCGCAAGGAACTCGGGCGGGTCGTGGTGCTCGCGTTCTACCCTGGTGATTTCACGCCGGGCTGTACTGCGGAGTGGCAGGGGCTGCGCGATCGTGCCGCCGAGTTGTTTGGCAACGACGTGGTGGTAGCGGGGATCTCGACTGACTCACTCGCCTCGCACGTCCGGTTTGCGCGCGAGTTCGACCTCCCCTTCAAGTTCCTGAGCGATCCCGACCTGATCGTCGCGCGGCAGTACGATGCGGCAGATGGTCGGCGGGCTCGGCGGGCCGTCGTCGTCCTCGGTCGCGACGGGGTGGTCCGTTACATCGATCGCGCGTTCGCCGCGCTCGACCCCGAGAGTTACGTTCATTTGGGCGAGGCGGTGGCGGCGGCCACAAAGGAGTGAGGATGCCCGGATGGTGGCAAAGGGGAATGGTGTGCGGCGTGCTGGTCGCCGCCATGTCGGTGCCAACGCTCGTCGGCGCGCAGGACAACCCTCCGCTCTGGCGGTGGGTCAATGCAGAGGGGAGCTTCTGCATCTGGTATCTGGCCGATCCGGCTATCGCACGCCAGTTGCTGCCTGCAGGTCTCGAGGCCCGACCCGTCTCACGGGGGACGGGTCTCCCCACCAATCTCCTCCGCATTGCGCAGGATGAGCCGCGCTTCGCCGACTGGATTCCCGGGATCGTCTGCGTCGGCCAGTTCGAAGTCGTCGCGGCGAATGGGGCCCCAGTGCGCCGTCGCGAGGGTGGCCGTCCCGTTCGTTTTACCCTCACGGCCCTGGCCGCGATGGGGGCGGCCGATTGGGAGCTCCTCGAACTCGGGCTCGACGCCGGTCGCCTCGACCAGGTCGGCGAGGAGCTCGGGATCCGGTCGAAGGAGCGTCTGCTCCGCCTCAAGCAGGGTATCGAGGGCGAAGATGACCAATGGTCACTCAAGCTCGATGGGGCTGAACTGGGCTGGGTTGGGCATTCAGTGGGCGCAACTGATGTCGGATCGACACGGTTGATGTCATTCGGATACACTGGGGACCGAAATACCGCCTGGCGACTCGACCTCAGGGCCTCTCCCGAGACCACCGAGCTTCAGGTGGGTTCCCTCAGGATCGAGGGAAAGGGCGCACTGGCCCAGGCGCTCAAATCGTCGCCAATCCGCGCCGTTGGTGCCTTTGAGCGCGGCGGCGAGGCCGTCATGACCTTCACGCTCCTCCCGCCAACACGACCCTGAATCCTGGGCTTCGACTCAGATTGGCGTTTGTGCACGGTATTTGCCCTACAGGGGGACGGCATCGTGTGCCCGTGACCATGGGAGGTAAGCCCTTGGGAGGTACCGAGCCAGCTGGAGGGAGTCCAAGTCGTTGCGCTGCAGTGACTTGCATTGATGCAGGACGCCCGATAGCTTTAGGTGCTGGCCCCGGTTTCCGACTCCGCACTCCGGTGTGGTGGTCGGCTACGGGTGTCGGAACGACGCGGATGCTCGGGGAACGCCGTCGTCACTGGTTCTCGTAGCCCCGGCCTCGCCCGAACGACTGCTTATTGGTCACGGGCCACAAGATGGACAGCAGGAATGCAGGGAAGTACCGAATATCGCGGGACCTGAAGGACTCAGGCCCACATCATCACCATTGGGGGAGTACATGCTCAAGAATTATCGCAAGTTCCTGATGGCAGGCATCGTCACGCTCGGCCTCGCGGCCTGCGGCGACGACCTGACCATCACTGATCCGGGCACGCCGCCTGGGTCGCCGAACATCACGTCGTTCACGGTCTCGCCGACGTCCGCGACGGTCGCCCCGGGCACGTTCGTCCAGGCGTCGGCCAACCTCATCACGATCGCCGGCGTGACCGGCTCCGTGTCGTGGGGCAGCAGCAACACCGGTGTCGCGACGGTTGACGGCACGGGCCGCATCGACGCGGTCTCCGAAGGCACCGCGGTCATCACCGCGACGGCCACGGCTGGCGGCCAGACGGCCACCGCCGCGATCGGCGTGACGGTTCGCCCGATCCAGCCGGCCCAGATCTCCATCCAGTCCGTGACGACCGGTGACTTCGGCACCCCGGTGAACATCAGCAATGTCATGGGCCAGATCGAGATCAACATGAACTTCAACCCGGGCGAAGAGCTCGTGGACTCGGTCGCGGTCTTCATCGGCAACAAGCGTGCGGCGAAGCAGTCGTTCGCCACGTCGCCGTCGGCCGGCGAAATCCGGCTCTCGGTCAACACCGCCAACTACGTGAAGAACGTGGCTGCCGGCACGGCCACCGTGGACTTCAACAACGGTCCGACCACGATCTCGGCCGCGGTGTACCCGCGCGGCGCCGCCGCGACGGCGACCAACACGATCCAGATCGTGCTGAACAACCAGGACGGCTTCGCAGCTGACCTGATCAAGCCGACCCAGACGGCCAACAGCTCCGGCACGCCGGGTCTGACCTACTGGGGTGGTCCGGGCGCTGGTGGCCTGACCGAAGCCACGCTGTATCCGGTGGTCTACACTGCCGGTCGTTCGGTTGCGAGCGTAACGTTCACCGTCGGCAGCGACATTGGCAGCTGTCCTGCCGTGCTCGACGCCTCGGTGCCGTTCCGTCAGTCGTTCGGTTACTCCGACGCTGGCGCGGACGTGGACTGCACGAACTACGAATGGACCGGCGGTGACCGGGACAACGTGCGCGTCTTCGCCGCGATCGACAACACCAATAACGCGTTCCCGGCCGACACCCTCATCCGGAACACGGTTGTGCTCGGTTCGACGCCGGACTCGCTCCGACTCGACTTCCGCGCGCCGTCGGTCAACACGCCCGACATCACCCGTAACGCTCCGGCCGTCACCGGCTGGGTCAATGCGGCCTTCAACTTCATCAACTTCTCGTCGTTCGACTTCGGCGTTGGCCTCCGGCCGACGGCGAGCCGTGACCGCGCGACGTTGTACGACGTGGTGAACTGCCCGACTGCAGGTGCCACTGGCGTCGCAATGCCGACCGGTACAGGTGCAGACATTCCGGAGTGTGCCACCAACTTCATCGGTGGTGACCCCGGCATCATGAACGGCACCGCTCCGTACGTGGTGTACGGGACCGAGTCCGATCGCCTGGGCAACGTTGGTGAGTCCAGCGAGACCGATACCTTCGGCGTCGACAAGACGCTGCCGTCGATCCGCTGGGGCCTGAACACCGGCTTCTACGCTGGTCAGGTCGTGGTCGCCGTGGACTCGCAGTTCCGTGCGGCCAAGCCGGCCGCCGCTGATGAGTACCGCGTCGAGTATCTCGACGACCGTGCCGGCTTCTACAACATGGGCGCGCCGCTGTTCGGTGTCGCCGCCCAGTCCCATGCCCTTTCGACGGCTGGCCATGTGAACAACATGGGTCTCTGCCTTGTGGGTTCTGGCCCGATCGGCGCAGCGTTCGTCACTGCTCCGACGTGCACCAAGGCCTACATCACCGCTGGCGGCACGCTCCGTGTCGACGGTTGGCAGGGTGGTATGTCGGTGCCGAACACCGCGTTCGACGACGAGGGCTACTACGGCTACTCATCGAACGTGACGGACGCCGCCGGTAACACCTCGGTCTCGCTGTTCCGCAAGTCTGTGGTCAGCACCCTCTCGCCGTTCGCCACGGGTCTCACGATTCCTGGCTCGCTCAGCGGGACGGTCATGGCCTTCGGTCCGACGTTCGCCGACTCGACTGAAGTCGTTCGCCAGTCGTTGCAGCTCGCCTATCCGGAGGCTGGTACGCTCCCGGGTGCGCTGTCCGACTCGCTGCGCTACAGCCGTAGCTCGATCGGCATCGTGTTCGATGACATCATCACCTCACCGTATCTGTCGTCCATCGTGCCGAACACCGGTACGCCGTACGTCAGGCACCTCGAGGCGGTGAACGCGGCGCTGTTCCCGTTCGAGAACGTCCAGGCTGCACCGACCAATACCAAGCCGATCAATGTCGTGGCGTGGTCGTGGAACCCGGGCAGCATCCTCACCGGTGGTCCGCTGCCGGGCCGCTCGCTGATCGTGGCGATCCCGGCGTTGCTGGTTGAGGATGGCGTGGACTTCAACACCTTCAACTTCGGGGCCGATGGCCTCCCTGGTGGCGGTGACGACAACGTGACCAATTCGATCCAGCATTTCCGGATCATTGCGACCGTTGCCACGACCAACCAGTTCGGTTCGGTGGCCCCGCTTCGTGCGCAGGCTGTCTCGCCGACCAACACGCCGAACCAGCCGTTCGCGCGGGTTGATTTCTACCGGCAGACCACGGTTGGACCGGACACCTACTGGAGCTTCCTCGGTAGCTCGACGACGGCGATCGGTTCCGACCAGGGCACCTACCGCTCGTGGGTCTACAACGCCCCGGGTACGTTCGTGAATGCCTGGAACGGCACCACGGCGCAGACCGGTGTGGTTTCGACCAACGTGATCATGGCTGTCGGCGTCACCGCCGCCGGCGATGGCCTCGCGACCAGCGCGACCATGACCCCGTGATTTAGGCGCCTGCGTCAGCAGGCGCTCTGGATCTGCTCCTCTGGATCCAAGGCGCTCGCTGATGCAGGAGGCTACACGGTTTAAACCCAACGCCCTCACGAAAGTGAGGGCGTTGGGCGTTTAGGTTCTGACGCTTCCTTAGGATCGACCATCAGGTCGATCGGTCGCGACCACTGATGCCTGCATCACAATGCGAACATCCGAAGCGCCCGTTGACACGGGCGCCTAAAGGGGGGGGCACATATCCGAAGCGCCCGTTGACACGGGCGCCTAAATACGCAGGCGCCTAAATGGGGACCACCATCCCATCAAACCCCGCCTCCACCCCATCCGGCAGCCTCGCCTCCAGCTCCGCGTGACTCGTCTCGTGGGTCAGGTGGGTCAGCACGGTACGCGTGGCGCCGAGCCGGCGTGATGTGGCGATGGCCTCGGGGATCGACAGGTGGGTCGGGTGTGGCCGCCACCAGAGGGCGCTCAGCACCAGCAGGTCGAGGTCGCGGAGGTGGTCGTCATGCTCGAGCGGGACCGCTTCGATGTCCGTGAGGTAGGCGATCCTTCCGAATCGGTAACCGAACACCGTCTCGTGGCCGTGACGGAACGCCAGCGGCAGGACGGTGATCTGGCCGATCTGGAGGGGTTCACCGGCATCCATCATGGTGGCCTCCAGACGAGGCTTGCTCGTTCCCGCCAAGGGAACGACCCCAGGATCGAAGATGTACCCGAAGCGGTGCCGTATGTGGTCGACCGCCTGTCGAGGGCCGTAGAGGGGCAGTGGGGCGGTCCGTTGGTTGCTGATGCTGCGGAGATCGTCGATCCCGTGGACATGATCGGCGTGCAAGTGGGTGTAGAGCACGGCGTCCACGGCGCTGACACCAGCTGCCAGCAGTTGGAGGCGGAGCTCGGGTGGGGTGTCGATCAGGATCGTCGTATCGCCATCCTGGATCAGGGCGGCCGTTCGGTTCCGCCGGTCGCGCGGGTCGCTCGACCGGCAGGTGCTGCACTCGCAACCGATCTGCGGGACACCCATCGACGTTCCGGTGCCGAGGAGCGTGATCCGCACCGCGCTAGACCGTCTCGACCTTGAGGAGGTTGGTCGTGCCCGGGTGGTCGAATGGCACGCCGCAGGTCACCACAACCCGCGCGCCCTCACTGACAATGCCGCTCGCGAGCAGCTGCGCCCGGGCCAGGTTCCACATCGGGTCATAGTTCTTGAGATGGGGCATCATCACCGGGACCACCCCCCACGAGAGCGCCAGCTGCTGGTAGGTCTCCGGCTCGGCGGTCAACGCGAAGATCGGCACCCGCGGGCGGTAGGAGGAGACGGTCCGCGCAGTGAATCCACTCGATGTGAAGCAGACCACCGCCTTGGCGTCGAGCATGTCGGCGGCCATCGCGACGGCCACCGCAATGGCATCCTCCGTGGGCACGGCCCCCTCCAGGGTGCGCGAGAGATGCGGTGCCGGCATCGTCCAGCGTCGGCGGTCATTGTCGCTCGACCGCAGGCGGGCGCCCTCGACTTCCTGGGCGATCCGGTCCATTGCACGCACCGCCTCGAGGGCATACGCGCCCACCGCAGTCTCTGCCGAAAGCATCACGGCGTCGGTGCCATCGAGGATCGCGTTGGCCACGTCGGAGGCCTCGGCCCTGGTGGGGCGGGGGTGATTGATCATCGACTCGAGCATCTGGGTCGCGGTGATCACCGGCTTGCCGTGACGGTTGGCCTGGCGGATCAGCCGCTTCTGGACCAGCGGTACCTGTTCGAACGGCAGTTCGACACCCAGGTCGCCACGGGCCACCATCAGTGCGTCTGACGCCTCGAGGATCTCGTCGAGATTCTTGAGCGCGGTGTCCTTCTCGATCTTGGCCACCAGCCGGGTCCGCTTCGGGACCAGACGCCGAACCGATTCGACATCTTCGGCCCGACGAACAAACGAGATGCCGATGTACTCCACGCCCTGGGCAGTGACCCGAAGCACTTCCTCGGCATCCTGCTCGGTCATCGCCGGGGCGCTCACATCGGCACCGGGGAGGTTCATCCCCTTGTTGGGCTTGAGGAGCCCACCGTATTGCACCCGGCCCTCGACCCGGTCGCCCTGGACCGATATGACCTCGACGGAGAGCAGGCCGTCGTCGAGCAGAATCCGGGATCCCGGCTTCACATCGCCGGCAAGTGCCGGATAGGTCGTGGGAATCTCGCCCGTGTCAGCCGAGTCCTCTGGGGCGAAACGCACCATCTGGCCGGGTTCGAGGGTGATGGGCTCCGGGAGCTTCCCGACGCGAATTCGGGGGCCATGCAGGTCGATCAGGATACCGGTCGGAACCTGACGTTCGGTTCGCATCGCCTGGACTCGGTCAATCCAGCTGGCTCGGGTCTCTGGCGTCCCGTGGGAAGCATTGATGCGGACCATATCGATACCGGCGTCGAGCAAGGCGCGCATCCGGCTCGGCTCTTCCCAGGCAGGGCCCATCGTGGCAACGATCTTGGTGCGACGGATCGGGGATCCGGTCATGGCGTGGGGGTACTCCCGGCGACGTGAATGGTGGGGGACTTTCCGGGCGGCAATCTAGTGGAAATCGACGCCGTATGGCACCGCCTCCGGCAACGACGTTGTGTCGGGAAACCGGGTCGATCCGTCAACAATTGCGGAAGATGTGGAGAGAAAAGTTTCCACATGACCCATGGCTCGAAACGGCTTTACCAAGGGAAAAGGGAAGGGGACTCTTGGTTGGAAATCGACATCCGATCCACATGACCAATTCTTGACCTGATCTTGACAATCGACTTGGCCACATCTGTGGAAGAACGGAGTTTTCCACGCGTGGACTCGTGGATATCAGGGGTGGTCACACCCGCTGATGGCTTGTAGACTGGCGATCCCGGCGTTTGGAGTTTTCCACGTCAACCGAATTCTGTAAGTTCAACATCCACAAAGGATTCACCCGCCCAGTTAATGTGGAAACTTCGGGTCGTGACAGTCGATTTTTGGCCATTCAACGGGGGGGGACGGCCCGCGGAACCCCTTGCCAGAGGCCAACTTTGCCAGACCCAGTGGTCGCCAGATAGATTGTCTGGAACGATCGGGACGCGACCATCAACTCAAGGGAATGAGGAGCGAATGACCGAGGTGAAGAGGAAGCTTTTGGCGGGCTTTGAAGGTGCGATTACGCTCTCGGAATCCGGTGTGGAAATCTCCGAGATACGGGCCTTCCAGAGTGAGGCGATGGATCGGCTGGTCTTCGACGCGGTGTTCGCGGACGAGACGACGCGCGATGCTGCTCGCGCCTTGATTTGGGATCTCGCTCAAGCCGCCGGGTCTCGTCCCGCCTCCATCCACGATCTCTATCTGGCTCGTGGTCGCGGCGACGTGGCAGGCTTCACGGTCCCGGCGATCAATGTCCGGATGATGGCCTACGACACGGCTCGGGCGGTCTTCCGTGCGGCCCGTGCCAGGAACGCCGGTGCCATCCTCCTCGAGATCGCCCGGAGCGAAATCGCCTACACCGATCAGCGGCCGGCCGAGTACGTCGCCGTGATGCTGGGCGCGGCGCTCCGGGAGGGGTTCCACCACCCGGTCTTTATCCAGGGCGACCACTGCCAGGTCAACCCGAAGAAGTACGCCGCCGACGCCGAGGCCGAGGTCGGTGAGGTCAAGAAGCTGATCGCCGAGGAGGTCGCGGCGGGCTTCTACAACATCGATGTCGACACTTCGACCCTGGTCGATCTCTCGTACGAGACCCTCGACGAGCAACAGCGGGCGAACTACGAGCGAGCCTCCGAAATCACTCAGTTCATCCGGACGCACGAGCCCGACGGCGTGACGGTCTCGGTTGGTGCCGAGATCGGTGAGGTCGGCCACAAGAACTCGACCGTCGAGGAGCTCCATGCCTTCATGGACGGCTTCAACCGGACGATGGCGGAGAGCGGGCCCGCGGCCGGTATCTCGAAGATCTCGGTACAGACGGGCACTTCCCACGGCGGGATTGTCCTGCCGGACGGTTCGATCGCCGCCGTGAAGCTCGATCTCGAGGCCCTGGAGGCGCTCAGCACCTCTGCCCGGGATGACTACGGCCTGGGCGGTGCGGTACAGCACGGCGCCTCGACCCTGCCGGGTGACGCGTTCGGCAACTTCCCCCGGATCGAGACGGCCGAGATCCACCTGGCGACCAATTTCCAGAATATGGTGTTCGATCATCCGGCCCTGCCGGCCGAGCTGCGGAGCCGGATGTATGCCTGGCTGGACGAGAATGCCGCCGGCGAGCGTGGCGCCAACGATTCGGACGAGCAGTTCTACTACAAGACCCGGAAGAAGGCGATTGGCCAGTTCAAGCGGGAATTGTGGGAGCTGCCCGCCGAGGTCCGTGGCCAGATCGGTGCATCGCTCGAGGAAACGTTCGGCTTCCTCTTCGACCAGCTGAAGGTTGGCGGCACCAGCGAGGTCGTCTCACAGTACATTTCGGCACCGGCGATACGTCACGGTGCGCTCGCCAAGGTGAACGCCTTGGCCGAAGATGATCCGGACGCCGGAGAATGAATCGGAAGGAGCGAACGATGTCACGCAAGACAGAGCAACCCGATGTCATCATCGAATCCGATGGTGGGGCAGGGGTCAAGTGGTTCCTGATCGGTGCCCTCTTGGGCGCGGGCGTGGCGATGCTGTATGCGCCGCAGTCCGGCGAGCGCACGCGACGTGATCTCGCCAAGCGCGCGAATCGTATACGTCGGGACGTCGAAGGGAAACTTGAGGATGTGCGCGACGAGGTCGTCGATCGGGGGCGTCGCCTCAAGGAATCCGCACATGACCTCGCCGAGAATGTGAAGGGCGAGGTGCGCGACGGACGGAAGGCGATCAAGAAGACCGCCTCGAATGCGCGCGATGAACTCGAGCGACGGCTCGAGGACGCGCGGTCGCGCCGGCGGACAGTGATGGCGGCGGATGGTGTGGCCGACATCGACGATGACGAGGCCGCCGTCTAGGTGCCCACCGAGCCGGTGGAGGACCATCCGGATGAGAGCCCGCCCACCGGCGGGCTCTCTGCCGTCATCCCCCATGTGCCTCCGCTTGTCCAACGGCTCGAGGCCGTCATGGAGCGCGCCCACATTCCGATGCTCGCCTCGGCGCTCACCTTCGATGCCCTGTTGGCCCTGGTCCCGCTGGCACTGCTCGTGTTGCAAGGGCTGGCGCTCGCGCTCCGGCACACGCGATTCTTCGCGCTCGCCAATCCCGACCGGATGCTTTCAACACTCTTGCCCGAGCATGCGCACGGGGTGGTTGGGCGCGATCCGTTCGCCCTGATCGAAGGCGTCGTCGGCGCCGTGCAGGGCTACCAGAGTCAGGTGACCCTGCTCGCCATCCCGGCCTTCCTCTGGTTCGGCTCGCGACTGTTTTCCTCGGTTCGTAGCACGCTCTCGGAGGTGTACGACGCCAAGTCGCCACCCCGCCACGCGAAGCTAGTGGTGGACTACCTCCTTGGGTTCATCTTCGGTAAGCTGCGCGACTTCACCATGATGGGATTCGTCGTTGGTCTCGCCCTGGTCAACACCGTGCTGAGTGCCTCGGTCCGCATCGCGGAGAAAAACTGGTTCGCCGGGATCCCGGTGCTCGACATGCTCGGTACCACGGTCGGGCAGATCCTCGGCCAGGCGGTCGCCGCCGCCTCGGCGATGGCGCTCTTCATCGCGATCTACCGCTACGCCTCCCCCCGACGACTCTCATGGCGCGCCTCGGCCACGGCGGCCGTGGTCGCGACGCTTGGCTTCGAACTCGCCCGACGTCTCTACTCGCTCTATCTCTCACTCGGCGCCCAGGGGGATGTCTACACCATCGACGTCAACCTCGGCGCCCTGATGCTCTTCCTGCTCTGGGTCTGGTGGTGCTCGCTGGTGTTCCTTGTCGGCGCCGCGGTCGCCGACGTACAGGAGCGGGGACGCAATCCCGGGAAGTACGCGGCCGAAGCCAAGTGAGACGTGAGAAGTGAGAGGTGAGAAGCGAGAAGCGATAGGCGAGAAGCGAGAAGCGTGAAGCGAGAGGAGCCTCAAGGAAGGTGACACATGGCCCCTCCGGTCGTATCTTTTGCCTCACATCTCGCATCTCGCATCTCACATCTCGCATCTCGCATCTCGCATCTCGCTTCTCGCTTCTCGCTTCTCGCCTCTCGCTTCTCGCCTCTCGAGACTTCCCATGCGCCTCTCCCTCCTCCTCGTGGCATTCCCGTCGCTCCTCGCGGCCCAGGTGCCTCTCACCGTGCACGTCGCGCCCGGCGCGCCGGCGTACGACTTTTACGGTGAGGGTCCCTATCGCTCGGCGGTCCCGCGACCGGACTCGTTGCTCGGACACGCGATCGGTACTCGGCACACGATGTACCATCAGCAACAGGCGGTGCTCGAGGCGATGGTGAAGGCCTCGCCTGACCGCGCGCGGATGGAGGTCACCGGGACGACGGCCGAGGGGAAGGTGATGCGTGTGGTGATCATCTCATCGCCGGCGAACATCTCGAGGCTCGCTGCGATTCGGAAGGATTTGGGTGACTTGGCCGATCCGCGAAAGAGCGATGCCGCGCGGGCAACCGGGATCATCGCCGGCACACCGACGGTGGCGATCCTCTCGCATTCGATCCACGGCAACGAGCCCGCGGGCTTCGAGGCCGCGATGATGACGGCCTACACGTTGCTCGCCTCCGAGTCGCCACGGATCACCTCGCTGCTCGACAATGTGGTCGTGATCATCAATCCGTCGCAGAATCCCGACGGTCACGAACGCTTCGCGGCGTGGAACAATTCGGTGGCCCTGGCGAGTTCGGAACCGGCCGCCCTCGAGCAGAGTGAACCCTGGAGCATCCAGGGCCGCTTCAATCACTATCGCTTCGACATGAATCGCGATCTCTTGGCCCTCTCGCAGGCGGAGACGCGGGCGACCGCCGGCGCGGTGATTCGCTGGCATCCGCAGCTGTTCGTCGATCTGCACAGCACCACGCCCCAGTTCTTCTTCCCACCGGCTGCGTCCCCGGTCAACCCCAACGTTCCGGCCAGTTCGGTGGCGTGGCTCGAGACCTTCGGCCGCGGCAACGCGGCCGCGTTCGACCGCTTCGGCTGGCAGTACTATGTGCGCGATGTGTTCGACCTGTTCTATCCCGGCTACTGGGACACCTGGCCGTCGCTGCAGGGGGCGACCGGAATGACTTTCGAGACCGACGGTGGCCCCGAACTGATGCTCCGGAAGAGCGACGGCTCGGTGACCTCGTTCCGGGAGGGCATCGCCCATCACGTGGTCGCCTCGCTGGCGACACTCGAGACACTGGCCCATGGCCGGACCGAACGTCTCCGTGACTACCGCACCTTCTTCGAGTCGGCGATGGTGCCGACCGGCGCATTCCGGCAAGTGGTCATCGGGCTGGGGGCTGATCCCAGGCGCACGCGCGAGGTGATCGACCTGCTCCGCTGGCAGGGGATCGAGGTGCGTCAGGCGAACGACGTCGTGAATGTCGCGTCCGCCCAGAGCTATCTCGGCGGTCCAGCGGCGCGCCGAAGCTTTCCGGCCGGCAGTTACCTGATCGATCTCGCGCAACCACAGGGGCGCCTGGCCCGCGCGATCCTCGAGCCCGAGGCGAAGCTCGACAGCGCCTTCGCTCGGCGCCAGCTCGACCGCTTCGAACGCAATCGCCGTCGCGGCGACAACAGTCCGCGCGAAGGCTACGAGTTCTACGATCTCACGGCCTGGGCGTTGCCACTCACGCAGGGACTCGATGCGGTGTGGACCGAGGCGCCTGTCACCTCGAGGAGCTCACTGGTCGAGGACCGCGAGGCGCATGACATGGTGTCGCTGCCCCGCGGACAGAGCGGCTACCTGATCGTCCCGGGGACGCGCGACGCCCAATCGCTGGCGCTTGCGATGCTCGCCGAAGGATTCACGCTCGGTGTCAGCGAAGAAGGGCTCCGCGCCGACGGGCAGGACTACCCTGCCGGTACCATTGTGATGCGCACGGTGCGCAACGCCGATTCGCTGCACGCGCGGCTGAGCGCGCATATGCGGACCTACCCCGCGCATGTAGTGGCGGTGCAGTCGGCATTCCCCGATCAGGGTCAGCACGGCATCGGCAGCGAATCGGTGCGCACGGTGCACGCGCCGAAGGTCCTGGTCGCCGCGGGCGATGGCGTCTCGCAGACCGCGTTCGGTGATGTCTGGTGGTACCTCGAGAAGGAGCTCGGACAGTCGTTCGTTGCCGTCGATCCGAGTCGACTCGGCAACGTGCGTCTCGATGAATACAACGTGATCATCCTCCCCGACGGCCGCTACAGCGGCGCCCTCGAGGCGAGCGGGATGAACCGCCTGCGCGACTGGGTGCGTGGGGGGGGGGCGCTGATCGCGATGGGGAGCGCCGTCTCCCTGCTCGAGGCGAAGGAGATGGGTCTCCGGACCCCGGCCGGCGAAGAGGTGAAGGACACGGACAAGGAGAAGCTCACGCCTGCGGACACCGCGTTGTCGGCAAGCGCCAGCCCGGCACCGTTCGTCAGTCCGAGCGCCGCCGGCAATCAGAGTGCGGAGTACGTCCCGGGGGCCATCGCGCGCGGCTCGCTCGAGCCCGGGCACTGGCTCCGCTGGGGCTACGAGGGGAACGCCATCGCCGTGCCCGTGCCGGGCGATTTCCTGAAGCCCACCAAATTGGGCGACAACGTCGTGGTCTTCGAGGCCGATGCGCCGGTGCTCGCCGGATTCACGTGGCCCGGCAACACCGACAAGTTCCTGCCGGGCTCGGTCTGGGCGACCGTCGATCGTGCCGGGCGCGGGACGGTGGTCGCGTTCGCGGAGAATCCGCTCTACCGCGGCTTCTGGCGGGGACCGGCGATGTTGTTCGCGAATGCGGTGCTGTTCGGAGCGGGGCGGTAACGGCGACGATCCTCCAGCCGCGGCGGGATGATTGAATTCCGCCGCCGCCGCCGCTATCTTCCCTGCGCTCCAGGTCCGAAGGGCGCCGTCGCGCGAACCGCGTCAGGGCCTTGCCGGCAGCAGCGCTAAGCGATGCTCGGTGTCGCTTCGGGAAGCCTGGAGCACTTGCTTCTCCCTCCGATCCACTGGTCCCCATCATGTCACTC
The DNA here is from genome assembly GCA_039933845.1 of Gemmatimonadota bacterium. GTDB lineage: Bacteria > Gemmatimonadota > Gemmatimonadetes > Gemmatimonadales > GWC2-71-9 > Palsa-1233. The sequence goes on from JBDTNH010000019.1 coordinate 25,936, forward strand.
GCGCTCGCCCGACGTTATCGTCCCCGCCGCTTTGCGGAGCTGCTGGTGCAGGATCATGTCGCGAACGCGCTCCGCGGGGCCGTCGCCAAGGATCGCGTCGGGCACGGGTACCTGCTCACCGGCCCGCGCGGGGTCGGCAAGACCACCGCCGCCCGCATCCTCGCCATGGCACTCAATTGCGCCAACCGGACGCCTGAAGGCGAGCCGTGCGGTGAATGTGACCCCTGCCTCCGCATCTGGAACGGGCAGGCCAACCTCGATGTGATCGAGATCGACGCGGCGAGCAATCGTGGCGTCGACGATGCGCGCGACCTGCGCGAGCGCGCCATGTACGCCGCCTCCGAAGAGGGCCATCACAAGGTCTACATCGTCGACGAAGCGCACATGCTCACGCGCGAGGCGTGGAACGCCCTGCTCAAGATCCTCGAGGAGCCACCACCCGGCGTCGTGTTCGTGTTCGCCACCACCGAGCCGCAGAAGATCGCCAACGCCGCCGCCCCAGTGATGTCGCGCCTGCAACGCTTCGACTTCCGTCGCATCGGTCCGGTCGCCATTCAATCACGCCTCCGCGATGTGCTGACCCGTGAGGGTGTCGAGGCCGAAGACGATGCCCTGTTGCTGATCGGCCGACACGCCGACGGCGGGATGCGCGATGCCCTCTCCGTGCTCGACCAGTGCCTCTCGTTCGGCGAAGGGACCCTCACCTCCGCTCGCGTGCGCGAAGTGCTCGGCTTGATCGACGAGGAATCATTCGGCGAACTGCTGGCCTTGGTCGCCGAACGGCAGCCGGCCCGCGTGTTTCCGACGGTCGACAAGTTGGTCGACGCCGGTGCCGACCTGGTCGAGGTCGCTGGCGGACTCGCCGAACTGCTGCGCGCGATCGTGATGCATCACTACGGCACGGAGCCGACCGCGATGGGCGACGGCAGCCGCCGCGTGGTGACCGCGGCGAGTGCGGGTATCGGCCCCGAGGATGCGGTCCGCATGCTCAAGTTGCTCGGTGAATCGGAGACGAACCTCCGACGCAGCGCCAATCCGCGACTCATCCTCGAGACGCTGCTGCTCCGCTGGGCGATGATGGATCGCGTGGTCGACCTGCGAGCGTTACTGAGCGGTGGGGCGACGGAGCCGGCGGCGGCTCCGTCGCCAGCGGTCCCCGCGCCGCCACGTGCGACACCGCCCATGGTCGATGGGTCGATGCCTGATGGGTCGGTGGAGTCATCCGCGCCCGCGTATTCCGTCCCATGGGACGACACCTCCCTGCGTGCGGCATGGCCCGACATCCTCGCCGCGGCCTCCCGTCAGTCGCCGTTCCTCGGCAAGGCGCTCCAGCAGGCGACGCCGCGAACGGGTGCACCGGGCGTGCTGGAGCTGTCCTTCGGAACGGACCAGGCGGTGTCGGTCGAGGGGATCGAGCGCCAGAAGGCGACCGTCGCGACCGTGGCCTCTGCCAGGCTCGGGACCGAGGTGCGGATCGAGGTGATCGCCGCGACACCGCGTGGCCGCGAGAATGCCGGTCCGGTCGCCTCGCGTCGCCTCACAGCCGACACTATCCGAGAGGACCGACTCCAGGAATTGCGACGGATGGATCCGGCCCTCGATGCGATGGCCGACGCATTAGATTTGGAGCTGGTGGACGAGCAATAGCCGTCCTCGACGACAAGTTCCACAGGGAAGGCGGAGCACTCTTGGCCGACTGGCAGCAACACACACCGCAAACCGGACCCCAAGCGGAGCGCCGGACAGGACCCACCGAGCAGGAATTGGCCGCACAATCCATCGAGGTGACCGTCGGCGCTGGCGCCGTCAAGGTCCGGATCGATGGCCGCGGGCGCCTCCGTGAGTTGACCATCGAGCCGGCGGCGTTCGCCGAGCGGGATCACGAACTGCTGGCAGACCTGATCCAGGGTGCCATCGCCGAAGGCCAGCGGCGGGCGGCAGAGCTGTCCCAGGGCGACCGCTGAGCCAGTGGATGCGCTTGAGCGGTTGATCGGGGAGCTCGCTCGCCTGCCCGGCGTGGGCCGCAAGACTGCCGGCCGACTCGCCTATCACCTGCTGCAGCAGCCCGCGGATCGCATGCCTGCACTGGCCACGGCCCTCCAGGACGTCGCCGAAAAGGTCCATCCCTGCGCCAGTTGCGGGGCGCCGACGGAAGATGAGGAGTGCCAGATCTGCCGCGATCCGCGACGCGATCGCACCATGATCTGTGTCGTCGAGGAGCCCTCGGCGGTGGCGGTGCTCGAGCGGGCCGGCGTGTTCAGGGGTGTATATGTGGTGCTGGGTGGCCGACTCTCTCCTCTGGAGGGGATCGGTCCGGATGCGCTCAGGATCGGGCTCCTCTCCCGACGGGTCGAGGCAGGGGGGGTGATCGAGGTGATCCTGGCGACCAATTCCTCGCTCGAGGGCGAGGCGACCGCAACGTACCTGCAGCAGTTGCTGGCGCGTCACGGCGGGATCCGTGTGTCCCGGCTGGCACGTGGTCTGCCAGTTGGTGGTGAACTGGAATACGTTGACGGCGTGACCTTGAGCCACGCCCTGACCGCCCGAGAGGCCCTGTGACTGCTCGCCGCGCCGTGATGCCGACCTTCGTTGCCGCGACCCTGGTCGGGGTGGCCGGAGGCTGGCTGCTGGCCCGGACGCACGACTATGTCCAGCGGAAGGACCTCTTCGCCCGCCATCCGTGGCAGCGGTTCGCCGCCCTCGGCTGGCTCGAGCGCGACGGTGATACCGTCGTGATCCCGGTGCTCCAGGACTACCTCGAGTGGGAGCGGACGCCCGCGCTCCGCGCTCGTGCCCGACGCGTCATCGCCTCGCTCCGACGGGAACTGGCATGACGGCGCCGCGCGCGACGTCGTGGTCGTTCCGCGAGGAAGACTCCCACGCGATCCGCAGCGTGCTCCAGGATTTCCTGCGCGATGCGCAGGGACGCACCGCACTACTGGTCGATCGCGCCGGACAGATGCTGATCACCGTCGGCGAGACGCCGACCTTCGATCCGACCGCGTTTGCCTCGCTGACCGCCGCCGATTTCTCCGCCAACGACCAGCTCGCCCGCCTGCTCGGCGAGCCCGAGTTCGGCGCCCTGTTCCATCAGGGTGAGAAGGAGTCGCTCTATCTCGCCGACATCGCGCGCCGCGTGATCCTGGTGGTCCTGTTCGACAATCGCACCACACTCGGGCTCGTCAAGCTGCGGATGAAGGCGGCGGTCGCCGAACTCACCACGATCTTCACGGCCCTCTTCGATCGCGACCCGACGCACGATGCGTCAGAGGTCGACTCTGCGTTCCTCGGCGAAGCCGCGGACGAGCTCGACAAACTCTTCGGAATCTGAGGGTCCAGCCCGCATGTCGCTGATCAACTACGCGTCGCGAGAGATCAACTGCAAGATCGTCTACTACGGTCCCGGACTCGGGGGCAAGACGACCAATCTCGAGTACGTCTACGAGAAGGTCGCGCCCTCCTCCAAGGGCAAGTTGATCTCGCTCGCCACCGAGACCGAGCGGACGCTCTTCTTCGATTTCCTGCCCGTCGACCTCGGCACCATCCGCGGTTTCCGCACCCGATTCCATCTCTACACCGTGCCGGGTCAGGTCTACTACAACGCATCGCGCAAGCTGATCCTGAAGGGCGTCGATGGCGTGGTGTTCGTCGCCGATTCGCAGATCGATCGGATGGAGGCGAATCTCGAGGCGATGCAGAATCTGTACGACAACATGGCGCAGCACGGCTACGACCTGCCGAAGATGCCGTTCGTCATCCAGTACAACAAGCGTGACCTGCCCAATGCCGCACCGATCGCCGAACTCGATGCCGCCCTCAACCCCGGGTTCCCGGTCGAGGAGGAGGCACGGCAGAAGCCGACACCCGATCCGTACCGTCCCGGCGAGTATCTCGTCCGCGAAGTCGACGGCGTCTGGATCGAACGCGTGCCGACGTTCGAGGCGATTGCCGTCAAGGGCGAAGGCGTGTTCGATACGCTGAAGGCCGTCAGCAAGCAGGTGTTGAAGGCCTTGGGATAGGGACTCTGGACTCAGGACTCACTGCTTACCATGATCTGGAATCTCCCCAACACCCTGACCGTCGCGCGCATCGCGATCACACCGGTCGTGGCGTTCCTGCCATTCATCGAGGGCTACTGGCCCAAGCTCGCGTGCTTCCTGATCTTCGTCATCGCGGCCGTGACCGATGTGATCGACGGCCGCATCGCACGTCGCGACAACTTGATCACCGACATCGGTAAGACCCTCGATCCGCTCGCCGACAAGCTGCTGTTGCTCGCCACACTCGGCCCGATCTGGTGGATCACCACCCAACGACAGACGATGTACGACATCCCGATCTGGGGCAGCATTCCGCTCTGGGCCTGCGTGCTGCTGATCGGTCGCGAAGCCGCGATGACGGCATTGCGCTACTTCGCCAGCCGAAAAGGCGTCATCATCGCCGCTGGCCACGATGGCAAGGTGAAGGCGTCACTCCAGAACGTCTTCATCGGCGGCACACTCGCCTGGTTCGCCTTCCGTGACGCCCTCGTCCCGCTCGGCTGGCAAGGCACCACCTTCGCCACCTGGTGGAACCAGTTTCACGGCGGCTTCGTCGCCGCCACGCTCGGCATCGCGGTGACCCTCACGATCTATTCGTTCGTGACCTACCTGATCCAATACCGCCGACTCTTCCGCTGACCACACCGCGCCCCGCCATCGAGATCGTGACGGTCGGCACCGAGCTCCTGCTCGG